>JBKJJE010000192.1:0-7210 GCA_046598075.1 Stagnimonas sp.
ACTCGCCCTGCATGGCGCGACCGGCGATGCGCAATGGCTGGCCGTCGCCGAACGTGCGGCCAGCGCGATGGCGCAGCACTTTTCAGCCGACGGCGGCGGCTATCTCACGGCGGTGGCTGCCGGCGCCGCCCTGCCTCCGCCGCGGGTAACCGAAGAAAACATCCATGCCGCACGCTTCTACGCCGCACTGGCAGCAGTCACCGGCAAGGCGGAATACCTGGCTGCGGGCCGCCACGCCCTGCGCTGGCTGGCGCTGCCGGCGGTGGCCGGCGGCACGCTCACCGAGCCGGGCATCCTGCTGGCGGCGGATGAGCTGGCGGCGGCCGAGCAAGGCCTGCGCAGCCGGCCATAGCGGCTCGGCTGCCGGCGCGCGGCCAGGCTATGGCGCGAGCCGCGCCAGATGCAGGCTGCGCTGCGGCGCATCCGCCATGCCGCCGGCCGGGTAGAAGGACAGCGCCGGCAGCATCAGCAGGCCCAGCGTGAAGATCAGCTGGCGACGACGGCGGGCGCGCGCGATGGCGGCGAGGCGGGGGGCGTAATCCGTGTGCATCGGGGTTCTCCGTGGGGCGGGTACCCAGAGCTTGTCGGCGCCTCGGCTCAAATCCTGAGCCGCAATGTCAGACCTCGTAGGCCGCGAGCGCAGCCCTGAGCCTGGCCGCCACCGCTGCCCGCAACGGCGGCGGCCCCAGCACCTGCACATCCGCGCCGTGCCGCAGCAGGTCCATCACCAGCTCTTCCTCACGGTGATAGGGGAAGCTCAACTGCCAGCTGCCATCGGCCCGCCATTCGCCGCTCTGGGCAGGATGCCACTGCTCATCCGCCACCCAGCGCGCTGCGCGCGGCGAGAACAGCAGCTGCGCCGTCGCCGTGGCCAGGCCGGAGAAAATGCCGTAGCTGCCGGCGAGCACGGCATCGAGCGCGGCGGCGGGTTCTTCCCTGGCAGCCAGGGGCAGCTCGCGGGCCTGGGTGAAGCGTTCCACCGCGAAGCTGCGCAGCGCCCCGCGCTGGTGGCAGAAGGCATCGAGATACCAGCGGTCACGGTAGTGGGTGAGTCGCTGTGGCGACAGCTCGCGCTCGCTGTGCTGATCGGACTCGCGGCCGTGATAGCGCACGCCCAGGCGGCGGCGGCGCACCAGCGCACTCGCCACGGTACCGAACGCAGCACCGGCCTCGCGGCGCGTCGCCCCCAACAGCCGCAGCCGTTGCGACCAGTCCGGCAACTGGCCTTCGGCACCGAGCAGGGCGCGCGCCCTGGCTCGGACCGGTGCCAGCTGTTCCGACAGCAGGCCGGGGGCGGTGGCCTGCAGCAGATTCTCGAACACCAGCAACGCGGCGAGTTCGCCGGCGTTGAGCCAGAAGCCAGGCAGCTCGAACACCGCCACCCCGTCACGCGCATAGAACACGCCGTGGCCGCGGGCGCGGATCAGCGGGGCGCCGAACTCGTCCTGCAACTGGGTGAGCACCCGCTTGAGTGTGGCGGTGGAGCATTCCAGCCGCTGGCGCAGATCCTCGAACGGAATGGGCGTGCGCCGGCCGCTGAGGATGCGATGGCAGCGGATCAGGTGCGCGAGCGTGCTCATCCGGTCTGGTCTTCCAGCCGGGCGGCCGCGATGCCGCGCGTGCTCAGGTGGGCGATCAGCGCCTCGCTTTCGCCGTGCATGGTCAGCACCCGCCGGGCCCCGGTCTGCTCGATGCTGCGGATCAGACCGGGCCAGTCGCTGTGGTCGCTCATCACGAAGCCGCGGTCGTAGCGCATGCGGCGGCTGTCGCCGGCCGCCATCCAGCCGCTGGCAAAGCCGATGGAACAGGGTGCCAGCCGGCGCATCCAGGGCGTGCCGCGCGCGCCCGGGGGCGCAAGCACCAGACGGCCCGCGAACTGCGCGCTTTTCGGCGGCGTGCCGAACGGCTGGGTGGGCAGCATGCTGATGCCCGCGGCGCGATACACCTTCACCAGCGGCGTCATGGCGCCATGCAGCAGCACCGGCTCGACCTCACCCTGCCGCGCCAGCATCTGCTCGCTGAAGCGCGCAAGCTCCGCCAGCACCCGCTGCGCCTTGCCCAGCGAATAGCACAGCAGCACTGCTGCGCGGCCTTCGGCCTTGCACTGCTGCCACCAGTCGAAGATTTCCTGCGCCACCTGGGCGGGCGGATCCCAGCGGTACTGTGGAGAGGCGAAAGTGGCCTCGGTGACAAAAGTGTCGCAGCGCACCGGCTCGAACGGCGCACAACTGGGATCCGGGCAGCGCTTGTAATCGCCGCTGACCACCCAGACCTCGCCGGCCACCTCGATGCGTACCTGCGCGCTGCCCAGCACGTGCCCGGCTGGGTGCAGGGAGACGGTCGCGGTGCCAAGCGTGATGCGCTCGCCATAGTCGGGTAGCGTCATCGGCGCCGTGCGCCCGACCCTGGCGCGCAGCAGTCCCGCACCCGCCCTGGCCGCCCAGTAGTGGCCCATGCCGGCGCGAGCGTGGTCGGCGTGGGCATGGGTGATGACCGCACGCGCAACCTTGTGCAGCGGGTCGATGTAGAAATCACCGGCAGCACAATAAAGGCCTGCCGGAGTGGCGACGACGAGCTGGCTCATCGGCCGCGCGCGAGCAGCGTCAGCAGTTTTTGCAGGGCGCCGCGATTGGCCGCCACCGCCGCGCGCGCGCGCGCGCTGCGGTCGGCGCGTTGTTGCGGCCGCGGCGCGATGTCCGGCACTGACGGCAGCCAGTCGGCCAGCGCGGCGCTCAGGGTGTCGGCATCGCTGATCTCACGCGCGGCATCGGCGTGCAGCAGCAGCTCGCGGGCATCGAGAAAATTGTGCATATGCGGGCCGAACAGCACGGGGACTCCGAGCGCCGCCGGTTCCAGCAGGTTGTGGCCGCCGACGGCGACCAGGCTGCCGCCGACGAAGGCGACTTGCGCGGCGGCCAGATAGGCCATCACCTCGCCCATGGAATCGCCGAGCAGGATGCGTGCGGCAGGATCTGTCGGCTGGACGGCAAGCGCCGTGCGGCGCTCGCACACCAGGCCCAGGGCTGCGATGCGCCTGGCGACTTCGTCGAACCGCTGCGGGTGGCGCGGCACCAGGATCAGCAGCGCGCTGGCATCGCGCCGCAGCAGCTGCCGATGCGCGGCCAGCACCAGCTCCTCTTCCCCCTCGTGGGTACTCACCGCGGCCCACACCGCGCGGGCGTCGGGCCAGCGTGCGGTGATCTGGGCGCTGAGCGGATGCGGCGCTGCCGGCAGCGCCAGATCGAACTTGAGATTGCCGGTGACCTGCACCGCGCGGGCGCCCAGCGCAGTGAAGCGTTGCCCGTCCAGCAGGCTTTGCGCGGCCACCGTGGTGACATTGGCGAGCACCGCGCTAGTGAACCCGGCCAGCCGCGAATACCCCTTGAAGGATCGCGGGGAGAGCCTCGCATTGGCGATGGTGAGCGGAATGCCGCGCGCCTTAAGTGCCGCGAACAGGTTGGGCCACAGCTCGGTTTCCATCACCACCACCTGCTGCGGCCGGGCACGGTCGAGAAAGCGGGCAACCACCGCCGGCAGGTCGTACGGCGCATAGGTGTGGATGACCCTGGTGCCGAGGCTGGCAGTGACGCGCTCGCTGCCGGTGGGCGTGGTGGTGGTCACCCACACCTGCCGCTCGCCGTGCCGGGTGATCAGGGCTTCGATCAGCGGCAGTGCGGCCAGTGTCTCGCCGACGCTGACCGCGTGCACCCACACCGCGACCGGATGCGCGGGCACCTGGCCGAAGCGTTCGCCGATGCGTTGCCGATACGCCGGCTGCACCCGCCCCTTCGCCCACAGGCGCAGCACGATCAACGGAGTGAGCAGCGCCAGCAGCGCGGTGTAGAGGGTTCGCATGGGGCTAGCTTAGCGACCCTTACAATCGGAACCCCATGACCCCTCCCGCCTTCCGCTCCGCCCTGCTCGCCCCACGCCACTGGCCGGTGTGGATCGGTCTGGGGCTGCTGCGGCTGCTGCACCTGTTGCCGCTGCGGGCGCAGCTGCGGCTGGGCGAGTGGCTGGGCGCGCTGGTGGCGCGATTGCTTCCGGGTCGCCGGCTGGTGGTGGCGGCGAACCTGAAGGTGGCTTTCCCCGATCACAGCCATGAACAACGCCGGCAGCTGCTGCATGCGCATTTCCGTGCGCTGGGGCGGGGTGGTTTCGAGGCGGCGATCGCCTGGTGGAGTTCCGACGCGCGCCTCGCCCGCGCCGGCATCGTCGAGGGCCTGGAGCATCTGCATGCCGTGCAGGCCCGGGGCCAGGGCCTGCTGCTGCTCACCGGCCACTTCACCACGCTGGAACTAGGGGCGCGGTTTCTGGCGCTGGCCGGCGTGGAGTTCCACGCCATGTACCGCCCCTATCAGAACCCGGTGATGGACTACCTCATGCACCACTGGCGGCAGCGGCGGTCGCGGCTGCCGGCGCTGCCGCGAGAGGAGCTGCGGCCGCTGGTGCGGGCGCTGCGCGAGGGCCGCGCGGTGTGGTACGCGCCGGACCAGACGCTGGACCCCAGAATCAGCGTCTTCGTGCCGTTCTTCGGCAAGAACGTCGCCACCATCGTCGCCACCAGCAGGCTGGCGGCGATGGGGCGGGCGGCGGTGGTGCCGTATTTTCCCGCCTATCTGGGCCGGGGCCGCTACCGGCTGGTGATCGAACCGGCGCTGGTGGATTTTCCCAGCAAAGATGAAACCTTCGACGCGGCGCGCATCAACCGGGTGCTGGAAGTCGGCATCCGCCGCTACGCGCCAGCGGAATATTTCTGGGTGCACCGGCGCTTCAAGTCGGTGCCCGCCGGCGAGCCGGACATCTACCGCAGGCCCGCCTGAACACCGTCGCGGGCTGCTTTTGCTTTAATATCGGCGCCATTGTTTCTACTCACCTTTAGAGGTTGACGGCGTGAAGAAAACCCTGACCCGCCTTGCCATCGTTGCTGCCGCCACCGTGTTTGCAGCGCCGGCGTTCTCGGCCACCCCCGTCGAGCAGGCGCAGGCCCAGCTCACCGGCGGCGATCTGCAGGGCGCCTTGAAAACCCTCGACCGGTACCTGGCCGGTGCGCCGCAGGACGCCGAGGCGCGCTTCACCCGCGGCCTGGTGCTGGTCAAGCTCAACAAGACCGAAGACGCCATCAAGGTGTTCGCCGATCTGACCCGCGACTACCCGCAGCTGCCCGAGCCCTACAACAACCTGGCGGTGCTCTACGCCCAGCAGGGCGACTACGAGAAGGCCCGCGACGCGCTGGAAGCCGCGCTTGCCACCCACCCCGCCTACGCTACCGCGCACGAGAATCTCGGTGATATCTATGCCGCCCTTGCCGGTGCCGCCTACAACCGCGCGGTGATGCTCGACGCCAACAACCAGGCGGTGCGCTACAAGCAGAACCTGATTAGCCAGCTCGATACCGGCATCAGTAGCGCCGCCGCTGCCGGCGCTGCCAGTATCGCTGCAGCTGCACCTGCGCCAGCAGTGGCACCGGTGGTGGCGACCGTGGCGACCCCGCTGCCGAGCCCGACCTCCAATGCCGACGCCGCAGGTGTCACCTCGGCGCTGCAGGCCTGGGCCAAGGCCTGGTCGACACGTGACGTCAATGCCTATCTCGCCCAGTACGCGCCGGACTTCGTCCCCGAAGGCGGCCTGAGCCGCGCCGCCTGGGAACAGCAGCGCCGCGACCGTATCGCCCGTCCCAGCCGCATCTCGGTACGCGCGCTCAATCCCGAGGTCAGCAAGATCGGCGACGACCGCGTGCGGGTGACTTTCGTGCAGGAATACCAGTCCGATACCTTCTCCGACCAGGTCAGCAAGGTGCTGGAATTCAAGTCGAGCGCCGAGGGCTGGAAAATCGTCCGCGAGTTCATCCGCTAAGCCGCGCTGCCGAGCTGTATCGGGAATGTCCAGTTCCAGGCAGATAGCGTGCGCGCTGCTGTTTGCGCTCGCCGCCGGGCGGGCTGCCGCCACGCCGACTCCGGCGCAGGCCCTGCAGCAGGTCGTCGATACCCTGCGCGGCACCCGCGAGCAGCAAATGACATCCGCAGCTCCCAGCCGGGTCGCCACCAGCTCTACCGTGCGCCTGCAGGAGCTGGTTGAGGAAGCGCAGTTGAGGCTGGCGCCGCCCCGGGTGCCGCAGGGCAGCCTGCCCGCCAGCCTGCTGCAGCTGTCGGAACAGCATCGCTATGCGGTGGTGGTCGATCTGCCGCGGGCAAGACTGTACGTGCTGGAAAACATCCAGGGTGCGCTGAAGGTCGTGCGCGAGCATTACGCCGCCATGGGCCGCAATGGGGTGGGCAAGCAGAACCGCGGCGACCTGCGCACGCCGCTGGGCATCTACAACGTCACCGGCTTCACCGACGACAGCGCGCTGCCTGATCTCTACGGTGCCGGAGCGTTTCCGCTCACCTATCCCAACAACTGGGACCGGCACCGCAACCGCGATGGTTCCGGCATCTGGCTGCACGGCGTACCCATGAATGTCGGCTCGCGTGCACCGCGCTCCAGCGAGGGCTGCGTGACCATGGCCAACAGCGATCTGGTGGCGCTCAAGCCCTACCTGCAGGCGGGCAAGACGCCCATCGTGCTAACCGATTCGATGAGCTGGCTGCCGGCGGCCGTCATCGCCAGGGAACGCGACGCCCTGCTGGCCCGCATCGACGACTGGCGCGCGCGCTGGTCGGCCATCGACACCAACGCCTATCTCGATTTCTACGCCGACGAGTTCGTCAGCAACGGCATGAACAAGGCGGCGTTCAGCGCCTACAAGCGTCGCGTCAATGCCGGCAAGCGGCATATCGACGTGCGGCTGCGCGAGCTCGACCTGATGCGCTATCCCGGCGAGCCGAATCTGGTGGTTGCGCAGTTCCGGCAGGAATACAGCAGTGACAACTTCTCGGTCAGCGCCAGAAAGCAGCAGTTCTGGCGGCAGCAGAAGGACGGCAGCTGGAAGATCGTGCTGGAAGAAAGCTAGCCACCCAGCTCGGCCAGCTTCTGCTCCAGCGCCGCCAGTCGCGCCTCAAGTGCGGCAAAACGCGCCTCGGCACCGCTACTGGACGCCGCACGTGGTGATGCCACGGCAGTTTCTTCAAACAGCGGCAGCACCGGCTCGCCGCACAGCAGATGCGCGTGGCGCACCGCCGACTGGCCGGCTGCGCGCGGCAGCGTCATCACCAGCGGACTGGCGCGGTCGGCCAGATCGTCCAGCGCCGCCTGCACGCCGTCGACATCC
>JBKJJE010000056.1:0-4901 GCA_046598075.1 Stagnimonas sp.
GTGCCTGCGCGCAGCATCGTCCAGCGGCAGACGGGCCTCTGCAGATGATGGGGCGCGCGGGCCGCTGGACGGATGCGGGTCGCCTTGCTCGCTGCTACGCGGCGAGGTGGCTCCCGCATCCACCGCCCGCGCGACGCGGAAGGTGAGCGCGGTCGCGGCCTCGGATTCCAGCGCCAGATCGGCCAGCACGTTGCGCATCAGCGGCTGCTCGATGAGTTTCTTGCCGAAGGCCGAACGGTGCTGCGTGTGGTGCAGCGCCTGTAGCAAGGCTTGGCGCATCAGCGAGGCGGAGCCGATCATGCAGTCCAGCCTGGTCAGCGCGACCATCTCGAGAATGGTGGCGACACCGCGGCCCTCTGGCCCGACGCGCTCGGCCCAGGCCCCCTGAAACTCGACCTCGCTGGAGGCATTGCTCCAGTCGCCCAGCTTGTCCTTGAGGCGCTGGATACGGATGGCGTTGCGCGTGCCATCCGGCTTCATCTTGGGGGCGAGAAAGCAGGTGATGCCCGCCTCTGTATAGGCCAGCACCAGCCAGGCGTCGCACATGGGTGCGGAGAAGAACCACTTGTGGCCGACGATTTCGTACGTCCCGTCAGGCTGCACAAAAGCCTTCGTCGTATTCGCGCGCACGTCCGAGCCGCCCTGCTTCTCGGTCATCCCCATGCCGACGGTGAGCGTGGTCTTGGTGAGGGCGGGCTTCACCAGCGGGTCGTAGTCCCCACCCGCGACGCGCGGCACCCAATCTTTCGCCAGTGCCGGCTCGTGCTGGAGTGCTGCGACACAGGCATAGGTCATGGTCAGCGGGCAGCTCGTGCCCTGGTCCGCCTGGTTGTGCAGAAACGCCAGTCCCGCCCGCGCCACGTGCGCGCCCGGCTTGCCCACATGGCGCCAGGCGTAGCCCGCCACGCCGTGCGCGATGCCGAGCGCCATGATGCGGTGATAGGCCGGGTGAAACTCCACCTCGTCCAGCCGATGTCCGTAGCGGTCGAAGAGTTTCAGCTTGGGCTTGTTCTCGTTGGCTGATGCGCCCAGCTCCATCAACTCGCCGCCGGCTATGGCGCCGTAGGCGAGCAAGTCCGTCTCACCCCAGCCGCCGCCCTCGCGCGCGATGGCCTCGCGTAGCGCGAGATCGCTGGCGTAGAGATTCAAGTCGCGCAGCGGCGGGGCTTGGTTGTCGACGGTGTGGGTGAGGAATTGGGCGGCAACGGGCATGGCAGAACAACTCAATGGATACTCCCCGATAGTAGTGCTGTTACATATCAGTAGCGTCAGGCTCATGCATCAAATCCGACGTCGGATTTTGATCCGCTTAAACTGACCATAACTACTTCGAGGCATTCCTTCAGTTGCGCGCTGTGCCAAAAAATCATTCAGGACTGCTTCGAGATCAACATGAGATTTAGATTGCCGATACCCGCCGCTTGGCAGGATTTTGAAGAGCTCTGCTATCGACTGTGGAAGGAGGTGTGGGCTGATCCCAACACTCAAAAAAATGGACGTGCTGGTCAGGCCCAACAGGGCGTAGACATATATGGGACTCCCCGATACCAACATAGCTACGCTGCGGTTCAATGCAAAGACAAAGACAGTGCATTGGGAAGTGAACTGTCGAGCGGCGAGCTAGATGCAGAGTGTCTTAAGGCTTCTACGTTTGTGCCTCGAATTTCCTCGTTCACCCTAGCAACTACGGCACCACGCGATGCGGCAATACAACTCCACGCGCGGAAATTGAACGGCGCCAAGACGCATTCATTCCCCGTGCATGTATGGAGTTGGGACGATATTGCTAGCGAGATCGCTTCTAGACCTACGCTTATCGAAGCCTTCTATAAAGACTTTCCTTACATAGAAGACTCGGGGACAGCCAAAATTGCTGCATCCAATCCCGCCGATCAGTTCGCAGCTTTTTTCTCACGGCCCGCACTGGTCAATAGCCTCACCAACGAACTCAGACGTGACTTGCAAGAGGTGGCTTATGAGCTGTGCGACAACGCCTTCTCTCATGGAAGCGCCCGTCATGTGCAGTTGATGTTTAATGGAACAGATTTTGAGATTGAAGACGACGGACTAGAGTTCAATGCGTTAAAGCAGTTAGACGCTTCGAAAGCCTCTGCCAAGTCACATCTGGGCTCTCTTGTCCTGAGCACTTTCCAGCAGACTTATGGTGACTCAATTCAACTGAGTTACCGGAGAATAAAGACTGTAGGCGGCACAAAAAATGTTTTGTCTTTCGCTCTCGATAAAGATATCGCAAAAAATTTTGACGCCAGCGAATCGATGGATATCTCGGTCGACTTCGATCATATTTTTGGGCGCGACGGAGGGGAAAGTCTTGCCGCGTATTTGAAAATTCCGCAGCACATCAAACGACTGGTGTTGACCATCACGAATTCAGCTCCGCTGAGTGCGGTATCAGCTTTTCTGCATCACATTGTCCAAAGACTGCCAAGTGACTCCATGCTGATCGTGTCGTATGCGCATGGGAGTAGCGTCGCCAAGTTGGCTACGTTTTACTACGGACCGACTATCAGGTTCGAAGCTCGCAAATAACACGAACACACTCAGACGTTCTTGCCTATAAGCCGTGATAATTGCGGTCTTAAATCGCCTTCAAGGCTCGCCTAACAATGGCTTTGCTTCTGCCTTCTTTTTCCCAGACCGATGCCGCACTCAAAGCCGGGCAGCCGCTTCCAGCCAGCGCCCTAGCGCTGGCCGTCGCCAGCAAAGTGCAGCACCACGCCGGCCTTGTGGTGGCGGTGGCGGGCGACGAGCAGCAGGCCTACCGGCTGGAGGCGGAGCTGCGCTTCTTTCTCGGTGACGAGTGGCCGGTGGTGCATTTGCAAGACACCGAAACCCTGCCCTTCGACCCGTTCTCGCCGCATCAGGAAATCCTCTCGGAGCGCCTTGCCGCCCTGCACCGTCTGCCGGATACGCACCGAGGCGCGCTGATCGTCACCGCCGATGCGCTGCTGCAGCGCCTGCCGCTGGTGGCCTGGTTGCAGGGCCGCACCTTCTTTTTGAAGCAGGGACAAAAGCTCGATGCAATCAGCCTGCGCGAGCGGCTGGTGGCAGCCGGCTACGCGAGCGTGTCGCAGGTGCAGAGCCAGGGTGAGTTTGCGCTGCGCGGCTCGCTGCTTGATCTCTTCCCCATGGGGTCGCCCGAGGCCTTCCGCTTCGATTTATTCGACGACGAGATCGAGTCGATCAAGCGCTTCGACCCCGACACCCAGCGCTCGCAAGGCGTGGTGAAGGAAGTGCGCCTGCTGCCGGCGCGCGAGTTCCCCACCGACCGCGAGGGCATCGACACCTTTCGCCGTAACTACCGCGAGTACTTCCCCGGTGATCTGACGCGCTCGCGCATCTATGCCGAGGTGAGCAAGGCGCTGATGCCGGGCGGCATCGAGGCCTACCTGCCGCTGTTCTTCCCGCAGCGCGAAACCGCGGTGCTGGCGGACTATCTGCCCAAGGACAGCCTCTGGCTGGCGCTGGACGATCTCGATGCCAAGCTCGCGGCCGACTGGCAGCAGATCGAGGAGCGCCGCGACCGCTACGACGGCAATCTCGAACGGCCGCTAATGGCGGCGGCGGATGTGTTTCTCACGCCGGCGCAGGCGGCCGAACAGCTGGCGCGCTTCCCGCTGCAGCGGGTTGGCCTTGCGGAAGATGAGGCCGATCAGATCACGCCGATTGTGGGTGGGCCGGAGGCAGTCAAGGCGCTACTCGCAAACCCTTCGTCATTCCCGCGCAGGCGGGAATCCAGTGCCGACGCTGAGCACTCCGCCGCTCTGGATTCCCGCGTGCGCGGGAATGACAGTGAGGGGGGGGCGGAGGTGGTGAAGGCGCTACTCCCAAACCCTTCGTCATTCCCGCGCAGGCGGGAATCTAGTGCCGACGCTGAGCACTCCGCCGCTCTGGGTTCCCGCGTGCGCGGGAATGACAACGGTGAGGGACGCTTCCTGTTTCTGGCCGAGTCCGCAGGCCGCCGTGAGGCGGTGGTGCAGTGGCTCAAGCCGCTGGGGCTGATTCCACGCGTCTACGAATCCTTTGCCGACTTTCTCACTGACTCGGCCCGCGTCGGCGTCACTCTGGGGCCGGTGCAGGACAGTCTGCTGGTGCCGTCGCTCGGTATCGCGCTGATTGCCGAAGCACAATTGTTTGGCCTCACCGCGCCGCAGCAACAGCTCAAGCGCCGCTCGAAGGCGCGCGACCCCGAAACCATCCTGCGTGATCTCAGCAGCCTCGTCGTCGGCTCACCGGTGGTGCATGTGGAGCACGGCGTCGGGCGCTATCGCGGTCTCGTCACGCTCGATTCCGGCGGCGTCACCAATGAATACCTCATCCTCGAATACGCCGGCCAGGACAAGCTCTATGTGCCGGTCGGTTCGCTGGCGCAGATTCACCGCTACACCGGCAGCGAGGCCGAAGCCGCACCGCTGCACACGCTCGGCAACGAACGCTGGGAAAAAGCCCAGAAGAAAGCGCGCGAGAAGGCGCACGACGTCGCTGCCGAACTGCTCAAGATCCAGGCGCGGCGCAGCGCCAAGCCGGGCCTGAAGCTCGACCTCGACAGCGTCGATTACGAGCGCTTCGTCTCGGCATTTCCCTTCACCACCACGCCCGATCAGCAGACGGCGATTGATGCCGTGCTGGCTGACCTGCAGCTCGAAAAGCCCATGGACCGCGTCATTTGCGGCGACGTGGGTTTTGGCAAGACCGAGGTCGCCTTGCGTGCGACCTTTGCGGTGGCGCGTGCCGGGCGGCAGGTGTGCGTGCTGGCGCCCACGACGCTGCTCGCCGAGCAGCATGCCAAGAACTTTTCGGATCGCTTTGCCGACTGGCCGATTCGCGTCGCCGCCCTCTCGCGCCTGCGCACGACCAAGGAGCAGAACGCGGCCTTGAAG
>JBKJJE010000175.1:0-3938 GCA_046598075.1 Stagnimonas sp.
GATGCGGATGCCGAACTCGGCGGCCTCCAGCGCGGCGCAGCGGGTCAGCGCCATCACCCCGGCCTTGGCGGCGGCGTAATGCGCCTGCTCCTTCTGCGCCCGCCAGCCCAGCACCGAAGCGTTGTTGACGATGGCGCCACGGCCGCGCAGCTGCATTTTCCTGAGCATTGCGCGGGTCATGCGGAAAGTTCCGGTGAGGGTCACATCCAGCACCTTGTGCCACTCCTCGTCGGTCATGTCGACCACGCGCTTGCTGCCGCCCAGGCCCGCGTTGTTGATGAGCACATCGACGCCGACGAGTTTTTCCTCTGCCGTGTCGATCAGCGTCTGCACATCGGCTTCCAGCGCCACATTGCCGACCCGGCCGAACACCTGGGCATCGGGGAACTCTTTCGCCAATGCCTGCGCTGCTTCTTCGGTGCGCCGCGGGTGGATGTCCGACAGCATCAGTGCCCGCGCACCTTCTTCGAGGCAACGCTTGGCGGCGGCAAAACCAATACCGCCACCGGCAGCAGCGGTGATGAGCACGCTGCGACCCTTGAGCAGGCCATGGGCGGGGACATAAGGAGGGGGTGATTGCATGGCGACGCTCAGGTAGTGACAGGACGTGCTTCACGCGGCATGCCTAAGCCTCGCTCGGCAATCAGGTTGAGTTGTATCTCGTTGGTGCCGCCATAGATGGTGTCAGCCCGAGAGAAGAAGAACAGTTGCTGCAAGGCGCGCACAGCCTCGTCGGCACTCTCACCATCGGGCCCGAGGATATCCATTGCCAGCTTGCCGAGATCGCGGTGCCAGCTCGACCAGGCGTATTTATAGACCAGCGCCTCGCGGCCGAGACTGAGTGCATCGTCGCCGGCCAGCATGCGCAGCGCGTGATAGCGCAGCACCTTGAGACCATGCCACGCCTGCGCAAGACGATCACGAATGGCGGGCGAGCGATCCAGTCCACGCTCATGCGCAGCGGCAATCACCTGTTCCAGCTCGTGCTGAAAATGCATTTGCTGGCCGAGGGTGGACACGCCGCGCTCGATTTCGAGCAGGCCCATCGCCACCTTCCAGCCCTCGCCCGGCGCACCGACGAGATGGTCGGCCTCAGCGCGTGCGCCATCGAAGAACACTTCGTTGAACTCAGAGCCGCCACCCATCTGACGAATCGATCGAATCTCAATGCCAGACTGCTGCAGCGGCATCAGCAAAAACGCCAAGCCCTTGTTGCCCTTGCTGCCGGGCTCGCAGCGCGCGAGCACAAAAATCCAATCGGATTCATGCGCGAGAGAAGTCCAGATTTTCTGACCTTGTACGCGCCAACTGCCATCCGCCTCTTGCCAGCAACGGGTCTGCACATTGGCCAGATCAGAGCCGGCATTGGGCTCTGAGTAACCCTGCGCCCAGTATTCAGTGCCTTCAAGAATGGGCGGCAGGAAACGCTGCTGCTGAGCAGGCGTGCCGTATTTGATGATCGCGGGGCCGATCAGCCCTTCGCCGATGTGGCCCATGCGGCCGGGCGCACCGGCACGCGCGTATTCCTCGTGAAAGATCACCTGCTCGGCAATGCTCAAAGCCCGTCCGCCCTGCGCTTTGGGCCAACCGACGCCAATCCAGCCGCCAGCGGCCAGCTCGCGTTCCCATTCCTTGCGCAGCGCAGGGTCAGCCTCTTCATCGCCGGGGCCGCCACGGTGTTTGAGTTCGGCGAAGCGGCCCGTGAGATGGGTGGCCATCCAGCCCGCCACCTCATGGCGGAAAGGCGCGAGCGAATCTTGAGCGTCCATAGCCGCGCTGACGGCGCTACTGTCCGCCGCGAACACCTGCCTTGCCGCGAGTTCACGCAGCGCATCCGACGTGCCCAGCCAGTGGCTCGATGCCTGCGCGCGCTTGAAGTAGAGCTGCGGGTCGTATTCCCAAGTAAAGCCGACGCCGCCATGTAGCTGTATCGCCTCCTGCGCGCACCAGAACAGGGTGTCTGAAGCCAGCGCCTTGGTCGCCGCACATTCGGCCACCAACTCGGCCAGCGGGGCATCAGCCGCCGCTTGCGCAGCAGCACCCGCGACGGCGGATCGCACTGCCTCGATGCGCGCCATCATCTCGGCGCAGCGATGCTTCACGGCCTGAAAGCCAGCTATAGCGCGGCCGAATTGCTTGCGCGTCGCGGTGTAGGCCACCGTGAGATCAAGGCAAGCCTGCGCGGCACCGAGCTGTTCGGCGGCGATCAGTAATCGCACCAGCGCCGCTGTGCGCGTATAGCCCTCAACGCGCTTCTGGGCATCGTCGATGCGCTGGGCGACAACGGCGTGAAAATCAGCCACCGCAAAACGCCGGCCCGCATCGAAACCGCGCGTATCGCTGAGCTGTAGCCCCGGCGCATTGCAAGGCACCAAGAACAGCGCGGGCAGCAACTCGCCATCCACCGCAGCGACCACCAGCAGCGCATCCGCACCGATGCCATCAGGCACTCGGCTAAGTCGGCCTGACAAAGTCCAGCCCGCATCTACACGCTGCGCCGTCACGCCACTGACGGCGATAAAGGCCTTGGCATCGGAAGGCAGCGACGCGCTCAGACGCAGCTCGCCCGCCGCCAGCAGCGGCAGCCACTCGGCTTGTGCCGTAGCCGTACCGACCTGCTGCAACAAAGTGGTCGCGAGGCAGACGCTGGAAAAGAACGGCGCACACAAGAGCCTCTGCCCCGCCAACTCTTGCACCTGCACCAGCTCAATAATGCCCAGCCCGAGTCCGCCATGAACCTCTGGCACGGCAATGCCGCACCAACCAAGTTCGCCGGAGATGCGCCGCCACACCGTCTCGTCAAACCCCTGCGCGCTATCCATCGCAGCACGCACCGCCTGAGAGGTGCTGACATCAGCCAGAAAATTTTCGGCCGATTCGCGGATCAGCCGCTGGTCTTCGTTGAGTGCAAGAGTCATGGCGAGATTATTCACGCGTGGCCCGCTTGCCTCATCACCCGTTGGGATGATTTACCAGCAGATACGGCAGCAGCCGCGCCCGCGCCTCGTCATCCAAGGGCACCGAGCCACGCGTCTCGGCGTCAAAGCGGACGATGACGTTGCGCGCCACCAGCACGCAGTCATCGCCATTGAAAATGCCGATGCCGAGCGTGAACGAGCGAGTGCCGATGGCCAGCACATTCACACCGATACGCAGCTGTGCGGGGAACTGCACTTCGCGCAGGTAATCCATCTCGGTGCGGGCGATGACATTGGCCACGTGTGAGTGCATCACCCACAAGCCAATCTGGCTCATGAAGCCTGCGCGGCCAGTCTCGACATAGATCGCATAGGCAATGTTGTTGACGTGGCCGAGCACATCGAGATCGTTGAAGCGAACCCGCTCGTCAGTCCAGTAGCGATAGTCCTCGACGCTGCTTCCAGCCTTAGGTGCCATACACCTTCTGCGCTGGCGGCTCGCTGGCGATCAGCCCACGAATGGTGCTGTCGAGTTCAACAGGCTGCCAGCGCGCGCCCTTGTTGCGCACCGTGCCGGTTTTCCAGCCGTTGGCGATGGAGACCTTGCCGCCCTCCACCTCGAACACCTGGCCGCTGACCCCAGCCGACAGCGTGCTGCACAGATACACCACCAGCGGCGCGACATTGCCCGGGTGATAGTGATCGAAGCTGCCGTCTTCCGGCGCTTTCATCATGGCGCCGAAGGGGCCTTCGGTCATGCCGGTGCGCGCTGCCGGGGCGAGTGCGTTGGCGGTGACGCCGTAGCGGCCGAGTTCAGCCGCCTGCACCAGCGTGAGTGCGGCAATGCCCGCCTTGGCGGCCGAGTAATTGCTCTGGCCGATGTTGCCTTGCAGCCCCGCGCCTGAGCTGGTGTTGACGATGCGGCCTTCAGGCCGCTCACCCGCCTTCACCTGATCGCGCCAGCGCTGCACCAGTTTGCTGGCAATGCAGAAGTGACCTTTGAGATGCACGCGGATGACG
>JBKJJE010000179.1:0-11780 GCA_046598075.1 Stagnimonas sp.
CCATCGAAGAAAAAGCCCAGGCCGTACTCGATGCCCGCGCCGAGCATGTGGGTGCGACGCTCGCCCAGCTCTACGACCCGCTCACCATGCCGCCCAATCTGCTCAAGGCGCACCAGGCGCTCGACCGCGCGGTGGATTCAGCCTACGTGCCGGATGGCGGCGCAAAGTCTTATGCGAGCGATGCCGAGCGCGTCGCGTTCTTGTTCCGCCGCTATGCCGCGCTGACCAGCCTCGTATGAGTTGATGCCATGACCAAACCCTTCACTCTCGGTGTGCTGACCTCCGGCGGCGACTGTGCGGGCTTGAATGCGGTGATCCGGGCGGTGACCACCTATGCCATCCGCCAGTACGGCTTTCGCGTTATCGGCATTCTCGACGGCACGCTGGGCTTGATGGAGCGGCCGCTGCGCACCTGCGAGCTGACCTTGAACGGGGTTGAGGACGTGCTGCGCGACGGCGGCACCTTTCTGGGCACCACCACCAAGGGCGACCCGTTCGCGTTCCCGATGCCGGATGGCAGCCTGCGGGACCGTTCTGCCGAGTTTGCAGAAGGCGTGCGCGAGACCGGGCTGGATGCGCTGATCGTGATCGGCGGCGATGGCTCGATGCGCATCAGCGCGCGGCTGTGTGCGGTGGCCAACATCGGCATGGTGGGCGTGCCCAAGACCATCGACAACGATGTGCATGGCACCGAATACGCGGTGGGTTTCGCCACTGCCATCAACGTCGTGGTCGATGCCCTCGACCGTCTGCAACCGACTGCGGCCAGCCATCACCGGGTGATGATCCTGGAGACCATGGGCCGCGACGCCGGCCACATCGCGCTCAACGGCGGCATTGCCGGCGGGGCGGATGTGATCCTCATCCCCGAACTGCCATACACTCTCGAAGGCGTGGCGGCGCGCATCCGCGAGGTGCTGGCGCAGGGCCGCAGCCATGCGCTGGTGGTGATTGCCGAGGGCGTGCGCACCATGGCGGGCGAGGCGGTGCGCGCCGGGCACAAGGGTGGCAGCGCGGTTGGCGTCGGCGCCAACAAAACCGACTCTGGCAGCTATGGCGGCATCGGCTACTACCTGGCCGAGAGCATCAGCGAACTCACCGGTGCCGAGACGCGGGTGACCGTGCTGGGCCATGTGCAGCGCGGCGGCAGACCCTCGCCGCGCGACCGGCTGGTGGCATCGAGCTTCGGCGTGCACGCCGTGCGGCTGGTGGCCGAGGGCAGGCTGGGCCGCATGGTGGCCTGGCAGAACCGCGGCGTGGTGGACGTGCCGCTGTCGGAAGTGACCATCGGCGCGCGTGCCGTCGAAGCCGATGACCCATTGATCGGCACCGCCAGAGGGCTGGGGATTTATGTGGGGGAGGCGGTGGCGACAGGGGCCTCGCCCTAGGCGAGGATGCCGTTACCATCTGCGCATCCCGAGATCAGCGCGAGTTCACGGCCATGAACGATGTCTCCCCCCCGCGTCAGGCGCCAAGAGTGATCCGTGCCGCGCGCGGCAGCACGCTCAGCGCCAAGAGCTGGCTCACCGAAGCGCCGCTGCGGATGCTGATGAACAACCTCGACCCGGAGGTGGCGGAGCGTCCTGAAGAACTGGTGGTGTACGGCGGCATCGGCCGCGCCGCACGCAACTGGGCCTGCTTCGATGCCATCGTCGAGACCCTGAAAAAACTCGAGGACGACGAGACCCTGATGATCCAGTCCGGCAAGCCGGTGGGCGTCTTCAAGACCCACGCCGATGCGCCGCGCGTGCTGCTCGCCAACAGCAACCTGGTGCCGCACTGGGCGACCTGGGCGCAGTTCCACGAACTCGATGCCAAGGGGCTGATGATGTACGGGCAGATGACTGCCGGCTCGTGGATCTACATCGGCAGCCAGGGCATCGTGCAGGGTACTTACGAGACTTTTGTGGAAGCCGGTCGCCAGCACTTCGGCGGTTCGCTGAAGGGCAAGTGGATTCTCACTGGCGGGCTCGGTGGCATGGGTGGTGCGCAGCCGCTGGCGGCGACCATGGCCGGGGCTTCGATGCTCGCCGTGGAATGCGATGCCACCCGCATCGACATGCGGCTCAAGCACCGCTATCTGGATCGCCGGGCGGATTCGCTCGACGAGGCGCTCGACCTCATCGAGCACGCGCACCGTGAGGGCAGGGCAGTGTCGGTGGGCCTGCTTGGCAATGCGGCAGAAGTGTTCCCGGAACTGCTGCGCCGCACGCAAGCGGGCGACAAACGCGCCACACCCGACATGGTCACCGACCAGACCAGCGCCCACGATCCGCTCAACGGCTATCTGCCGCTGGGCTGGTCGCTCGAACAGGCGCAGCTGCGCCGCTTGAGCGATGCAGCTGGCGTGGTGGCTGCCGCCAAGCAGTCGATGGCTGTGCAGGTGCGCGCCATGCTCGGCTTTCATGCACTCGGCATCGCCACCGTCGACTACGGCAACAACATCCGGCAAATGGCGAAGGAGGTCGGCGTGAGCAATGCCTTCGACTTCCCCGGCTTCGTGCCGGCCTACATCCGCCCCCTGTTCTGCCGGGGCGTCGGGCCGTTCCGCTGGGCTGCACTCTCCGGCGATCCGGAAGACATCTGGCGCACCGATGCCAAGGTGAAGGAGCTGCTGCCCGACAACGCGCACCTGCATCACTGGCTGGACATGGCGCGCGAGCGCATCGCGTTCCAGGGTCTGCCCGCGCGCATCTGCTGGATCGGCCTGGGCGAGCGCGCCAGGGTGGGCCTCGCCTTCAACGCCATGGTGCGCAGCGGCGAACTCAAATGCCCGGTGGTGATCGGCCGCGACCATCTCGACTCAGGCTCGGTCGCCAGCCCCAATCGCGAGACTGAAGCCATGAAGGACGGCAGCGATGCGGTCAGCGACTGGCCCTTGCTCAACGCCCTGCTCAACACCGCGAGCGGGGCGACCTGGGTCTCGCTGCACCACGGTGGGGGCGTCGGCATGGGCTTTTCGCAGCACGCCGGCATGGTGATCGTCTGTGATGGCAGCGCGGCGGCAGACCGGCGCATCGCCCGGGTGCTGACCAACGACCCCGCCACCGGCGTGATGCGTCATGCCGATGCCGGCTATGAGATCGCCATCGACTGCGCGCGCGAGCAGGGCCTGAACCTGCCGATGCTGAATCGCGCGCCCTGAGCCCTGCGCCATGAGCACTCTCGTCCTGCACCCCGGCGCCCTGACGCTGGCAGACTGCCGCCGACTGGCAGCGCCCGGCCTCACGCTCTCGCTTAGCCCCGGTGCGTGGCCGGCCATCGAGGCCTCTGCCGCTGCGGTCGGCGCCGTGGTGGCACGCGGTGCACCGGCCTATGGCATCAACACCGGCTTCGGCAAGCTGGCCAAGACCCATATCCCCGACAGCCAGCTGGAACAGCTGCAACTCAACCTGGTGCGCTCGCACGCGGTGGGCACCGGCGCGCTGCTGGATGACGCCACGGTGCGGCTGATGCTGGCGCTCAAGGCCGCCAGCCTGGCGCGGGGCTATTCAGGCGTGCGGCTGCTGCTGATCGAGTCGCTGCTGGCGCTCTACAACGCCGGCGTGCTGCCCTGCATTCCGGGCAAGGGATCGGTGGGGGCGTCGGGCGATCTCGCGCCGCTGGCGCACATGACGATGGCGCTGCTGGGCGAAGGCGAGGTGCGGGTGGCGGGGGTGATCCGGCCCGCTGGCGAGGCACTGGCCGAGGCGGGCATCGCCGCCATTGCGCTGGCGCCGAAAGAGGGCCTGGCCCTGCTCAATGGCACCCAGGCTTCGACGGCGCTGGCACTGCGCGGACTGTTCGAGGCGGAGGATCTGTATGCCGCTGCGGTGGTGACTGGCGCGCTGTCAGTGGATGCGGCGAAAGGCAGCGATGCACCCTTCGACCCGCGTGTGCAGGCCGTGCGCGGCCAGCCGGGGCAGATCGCGGTGGCCGCGGTGTATCGCAAGCTGCTCGCCGGCAGTGCCATCCGCGCCTCGCATGTCGTCGATGACGACCGCGTGCAGGATCCTTACTCCCTGCGCTGCCAGCCGCAGGTGATGGGCGCCTGTCTCGATCTCATCGGCAACGTCGCGCGTACGCTGGTGATCGAGGCGAATGCGGTCACTGACAATCCGCTCGCGTTTGCGGGTGAGAGCGGCGCAGCAGGCGAAGTGATTTCCGGCGGCAATTTCCATGCTGAACCGGTTGCGCTGGCTGCCGATACCTTGGCGCTTGCCATCGCCGAAATCGGTGCCTTGAGCGAACGCCGCATTGCCTTGCTGATCGACGCCACCTTGTCAGGGCTGCCACCGTTTCTGGTGGCAAGCCCCGGCCTCAACTCGGGCTTCATGATGGCGCACGTCACCGCTGCTGCGCTCGCCAGCGAGAACAAGTCGCTGGCACATCCGGCCAGCGTCGACAGCCTGCCGACTTCCGCCAACCAGGAAGACCACGTCAGCATGGCGACCTTCGCGGCACGCCGCTTGCTCGACATGGCCGAGAACACCCGCGGCATCGTCGCCATCGAGCTGCTGGCGGCGGTGCAGGGCATCGACTTTCATGCGCCGCTGAAGACATCGGCTGCCTTGCAGGCGGTGCGTGACGCTATCCGCGCGCGGGTGCCGTTCTATGGGGAAGATCGCTACTTCGCGCCTGACATTGCCGCCGCCATCGCCTTCGTCGCCGAAGCCAGCCTCACCTCGTTGCTGCCCGAACTGCTGCCCTCGTCCGCATGAGCTGCTACCACGCCCGCCATGCCCTGCTCGCCGGGGGGTGGGCGCGCGAGGTCGGCATCCAGCTGGACGCCAGGGGCTTCATCGCAGCGCTGACGCCGGACGCCAGCCCGGAATCGGCGGAGCTGCTCAAAGGCCCGGTGATCCCCGGCATGCCCAATCTGCATTCGCACGCCTTCCAGCGCGCCATGGCGGGCCTGACCGAGAAGGGTGGGCCTGAGGGCGACAGCTTCTGGAGCTGGCGCGAGCAGATGTATCGCTTCCTCGAACGGCTGACGCCGGAGGATGTCGAGGTGATTGCAACGCGGCTCTACATCGAGATGCTGGAGGCGGGCTACACCAGCGTCGCCGAGTTCCACTACCTGCACCACGATGCATCGGGCGCGCCATATGGCGATCCGGCCGAGATGGCCTGGTGCCAAGTCGCTGCCGCCGACACTGCCGGCATTGGTCTGACCATGTTGCCGGTGCTTTACGCCCACGCCAATTTTGGTGGACTGCCGCCGGTCGCGGGCCAGCGTCGCTTCATTCACTCCATCGATGCGTTCGAGCGTCTGCTGGACTCGCTGGCTGCGCGGCTGCACGGCAAGCCGCTGCGCCGCGTCGGCGCTGCCCCGCATTCGCTGCGTGCGGTGACGCCGCAGCAACTTGGCGCGGTTGTTGCCGCTCTCAATCGCATGGACGCCAGCGCGCCTTTGCACATCCACGCCGCCGAGCAGCGCCAGGAAGTCGATGACAGCCTGACCTGGTCCGGCCTGCGGCCGGTGCAGTGGCTGTTGAAGGAGGCGGACCTCGGCCCGCGCTGGACGCTGATCCACGCCACGCACATGACCCCCGACGAGACCGAAGGCCTTGCGCGCAGCGCTGCGGTGGCGGGCCTGTGCCCAAGCACCGAGGGCGACCTGGGCGATGGATTTTTCGATGCGCCACGCTATCTCGCGGCGGGCGGACGCTTCGGCATCGGCGGCGACAGCCATGTCGGTGTCGATCCCTTCGCCGAGCTGCGCTGGTTTGAATACGGTCAGCGCCTCAAAGGCGAGCGCCGCAACGTGCTGGTGCGAGAGATCGGTGCGTCACTGGGTGGCGAGCTGTATCGGCGAGCGGCAGCGGGTGGCGCACAGGCCTTGGCGCAGCCCGTCGGCACACTCGCCGTGGGTCAGCGTGCCGACTGGGTGGTGCTCAACACCGACGACGCTGCACTCGCCGAACAGACAGGCGATGGCTGGCTGGATGCCGCCATCTTCGGCCCGGTGCGTCGCCCGGTACGCGATGTGATGGTGGGCGGTATCTGGCGGGTGCGGGACGGCGTGCATTCACAATCGGCTGCGAGCCTTGCACGCTACCGTGCCACGCTGAGGAGATTGCTCGGATGACTGCGGACGCCGTCTGGATCAACGCCCAGCTCGCCACCTTCGATGGTGGCGAAGACGCCTACGGCAGCATTGCCGATGGTGCGGTGGCGGTCTGCGATGGCCGCATCGCCTGGGTTGGCCCGCGGCGGGATTTGCCCACCAGCTGGCGCGCTGCCAAGCAGCATGATTGCCGAGGCTACTGGCTTACGCCCGGCCTGATCGACTGCCATACCCATGTCGTGCATGCCGGCAGCCGGGCCGGTGAGTTCGAGCAGCGGCTCAACGGCGAGAGCTATGAGGCAATCGCGCTCGCGGGCGGCGGCATTCTCGCCACCGTGCGCGCTACCCGCGCAGCCACTGAAGAACAGCTGATGGCGCAAAGCCTGCATCGCCTCAAGCGCATCGTTGCCGAGGGCGTGACGCGGGTGGAGATCAAGTCCGGCTACGGGCTGACCACTGCCGACGAGTGCAAGATGCTGCGGGTGGCTACCCGGCTGGGCGACGCGGCACAGGTGCGCGTCTCGCGTACCTTTCTGGGCGCGCACGCCCTGCTGCCGGAATACGCGGGCCGCGCCGATGACTACGTGACGCTGGTCTGCGAGGAAATGCTGCCTGCCATCGCGGCGGAGCATCTCGCCGATGCGGTGGATGCCTTCTGCGAGCAGATTGCCTTCACGCCTGAGCAGACCACGCGCGTGTTCAAGGCCGCGCAGGCGCTCGGCCTGCCGGTGAAGCTGCACGCCGACCAGCTCAGCGATGGCGGTGGCGCGGCACTGGCGGCCAAGTTCGGTGCGCTGTCGGCCGATCATCTTGAATACAGCAGTGCAGCGGCGGTGAAGGCACTCGCCAAGTCGGGCACGGTGGCCGTGCTGCTGCCGGGGGCTTTCTACATGCTGCGCGAGACCCGGCTGCCGCCAGTCGACCAGCTGCGCAAGGCAGGCGTGCGCATGGCGATCTCCACCGACTGCAACCCGGGCACCTCGCCCTGCACCTCGCTGCTCTTGATGCTCAACATGGCCTGCACGCTGTTCCGCCTCACGCCTGCCGAGGCGCTGGCGGGGGTCACCTGCAACGCCGCTGCGGCGCTCGGGCTGGAGCAGGAGGCGGGCCGGTTGAAGGAGGGACTGGTCGCCGATTTCGCGCTGTGGGATATCACCCGACCCGCGCAGCTCGCCTATGCACTGGGGGCCAACCCCTGCGTGGGGCGCGTACTCGGCGGCAAGCTCTGCCGTGGCTGAGGCGAGCTACAGGTTTACCCCGGGCAGCACGCCGCTGCTGATCAGCGTACCGCACGCCGGCACCCTGATCCCGCCTGACCTGCGCAGCCGCTACACCGCAGCGGCACTCACCGTGGCCGACACCGACTGGCATGTGCCGCTGCTCTACCAGTTCGCCCTCGCGCGTGGCGCCGGTCTGCTGGTGGCGACCCACTCGCGCTATGTCATCGACCTCAATCGCAATCCGGACGGTGCCGCGTTGTATGCCGATGCCGACAATACCGAGCTGTGCCCCACCCGCAGCTTTGCGCAGGAGCCGCTCTACATCGATGGCCAGCTGCCGGATGCGACCGAGCTTGCGAGACGACGCGAGCGCTACTGGCAACCTTTCCATGACGCGCTCTCGGCCGAGCTGGAGCGCATCCGCCAGCGGCATGGCTACGCGATCCTGCTCGACGGCCATTCGATCCGCGCCGAGGTGCCACGATTCTTCAGCGGCCGCCTGCCAGACCTCAATCTCGGTACTGCCGATGGCCACAGCTGCGCGCCTGCGCTGCAACAGGCCGCCGAGCAGCTGCTCTCTGCCGCAGACGGCTTCACCTTCGTCAGCAATGGCCGCTTCAAGGGCGGCACCATTACCCGCCGCTATGGACAGCCCGCGCAGGGCGTCCATGCCCTGCAACTCGAAATCGCCCAGGCCTGCTACATGCACGAGGCGACTCCCCATATTTGGCAAGCTGCCAGGGCGGCAAGTCTGATCCGTGTGCTGCAGCAGCTGGTCGATACACTGTTGCTGCTGCCCGCTGCGGCCCTGGCCGCCCCCTCACCTGTCAAGGAAATCAAATGATCGTGACCCCGCTGTATGCCGGCCTGCTGGCGCTGTGGTTTTTTGTCCTGAGCCTGCGCGTGGTGCAGAAGCGCAGCATCGTCAGCCTGGGCGATGGCGGTGACACCGAGTTGCTGCGGCGCATCCGTGGCCACGGCAATTTCTCGGAATACGTACCGCTGATTCTGCTGATGCTCGGCTTCATGGAGCTGAGCCATTTTTCGCTGTACCTGATTCATGGCCTGGGCATCACCCTGCTGGTGGCGCGGCTGCTGCACGGTACGGCGCTGTCGTTTACCGAGAAGTTCAAGTTCGGCCGCTACTGGGGCACGGTGCTGACCTTGCTGGTGCTGCTGGTGTCTGCCGTCTTGTGCATCTATCAGGGCGTTCTGGGCTTCAGCCTGCAATAGCAAGTCGAGGCACTGCACAGTGGACAAGCCGTTCTCCGACGCCTGCGAGCGCAACCGCGAGCCGATACTGGCCGTGCTGCGTCAGCACTTTGCGGATCGTCAGAGCGTGTTGGAAGTCGGCAGCGGCACCGGCCAGCACGCGGTGCATTTTGCGGCAGCCATGCCGCAGCTGGTCTGGCAATGCGCGGATCGCCCGGAGTATCTCGACGGCATCCGTGCCTGGCTGGCCGAGGCCGCACTGCCCAACACGCCGCCGCCGTTGACGCTGGATGTCGGCGGCACCTGGCCGGTGCAACGCTTCGATGCGCTGTTCACCGCCAATACCCTGCACATCATGAGCTGGGCCGAAGTGCAGCTTTTTTTCGCGGCGCTGCCTGCGATGCTGACGGCCGATGCGGTGCTGGTGGTGTACGGGCCGTTCAACTACGGCGGCGCGTTCACCAGCGACAGCAACGCGGCGTTCGATGCCAACCTGCGCGCACGCGGCGCGCAAATGGGACTCCGTGACTTCGAGGCAGTCGATGCGCTGGCGCGGCAGGCGGGCCTGGTGTTCCAGCAAGACCACGCGCTGCCTGCCAACAATCGCTGCCTGGTCTGGCGACGGCAGTTCTAGCCGTTACGCTGCAACAGCGGCCGCTCGCGCTTCTGCAGCGCAGCTTCGGTCTGCATCAGATAGTCACGGGTGATCGGCAGGCTGTCGTTGGCCTTGCTGAGCTGCATCTGGATCACCATCTGCTTGCCGTAGCGGAAACCGATCTCGCCGGCGATGAGATAGAACTCCCACATCCGGCAAAAGCGGGCGTCGAACATCTGCTCGGCCTTCGCCCGTTGCTGCTGAAACCGTTGCTCCCAGTGCAGCAGTGTTTCGGCGTAGTGGCGGCGCAGGATCTCGATGTCGGTGATCCACAGCTTGGCGCTCTCGGCGGCGGCCGAAAACTCCGACACTGCCGGCACATGCGCACCGGGAAAAATGTACTTGCGAAACCAGGGCGACACCGCACCCGGCCCGCCCATGCGGCCGATGGTGTGGATGAGGGCTGCGCCATCGGGTGCCAGCAGGTCACGGACCTTGGCGAAGAATTCCTCGTGCTGGGTGACGCCGACATGCTCGAACATGCCGACCGAGACGATCCGGTCGAACGGCCCCTGCGCCTTGCGATAGTCCAGCAGTTCAAAGCGCACGCGATCCTGCAGGCCGCGTGCCTTGGCGCGTTGAGTGGCCAGCGCGTGCTGCTCGGTGGAAAGGGTGACGCCCAGCACCTGCACATCGGCTACTTCCGCCAGGTACATCGCCAGCCCGCCCCAGCCGCAGCCGATATCGAGCACGCGCTGGCCGGGTTTCAGGTCCAGCTTGGCCGCGATGTGCCGCAACTTGTTGCGCTGGGCGGTTTCCAGCGTGTCTTCGGCGCTGGCGAAGTACGCGCAGGAATAGTGCAGATCGTCGTCAAGGAACATTTCGTAAAGCGTGTTCGACAGGTCGTAGTGGTGCGCCACGTTCGCGCGCGCCTTCACCAGCGTGTTGCGTGCGCCGAGCTTGCGCAGCTTCTTGTAGGTATCGCGCACCGCCTTTTGCAGTGGCTGGTCGCGCAGATGGTCGCGGTTGGCGGCAAAGATCATCAGCAGGTCGCGGATCGAACCCTTTTCGACAATCAGCGTGCCGTCCATGTACGCCTCGCCGGCTTTCAGCTCCGGGTTGAGGAACAGCGTGCGGTAGAGCTTCGGCTCGGTGAGCCGGATGGTGCATTCCGGCCCCGGTGCGCCCTTGTGGACCACCGCAATGCCATCCGGGTCGATCACGGTCAGCGAGCCAGTGCGGACAAAGCGGGACAGCATGCGGTCGAGCAGACGCATCGGAGGTCTCAGGCGGTAAGGGAAGTTGCCAATTATGACGGCGCCGGCGCTCCTGAAAAGCTTGTCGTCCAGACGTGAAGCAATGTTTTAACCGGGCTGCGACCAGGCCACCGAAAGACTGCAGCTGCTGGCCACAACCAAAACCACGGCGTAAGGTCTTTAGCGAATGGAAACCATCGCCAAGCTCGCCATCCTCGCCGATGCCGCCAAATACGACGCCTCCTGTGCATCCAGCGGTGCGGAATCGCGCAATTCGCTGAAAACCGGCGGTATCGGCAGCACCGGCGGCATGGGTATCTGCCACGCCTATGCGCCGGACGGCCGCTGCATCTCGCTGCTGAAGATCCTGCTCACCAATTTCTGCGTCTATGACTGCGTGTACTGCGTCAATCGCCGCAGCAGCAACGTGCAGCGTGCGCGCTTCACGCCGGATGAGGTCGTGGCGCTGACCATGAACTTCTACAAGCGCAATTACATCGAGGGCCTGTTTCTCTCCAGCGGCATCATTCGCAGCAGCGACTACACCATGGAGCAGCTGGTGGAGGTCGCCCGCAAGCTGCGTGTGGAGCAGAAATTCGGCGGCTACATCCACCTCAAGACCATCCCGGACGCCGCCCCCGAACTGCTCGCCGCCGCCGGCCGCTGGGCGGATCGGCTCAGCATCAACATCGAACTGCCGACCGAAGAAGGTCTTGCAAGGCTGGCGCCAGAGAAAAACCTGCGCGATATCCGTGGTGCCATGGGCAACCTGCGTCTGGGCATCGAGAACGCCAAGGAAGAGCGCAGCACCGCCCGCGGTGCGCCGCGCTTTGCCCCCGCCGGCCAGAGCACGCAGATGATCGTCGGTGCCGATGCCAGCAGCGATCGCAAGATTCTGCAGACCAGCACCAATCTCTACAGCAACTACAAGATGCGCCGGGTCTATTACTCGGCGTTC
Source organism: Stagnimonas sp. (assembly GCA_046598075.1). Lineage (GTDB taxonomy): Bacteria > Pseudomonadota > Gammaproteobacteria > Nevskiales > Nevskiaceae > Stagnimonas. Next base: position 11,291 of record JBKJJE010000179.1, read on the forward strand.
AGTCCGATCCCCGACGCGGCCAAATCGCTGCCGCTGCTGGCACCGCCGCTGATCCGCGAGCACCGGCTGTATCAAGCCGACTGGCTGCTGCGGTTCTACGGCTTCACGGTAGAAGACATCGCCCCCGCCGACGCCGACGAGAACCTCGCCCTCGACATCGATCCCAAGGCGGCGTGGGCCTTGCGCAACCGCGCAGTCTTTCCGGTCGATGTCAACCGGGCGCCGCGCGAGATGCTGCTGAAGGTGCCGGGACTGGGCGTGAAGACGGTTGATCGCATTCTGGCGCTGCGTCGTCACAAGACTCTGCGCTATGACGATCTCGTGCGACTCAAGGCACCGATGAAGAAGGCAGCTGCCTTCATCACGCTGGCCGACCACAAGCCGCGCCGGCAGCCGGAGAGCGCCATGCTGCGTCGCGAACTGCTGCCGGCGCGGCAGGGCGAGTTGTTTGCCTGAAGGCGCGCATGAGGACGATTGCACTGGCGGACGG
>JBKJJE010000062.1:0-14129 GCA_046598075.1 Stagnimonas sp.
GGCTGCTGCTGCGCGGCAGGTCCGCTCATGCCGCCGCCCTCACACTGACATCACCGGCGTGGACCACCTGCCGGCCGGATGCGGTTTCGATGATCAGCCCGCCATCGGCATCCAGCCCGCGCGCGATGCCCGCCAGCGGCAGTGTGGCTTCCACCCGCACCGGCTGGTTCGCCAGCACATCGCGGCGCTTCCATTCGGCGACGAAGGGAGCGAAGCCGTATTCGGAAAAATGCTTGAGCGCAGCAACCAGCTCGCTCGCCAGCAAGGCCGCAAGCTGATTTCGCGAAGGCACCGGCCTGCCGCGCGTAGCGAGTGCGGCAGCGAGGCTGGTCCAAGGCTGGGTAATGGCTGCAGCCTGCGCTGACGACAGCCCGACATTGAGGCCCACGCCCACCACCACGCGGCAGCTGCCGCCCGCCTCGCCACGGGTTTCCATCAGGATGCCGGCGAGTTTCCTGCCTTCGATGTGCAGATCGTTCGGCCACTTGATACCGATTTCCGGCAGGCCGGCGGCGTCGACGACACGCGCGAGCGCCACCGCCATGGCCAGCGGCAAGGTGCTGATGCGCGGTGGCCAGACCGCAAACGTCCAGCTGATGGAGCCATAGAGGTTGGCGCCGAACGGCGACACCCAGGCGCGCCCGCGACGGCCCCGGCCTGCGCTCTGGCGTTCGGCGAACAGCACCTGTGGATCGGCATTGGCATCGGCTGCCAGCAGCTGGCTGTTGGTGGAGTCGGTGCTGGTGACCACGCCGATCTGCACCGGTGCTGCCAGCGCGCTGCGGATGCGCTGGGCATCCAGACGCTCCAACGGCGCGGGCAGACGGTAGCCTGCCCCGGCTTGCGCGCCAATCTCGATGCCCCAGTCGCGCAGATGGTCGATGCGCTTGGCGAGCGCGGCGCGGCTGATGCCGAACTGCTGCGCCAGCGTCTCGCCGGAATGCAGCGCGCCGTCGGCGAGCGCGTCCAGCACCTGCAACAGCGCCGCGTCGCTCATGGCGCGCCGGACCCGTCGATGCCGATCACTGGCAGCCGCAGAGCGCGGCCGAGCAGCCGGGATTTCTCGAAGCGTGACTCGCAGCCGGCCAAGAGACGCCGCCAGTTGTCGCGGTGAGTGATGAGCACCAGCAGCACCATCACCACCACGAACCCACCAGCCGCCGAGAACACCCCGACCGTCGAGAAACAGGTGACATAGAGCAGTGCCACCAGCCCGCCGAACAAGGTGGCGAGGCTGACCACGCCGGTGAGCAGCACGGTGAGCACGAAGCCTAGGAGCATCCAGCCAAATGCCGCAGGCAGCAGCGCAACGAACACGCCGGCCAGTGTAGCCACCCCCTTGCCGCCGTTGAAGCGATGCCAGGGCGAAAAGCAGTGCCCGAGCACCGCCGCCCCGCCACAGAGAAACGGCAAAGCCGCCGGAACGCTGTGGGCCGCAAACAGCGCGATGCGCGGCAACAGCAGCACCGCGACCGCGCCCTTGCCGGCGTCGATGGCCAGCACCGTCAGCGCAAACGCCGTCCCCTGCGTGCGCAGCGCGTTGGTGGCGCCGATATTGCCGCTGCCGGTGCGGCGCAGGTCCACGCCCCTGAAGCGGCCCATAACGCTGCCGCCGAGCACGCCGCCGAGCGCGAACGACAGCAGCAGAGCGAGCCAGTCGAATGCCGTCACTCGGCCATCTCCCAGGCGCTGCTGCGGCGTGTGGCGAGTTTCTGGATGATGTCGCCCATCAGCAGTTCCAGCGCCTGCTCCTGATGCTCGCCGGGGATCACCACGGTATTGGCACTCGAGACATAGGCATCGGGGATCAACGCCAGAATGCCCTCGAACTGGCCCTGGAAGCGCGCCGCGCGGTTGAAGTGGATCACCACCAGACTCTCCTCCGGCTTGGGGATCTCGCGCGGCTCGAAAGGGTTGCTGGTATCCACCAGCGGCACCCGCTGGAAGTTGACATCGCAGCGCGAGAACTGCGGCAGGATGTAGTTCACGTAGTCGGGCATGCGGCGCAGGATGGTGCCCATCACCTCGCTGTGGGCATAGCCGCGCTCGCCGGTGTCACGGACGATCTTCTGCACCCATTCGAGGTTGATGGTGGGAGTCAGGCCCACCAGCAGGTCGACATGCTGGGCGACATTGACCTCGCCGGTCACCAGCCCGCCGTGCAGGCCCTCGTAGAACAGCATCTCGCTGCCTGCGGCGATGCGCCGCCAGGGCGTGAAGGTGCCGCTCAGCTGACCCACCGCCAGCCCTTCGCCATCGGTGTGCAGATACTGGCGGGTCATGCCGCTGCCGCGCTCGCCGTATTCGCGGAACAGCGCCTCCAGCCGCGGGAACAGGTTGCCCTGCGGCCCGAACAGCGACAGCGTCTCGCCGCGGATGCGCGCGCGTTCGAGCATCTGCCGCCAGTGCGGGCGCTCGTAGGCATGAAAGCTATCGCCATCGACGAACGCCGCCTTCACATCGAGCTGCTGGAAGATGCGCTCGAACACCCGTTTGGCGGTGCTGGTGCCAGCGCCGGAGGAGCCGGTGACGGCGATGATGGGGTGGCGGGCAGACATAGCCTAGTGTGTAGCTAGAACCGCACGCTTGTCAGCGACGGCGATAGGCGAGGTCGCTGGTGACATGCCCCAGCCGCTCGCCACGCGCCTCGAAGCGCGTAACGGGGCGGGTATCAGGGCGCGGTATCTCACCGCCGGTGAAGTCTGGCGCGGCGTCGAGCACCTCGCGCATGTACTCGGCATAGGGCACCCAGTCGGTGGCGAGGCGGAACAGGCCGCCCGGCTTGAGGCGGCTGGCCACCAGTGCCGCAAATGTCGGCTGCACGATGCGGCGCTTGTGGTGGCGAGTCTTGTGCCAGGGGTCGGGGAACTCGAGGATCAGCTCGTCGAGGCTCTCAGGCGCAAGCCAGTCGCGCAGCACCTCCACCGCGTCGTGGCTGGCGACGCGCAGATTGGCGAGGCCCAGCTTGTCGGCGCGGTTGAGCACGCGGCCGACGCCGGGGCGATGTACTTCCACGCCGATGAAATCGCATTCCGGTGCACGTTCGGCACGATGCAGCAGGGCATCGCCGGCGCCGAAGCCGATCTCGAACACCACCGGCGCCCGGCGGCCAAACAGGGCGGGCAGATCCAGCGTCGCAGCTGCGGCCGGCGCATCCAGGCCGTAACGCGGCCAGAGGCTGTCCAGCGCCTCTTTCTGCGAGGTCGTGATGCGGCCTTCGCGGCGCACGAAGCTCCTGATCTCGCGGCGCACCGGTACCGTCATGGCCTCGCGCTCAGTCATGGCTCTGCATCCAGTGCGCAGTGGCCAGGGCATCGGGCTGGCCGCTGGCCTGCAAGGCGGCGATGACCTGGGCACGGTCTGCCGCGGTCTTGTTCTGGTTCATCTTGAACTTCGCCTCGATGCGGGTGAGTGGCAGGTGAAAGGCGACGATGGCACTCAGCAGCGCCTGCAGACGAGCGCCCTCGATCTGCCGCTGCCAGGGGTTTTCAGCGGGCTCGAACGCCGCGCTGCTGGCATCCACCACGGCGAGCTTGGCTTCTGCCTCGTCGATCAGTACCGGCCGGCCCTGCACATGCACGGTGGCAAAGTTCCAGGTCGGCACCTCGCGCGCCGGCGTCACATACCAGCGCGGCGAGATGTAAGCGTGCGGGCCATGAAAGACCGCCACCGTGTGGCCTGCCTCGAACGCCTGCCAGTGCGGATTGGCGCGCGCCACGTGGCCAGTGAGCTGGCCATCGTCCAGCAGCAGCAGGGGCAGATGCGTGATGTGCGGCGCGCAACCCGCGACGCTGGTGATGAGGGTGGCGAACGGGGCGGCGCGGATCAGCGCGAGCATCTCTGCACGGTTTTCACTGACGAACGCGGGCGGTATGTACAGGCTCATGCGCCGGCCGGCCTGAGGCCCCGTTTTGCAGCGGCCTTGCGGGCGGCCAGCGCGACGGTGGGGCCATCCTTCCAGCTCCACCACTTGAGCTTTTCGGGGTCGGGCCGGGCGGTGCTGGCAAAGTAGACAGCGCAGCGAAAGGTGTAGAGCACGCAGCGGTCTTGGTGCTGGCCGGTCTGGTCGCAGAGCTGCTCATACAGCGCCAGGGGATCGCGGCCCTTGAGATCGGCGACGCGGCGAATGTCGAGCCCCAGCAGGTCGCGCGCCAGCGAGGGGCCGATGCCGGGGATGGTGCGCAACTCGGCGATAGCAGCCGCCTCGCTCAAGCGATGACGCCCTGAATCGGCGAGCTGGCCGAGGCATAGCGGCGCATCGGCATGCGGCCAGCGAGAAAGGCCTCGCGGCCGGCGATGATGGCGTGGCGCATGGCACTCGCCATCAGCACCGGATTTCTTGCCTCGGCGATGGCGGTGTTCATTAGCACGCCGTCGCAGCCCAGCTCCATCGCAATCGCGGCGTCACTGGCGGTGCCAACCCCGGCATCGACGATGATCGGCACCCTGGCATTTTCGACGATGGTCAGGATGTTGTAGCGGTTTTGGATGCCCAGGCCGCTGCCGATAGGGGCCGCCAGCGGCATCACCGCAACGCAGCCGAGTTCCTCCAGCCGCTTGCACTGGATCGGATCGTCGGTGCAGTAGACCATCACCTCGAAGCCCTCACGCACCAGCACCTTGGTGGCTTCCAGCGTCGCCGTGATGTCCGGGTAGAGCGTCTTCGGGTCGCCCAGCACTTCCAGCTTCACCAGCCGGTGGCCGTCGAGCAGTTCGCGCGCGAGGCGGCAGGTGCGCACCGCATCGTCGGCGGTGTAGCAGCCGGCGGTATTGGGCAGCAGGGTGTAGCGGTCGGGGCGGATGAAATCCAGCAGGTTCGGCGCGCCCGCGTCCTGGCCCAGATTCACCCGGCGGATGGCGACGGTGACGATCTCGGCACCGCTGGCCTCGGCGGCTTCGGCGTTCTGCGCAAAGCTCGCGTACTTGCCGCTGCCGACCAGCAGGCGTGAGGAATAGGTTTTGCCCGCAATGGTCAATACATCGCTCATCTAACCGCCTCCGATGGCCTTCACAATTTCGACGCAATCCTCATCCGCCACCGGCGTCGAAGCCCACAGGCTGCGCGACACGATCTGGCCGTTGTGCTCGATCGCCAGCCGCTGGCCGCCAAGGCCCAGCGCAGCCACCAGGCCCTGGAGCGTGGCGGGTTGCGGAGTGGTTTCAGGTTTGCCGTTGACTCGCAGCACAGCAAAAAGCCCTACGGCTTGCGCCGAGGGCCCCTTGGATCAAGAGATGGAGCGGGTGATGGGAATCGAACCCACGCTATTAGCTTGGGAAGCTAAAGTTCTGCCATTGAACTACACCCGCGACGCCGCCGGATTTTAGCGCCTTGGTCGCGCCCGCGTCGCCCCTTCTTGCCCGGGCGGGCGCTGGGTTAGGCTCGTCGGCCCAACCGGAGATTCGAGATGACGGACTACTTCAAGGCGGAAGACCTGGCCAAGTTCGGGGATATCGGCACCCACGCACCGACGCTGGCCGCCGATTTCTTCAAGTACTACGGCAATGTCACCGGCAGCGATGGCGCGCTCTCGAAACGCGAGAAGGCACTGATCGCACTCGCCATTGCGCACTCGGAGAAATGCCCGTACTGCATCGACGCCTACACCACCGCCTGTCTGGAAACCGGCAGCAATCCGGCACAGATGATGGAGGCCGTCCACGTCGCCGCGGTGATGAAGGCCGGCATCACCCTGGTGCACAGCGTGCAGATGCAGAACAAGCTCGACCAGCTGGTGCTTTAGCTGCAAGGCTGGACGCGGCGACATGCCTGCGAGACGCAGGGCACTGTTTTGCCACGGAGGTCGCCACTTAGACTGGGTGGACCCGCCGAGCGGCCGAACCCACCGGAACCCCCATGCTGATTGCCCTGCTCTCCGTCGCGCTGCTCGCCTGGGCGAATGGTGCCAATGACAACTTCAAAGGGGTGGCCACGCTATTTGGCAGCGGCGTCACCGACTATCGAAAGGCCCTGCACTGGGCCACTGCCGCCACCCTGGCCGGCTCGGTGGCGGCGATCTGGCTGACGGCGCATCTGGTGGCTGCCTTCAGCGGCAAGTTGTTCGTCTCGGCGGACACGCTGGCGCTGGCGGGCTTTCCGCTGGCGGTCACTGCCGCCTGTGCGGCAACGGTGCTGCTTGCCACCCGCATCGGGGCACCGATTTCCACCACCCATGCCTTGGCAGGCGCGCTGCTGGGTGCGGCATTTGCGGCCCCCGGTTCGGTGCTGGACTGGGCAAAGGCCGGCAAGCAGATTTTTCTGCCCCTGGCGCTGGGGCCGCTGCTGTCGATCAGCGCGGCGCTGCTGCTGTACCCGCTGGTGAGCTTCGCCCGCCGCCGGCTCGGCATCAGCCGCAGTAGCTGCGTCTGTGTCGGCGAGGAATGGATTCCACAGGCCACAGGCACCGCCGTGGCGAGCGTCACGGCCAGCGTGGCCGACAGCCAAGTGTGCCGCGAGCGTTATGCAGGACGCATGGTCGGCGTCGAGGCCCATGCGCTGATCGATGGCCTGCATTATGTCTCCGCTGGGCTGGTGAGCTTTGCCCGCGGCGTCAACGACACCCCCAAGATCGTCGCCCTGGTGTTGATGAGCGCGCCGCTGATGCAGGGCCACGGCGCGTTCTGGGCGGTGGGCATCGTCATTGCGATCGGCGGCCTGCTGGGGGCGCGTCGAGTGGCCGAAACCATGTCCAGCAAGATCACCGCGATGAACGCCGGCCAGGGGCTGACCGCCAATCTGATCACGGCCTCGCTGGTACTCGCTGCCTCGCCGCTGGGCCTGCCACTGTCCACCACCCATGTCAGCTGCGGCGCGCTGTTCGGCATCGGCGCCATCACCCGGCAGGCGCGCTGGAAGACCATTGCCGGTATTTTTGCCGCTTGGCTGATAACGCTGCCGCTGGCAGCCGCACTCGGCGCCGGACTGATGCGCCTCACCCTGCTGGGATGAAGTACGCCTGATCTCAGCGGGCGGCGTATAGCACGCCTGCACTCATGCCTAGCGTGGCACCCGGCACGGGCTGCGGCGAGGCTTCGCACTCCAGCCGAAGCGCGGGCAGCAATACTGCCAACAACACCCGCGCCGCGCTCTCGGCAAAGCCACGCCCAATACAGTTACGGGGACCAAATCCGAAAGGAAAATATGCACCACGTGGCGGCGCGATGGCCGCATCGCTGAATCGCTCAGGGTCGAAACCCAGCGCATCGGTAAACACCCGCGCATCACGATGCGCGACATAGGGGCTCAAGTACAGCGTAGTGCCTGCAGGCAGAGTATGGCCGCCCAGCTGCACGGTTGAGATGGTCTCGCGGTCGAACACCCAGGCCGAGGGATGCAGGCGCAGAACCTCTTTCAGCACCGCTTCGGCATAGGGCAGGCGGCCCGGTATGGCAGCCTCAGCAGGGCTCTTGAGAGTGACCAGCTCCGCCTTGATTCGCGCAGTGATGTCGGGATGCTGGCTCAACCGCCAGAGTGTCCACGCCAGCAGCTTGGCGGTGGTTTCGTGGCCGGCAAAATAGAGTGTGACGATATGGTCGCGCACTGCCCTGGCATCAAATGACGGCTCGCGGCGCAAGAGACTGAGCAGGTCATCGCCGCCGCGTTCGGGCTGCGCCAGCAAGCCGGATACTGCCGCGTCGAGTGCGGCAATGGCGCGTTGCTCGCGGCGGTGGCGGGGCAAGGGCAGCCAGCTGGGAAACGGGAGGGAGCGAAAGCGCTGCGCCATCGACTCAGCGAATTGCGACATCGCGGCGGCAACTTCTGTATTGCCCCCCGCCTCGCGCACACCGAACAGCGTGCGGGCGACCAGCTGCATCATCAGCTGCGATAGTGCCTCCGGCAGTTCGCGACGCGCGCCATGAGGCCATCGCGCGAGCCAGCCTTGCGCAACCTCAGCCATCAGCGGTGCCAGCCCCGCCAGACGCACGCCGTGAAATGCTGGCTGTACCAGTCGGCGGTCACGGCGATGCGCCTCACCTTCCGACAGCACCAACCCCTGCCCCAGAAACTGGCCGACCATGCGCTGCGTGCTGCGGCTCTTGCGATATTGGGCGGCATCGGTGACCAGCACCTGCTCGACCAGATCGGGGTGATTCACCAGCACGATGCCCACGCCCGGAGCAGGCCGGAGCTGCACCAGATCGCCATAGCGCGCGGCATCGATGAGATAGGCGAAGAAATCCTTGCGCAGCCTCGCCAGCTGCGAGAAGGAAGAATCTGGCGGGCCAGGCAGCCGCTGCGGCATCAGCAGCAGCCGTCGGCGGGATCGCAGCCGGGATCGGCTTCCACCCGCTGCAGAAACACGAACTGCGCAGCGGCGGGGCCATGGCGTAGAGCAGCCGCCTGCTCGGCAGCGACCCAGGCACGCTGGCCGCGCTGGTAGCGCTGCGCGCCCTGCTGCGCGTGGTCGAAGGGGCCGCGATAGACCAGCGTGGTCACCTCGAGCGAGTCAGCCACCGGGTTGATCGCCGTCACCAGAAACTCGCGCAACTCCACCCCGCTGGCGATGAAGTTCGGCTTCTCGGGCAGCTTCTCCAGAAACACCTGCATGAAGCCGGCGCGGGCGAGTGCGGCCGCCGGTTCGGCTTCCACCGGGATGCGCTGCACGAAGGCCGCCGGCCCCGGCAGCTTCGCACCATTGGCCGGCAGCGGCTTGCTGGCACAGAGGCCGTGTGCGCGCAGGCGCCCCCCGGGCTTGAGCACGCGGCGCAGCTCCTTCAGCAGCGCCGTCATCTCGGTGCCATCGATGCGCTGGTTGAAGCTGCCTTCGAGCAGGGCCTCGTCCACGCTCGCGTCGGCCTGCGGCAGTGTGGCGGGCACGTCGCCACCGAGGCGATGCGTCCATAGCACCGGCTTGCTGATGGCTTCGCTCACTGGCAAGGGTGGCGGTGCGATCACACCGCGCGTCAGCGCATCGGCTTCGATCACGTACAGCTCCCAGTGCGTGCCATCGGGGTCGGCCGCCCAGACCTTGCTCTGGCGCGAGTAGCAGCACTCCACCTCTACTTCGCGTTGCGGCGTGTAGCCCTCGGCAATCAGACGCGACTCGAAAGGTTCGAGATCGCCCGCATTGTCGAGCTTGATGCCGACATGGTTGATGGGGTTGCCACCCTGCGCGGGTTGCGGAATCAGCGAGAGCACTAACGCGGGCTGAGCCAACTCGAACTTAGCGTAGTCACCCATCAGCTTGGTTGGCTCCATGCCAAAGAATGCGCGGTAGAAGCGCAGGCTCACCGCGAGGTCGGTGACGTTGAGCGAGATGTGGACGGCGATGGTCATAGCGGAAATCGTTAATCGAAGTAGACGCCGGTGCGCCCGTATTGTGCGTACTTGCTGCGCAGCCAGGCCTGGAACTGCTGGTAATGCGCGTCGCGCAGATCGCCGCCATCGCTCGCGGCGTTGTAGCTCAAGTACAGCAGGCGGCGCGAATGGCCGCTGCGATTGGCGCCGGAGCGATGCGGCAGATGGCCGCTGAACACGGCAATGTCGCCGGGGGCCAACAGCAGCGGCACCGGCTCGACACCCTGCACCTGCGCCGGCGTCAGGCGATGGAACTCGCCATCCGGCGGTGACAGGCTGCCCGTCTTGTGCAGGCCCGGATACACCTCGGTGGCCCCGGCATCGGCAGTCGCCACATCAATGGCAACGATCACCGTCACGAAACTTTGCGGAAAGCCCTCCCAGGCCAGCCAGTCCTGGTGCAACTCGTAACCGGGTGCCCCCGGCGGCTTGTAGATGAGCTTGTCCTTGAACAACCGCGCCGGCTCGCCGTAGATCGCTTCGAGCACCTGCAGCAGCCGCGCATTCGTCGTCGCAGCGGCGATCACCGGCGAGAGGTCGGTGACGGGATCGAAGCAGTCGAAGCGACACTCGCCAGTCTCGACATGATCGGCCCAGCGGCAGCGCAGGTTGTTGCTGTGGATGAGCATGCTCAAGCCTGCGAGGCGCTCGGCTTCGGCCGCAAGTGCAGCGACTTCGGCCGCGTTGAAAACACCCGGCACGCAGAGATAGCCCTCGGCCTGGTAGCGCGCAGTGTCAATGTTCACAGGCGTACGCTCAGGGTGAGGCCCACCGTGCGCGGTGGCGCGTTCTCGCCGGCAAAGCCCGAGGGCGCAATGCCGGTATAGGGGATGGCCAGCGGCACCACCGCCTCGTTGGTGAGATTGCGCACGAACAACTCCAGTTGCAGTCCGTCGATGCGGCGGCCAGCCCGCAGATTGACCAGGGTATAGGGCGATTGTCGCGCGGTATTGCCGGGGTCGTAATAGCCGCCACCGAGCCGCTGCGCTTCGGCGCGCAGCGTCCATGGCCCGGCTGTGGCCGGCAGCAGCAGTTGCGCGCCCACCGTGCCGCTGAAGGGGTCGGTGTAGGGCAGCCGCTTGCCGCTGACATCGCCCTGCAGGTCCATGCTGCCACCACCAAAGCGGGCATCCAGCGTGCCGAGGCTCGCAAACAGCGTCAGCGGCCTGAACGGCCGCGCCTGCGCTTCCAGCTCGACACCCTGATTACGAGCTTGGCCAACATTGGCCACGTAGAAGCGGCCAGCGCCATTGGGAATCGGCAAATTCAGTTGCAGGTCGCGCAGCTGGATACGGTAGGCCGCAAAGCTCGCTGACACCCGCCCGCCGAGCGCGCTGAACTTGCTGCCCAGTTCGAGATTGCTGCTGTGCTCCTCGCTGTAGCTGGGGCTGTCGTTGTTGGGCGATTGCGGGTTGAAGCCACCGGCACGATAGCCGGCCGCCAGGCTGGCGTAGACCTGCGCGTGCGCGCCCAGCGCCTTGCGCACGATCACGCGCGGGCTGGTATTGCGGTAACGGCGCGTCAGCAGCACCGGCGCGTTAGTGCTCACCGGTGCCTCGTTGCCGGTGGGGAAGATCAGCACGGTGCCGCCCGTGATGTCGGCCTGCTTCTTCTCCAGATCGTGACGCAGACCGAGCGTGAGCGACCAGCCGCGCAGAAGCGGATTGCGCTCGGGCTGCGCCCCCCAATCCAGCGTGGTCTCGGCGTAGACACCGATGCCGCGATCATCCAGCGCCGAACGGGTGCGATCGGCAGCGGAGGCGAGTGGGTCGAACGCGCCCAGATCCACCGGCAGGGTCGGGATCGCTGGCAGCGGGGGTGGCAGCGGCACGAAGCTGCCGCCGTTCTCGATCAGATAGCTGCCGGAGATCAGGTTGGCCACATCCTGATCGTTGCTCTGCGTGAAGCCGAACACGCCGGTCTGCACGCCGAAGTCCGCCCCAATGAAATTCAGCAGTGGCGCGTGGCTGGTGAGGCGCAACTCTTGTGTGAGCTGCTCGCCGACGCGGCGGTTGCGGCGGGTGAGATCGGGCTTTTCGCTCAAGTCGAGGTCGGTGGTCTCGAACGCGGTGTAAGCCACACGCCCACTGATGCTCTCCAATTCGATGCGCTCGTCCTGCCAGCCCAGCTGCAGCGTCTGCGAGCGGATGCGCCGCATGGTGAGGCCAGTGAAATCGTGCGTCACCGCAAAGGGCTTAGCGCGCAGTGTGGCGAGGTCATTGAGGGCGAAGTCGCCATCGTGGGCGTCCTCGGCGGCAAGCATCAGCCGCGCGCTGAAGGCGTGATTGGTCCAGGCCAGTTGCCCCTGACCGAGGGTCGCGTCGCGCGGGTCGATGCGCTGGCCTGAGAAGCTGTTGAGGTTGTAGCCATCGCGCGCGGTGTGCGCGGCCGCCAGCGTGCCGCCAAGTTCGCCATCGCCGATGGCGAGCAGCGGGCTCGAGAGCACCGCCCGCAAATCCCGGCGGCGGGCATTGCCGAAGTCCACTACCGCACTCGCATCGGCGGCGCCACGCGGCAGCCTTGACAGCTGGTTGATGACCCCACCCAGGGTATTGCGTCCATACAGCGTGCCCTGCGCGCCGCGCACGAACTCGATGCGCTCGATATCCAGCAGCTCGCGGCTGGAAGTATCAGCGGAGAGTTGTGGCACACCGTCGATGTAGGTGGTCACACCGGGATTGGTGGTACTACCCCCCACGCCGCGCACCGAGGGGTTGCTGATGGCACGCGCAGTGAACTCGATGAGGTTGACATTGGGCGCGTAGATCGCCGCTTCCTTCACGCTGGTCACCCCTGCCCGTTCCAGCTCGAGGCGATTCACACCGGTGACGCTGGCACTCACGTCCATATTGTCCTGCACCCGCCGCTCGGCAGTCACCACCACCGGGTCGAGTGCAACCGGCGCGGCCGACTCCTGCGCCAGAGCCGGCTCGCCGAGCAGGCACAAGGTCAGGCTGGCCAGCTGGATGGGCAGGCGGGGCGTGGTCAAGGAAGATCGTCGGCGAATGGGCTGCAAGGCACGCGAAGTCTAAGCGCGGCGGCCGCTTTTGGATGCAGGCCCCTGCCCCTCTGGCCCGGCATATCGCCTAGTCGGATCGGGAATAGGCAGACGGCATAAACTGCGCGTCACCCCAGCGCACAGTGCAGGCCCCCATGAACGGCGACTTCAACACCCACCAGAGCATTCAGGACTACTACGGCCAGGTGCTCCAATCGAGCGCCGACTTGCAGACCAGTGCCTGCTGCCTTATCGAATCGCCGCCACCGCATGTGCTCGCCGCACTCAAGAACGTGCACCCGGAAGTGAAAGACCGCTTCTACGGCTGCGGCTCGCCGATTCCGCCTGCGCTCGAAGGCATGACCGTGCTCGATCTGGGCAGCGGCTCCGGCCGCGACTGCTATGTGCTCAGCCAGCTGGTGGGCGCCACCGGCAAGGTGATCGGGCTGGACATGACCGACGAGCAGCTGGCCGTCGCCCGCAGCACGCAGGGCTGGCACGCGGAAAAGTTTGGCTATGCCAACACCAGCTTCGTGCAGGGCTACATTGAAGACCTCGCCAGCGCTGGCATTGCCGATGCCAGTGTCGATCTCGTCATCAGCAACTGCGTGCTCAACCTCTCGCCCGACAAGCCGCGTGTGTTCGCGGAAATCTTTCGTGTGCTGAAGCCGGGCGGCGAGCTGTATTTCAGCGATGTGTTCAGCGACCGCCGGGTGCCCAGGGCGCTGGCAGAAGACCCGGTGATGCTTGGCGAATGCCTGGGCGGGGCGATGTATGGCGAGGACTTTCGCCGCATGCTGGCCGACGTCGGCTGCGCCGATGCGCGGATGGTTTCCAGCAGCACGCTGGCGGTGAACAACCCGGTGCTGGAACGGCAGGCCGGCAACATCCGGTTTTTCTCCAACACCGTGCGTGCTTTCAAGCTGGCGATGGAGGACCGCTGCGAAGACTTTGGCCAGGTCGCCACCTACCTCGGCACGCTGGCCGAGTCGCCCCACTTTTTCGACCTCGACGACCACCACCATTTCGTGGCGGGCAAGCCGATGCTGGTGTGCGGCAATACCGCCGACATGGTGAGCGGCACCCGTTATGGCAGGCACTTCAAGGTGGTCGGCGAAAAAGCTACCCACTACGGCCTGTTCGATTGCGGGCCGACGCCGGTGGCTGCGGCGGTCGGTGGTGCGGCCTGCTGCTGATGGACGACGCGGCCACTGTGATGACGGCGGCGCGCAAGCTCGCGGGCATTGCCATTGCCGACCAGCGCGCGGCAACCGAGCCAGCACGCTACGACTTCGACGCCCTGCTGCAGGTACGCGGCATCAAGCTGCCGCCGTTGAACATCGAAACCCTGCAGATCAACCTCACCAAGCTCTGCAACCAGGCCTGTCGCCACTGCCATGTCGACAGCTCGCCGGCGCGCACCGAGGCACTGTCGCGCGCCGGTGTCGAGCGTTGCCTGCAACTGCTCGCCGCGCACCCGCAGATCACCAAGCTCGACCTCACCGGCGGCGCGCCGGAGCTGCACCCGGACTTCGACTGGCTTGTCCAAGAGGCAGTCAAACTCGGCAAGCAGGTGATGGTGCGCCACAACCTCACCGTGCAGGCCGACGGCAACCCGCAGACCAAGGAGCGCAAGGACCATTTGCCGGAGTTCTTTGCCCAGCATCGGGTTGAGGTCATTTCTTCCCTGCCCTATTACCAGCAGTTTTTCACCGACAGCCAGCGCGGCAAGGGTGTTTTCGGCAAGTCCATCACCGCCATGCAGCGCCTGAACGGCGTCGGCTACGGAGTGGAGGGCACGGGCCTCGTCTTCAACCTCGTCTACAACCCGGTCGG
>JBKJJE010000086.1:0-25976 GCA_046598075.1 Stagnimonas sp.
GTGTTCGCCGATGTAGTCAGTGCGTGGGGGCGGGGCCTTGAACTCGCCACGGCCCAAGCGCGTGACTGGGTTGACGATGCTCAGCTCTAGGTGCTTGAGTGCGTGGGTGATGACGCCGGAGAGAGCGAGCTTGGCTTTTGATGGCTTGGCCACGCCGCCTACCTTTTCCAACGCAGTGCGGATGTCGTTGACCTTTAGATCGACGATGGGGATGTGAGCCAGCTTGCCCAAATAACCGATGGCACGCCGGTAATAGATGATGGAGGCTGGCTTGAAGTGCTGTGCTGCCTCTTGACGCTCGGCCCGCCATGTCAGCATGTGTTCGAGTGCATAGGCAGATGTCCAGAGTTGCAGGCTGCGCTGCTCTTCCAGTTGTGCCGCTGCGGCCTTGGCAGCTTGTGCCTTGGCTTGCAGCTCATCGGCTGGGTTAATGCCACTGGCGAGCTGGTCACGCAATGCAACTGCCCTTGCCCGCGCGCTGGCGACCGTGATGGCCCCCTTGCCCTTGGCACGCCCGATGGTGCTCTTGAAGACCTTAGCAGCAGCAGCGCCCTTCACACGACCTACAAACAGAAACAGAACTGATCCGCCTACCGTCTTGCGGAGCCGGAAACCGGGTAGCTCGGCGTCTTGCAGGTAGACCTCCCTGCCCTTGGCGCTGCGGGCCAGCTCATCAATGACGGCCTTGGTAATTTCTTTGTGCTCGGTCTTACCGACACGTCCGGCTTCGTCTTGCTGCGCAATTGCGACTAGCGCCGTGTTGTCTCTAACCAATCTGACGTTCATTCGTCTTTCCTCACGAACCCGGCTGGGGAAACACCGGGGAAACATGGATGAGACTGACACAGCAACGCCGCATCAGCCGGATTAGCTGACGAAGCGAATAAAACAAAGGAAGTAATGGTGGCCGAGGACGGAATCGAACCGCCGACACGGGGATTTTCAATCCCCTGCTCTACCGACTGAGCTACTCGGCCCTTCTGCTTGATACCGCGCCATCCACTGGTGATGGCGCTGGATGTAGCGCTTGGGCCGCATCAGGGTCGCGCATTAGAGCGGAGCGGCCTTGCAGAGTCAACCGGCAGGTGGCGTGTAGCCGGTCTGGGTCAGCTCGCCGCTGCCGAAGAAATAGGTTTCCAGTTCGGCCATCAGCAGGGCACGGGCCTTGGCATCGGCGAGAATCAGGCGCTGTTCGTTGATCAGCCGGGTCTGGTGCGCGAGCCATTCCTTCCAGGCGGCTTTCGAGACGTTGTCATAAACGCGCTGGCCGAGCGGACCGGGCAGTGGCGGTCGGTCCAGGCCTTCGGCGTCCTGACCGAGCTTGATGCAGTGGACGGTACGGCTCATTTGCTTCCTTTGGATTGGCTGATCTTGCGGCGGCGGACGCTAGCAACACGCCGATGCCCCAGCAAGTCTGCCGGGGCTGCATCTTGCGCGAAGTAGCGACTTACTGGTGCAGGCAGCGCCAGCAACCCCTCACGCAGTGCCTGCGGGTGATGCCATGCGGTGGGGCTGCCTTCGGCAATCGCATTGGCCACAGGCGCGGCGCGTGCGCGCATCGGATGCAGGCTCAAGTCGAAATGCGTGAAGCTGTGTTCGATGGTCTCGCCGTTTTCTTCGTCATGCAGCTCCAGGCCGAAACGGCTGCGCAGCAGCTGAGCACGATCCTCGCCCAGGGGGATCACCGGTGGGCACCAGAGTCCACCCCAGATGCCCGCGCCAGGGCGCTTCTCTAGCAGCACGCGGCCCTCGGCATCGATCGCGAGAACCAGCCAGGCTTCGCGCCGCGGACGTTCAGGACGTGGCTTTTTTGCCGGCAGTTCGGCAACCCGGCCGGTGCGCAGCGCCACGCAGTCGGCCGACAGCGGGCAGCGCCCGCAGGCGGGTTGGCGGGCCGTGCACAGGGTGGCCCCCAGATCCATCTGCGCCTGCACATAGTCGGCGGCGCGGGCGGCTGGCAGCAGGGACTCCGCCAGCGCCCACAGCCTGGCGTTCACCGCAGCTTCGGCGGGGTGGCCTTCGATGCCGGCCCAGCGACAGAGCACGCGGCGGACGTTGCCGTCGAGGATTGCCGCAGGCTGGTCGAAGGCCTGCGCGAGAATCGCACCGGCAGTGGAGCGGCCAACGCCCTTGAGCGCCATGATCGGCGCCAGTGCAGATGGAAAATTTCCACCGTGTAAGTCCATCACCTGCCGCGCCGCAGCATGCAGGTTGCGCGCCCGCGCGTAATAGCCCAGCCCTGCCCAGTGGCGCATCACCTCATCGCTGTCAGCTGCAGCCAGTGTGGCAATGTCGGGGAAGCGCGCCAGGAATCGCTCGAAATAGGGAATGACTGCAGTCACCTGGGTCTGCTGCAGCATGATTTCGGACAGCCAGACCCGGTAGGCCGTGCGCGGCGACTGCCAGGGCAGACCGCTGCGGCCGTGCTGGTCAAACCACTGCAGCAGGCGCGGCGCAAAGCGACTCACTTCGGGTTGCTTACTCACGCGCGAGGCGCTCCAGCGCATACAGCGAGGTCTCGGTCTTTTCCCGCAAGTGCCGCATCAGTGCACGCGGGCCGATGAATGGTGGCAGCCAGAGATCGGGCTCGGTATCGGCGGTGAAGATCAGCCGGGTGCCCTGCCCTTCCGCAGTCAGTTGCCAATGGGCGATGCCGCTCCTGAAGCTGGAGCCGGGCACCGCCAGCGTCTGCGCGGTGATTTCGTTGCCACTGGCGGTCACCTGCTGCACATGCAGCAGGTGACGGCAGATGCCGAACAGACATTCCTCCAGCTGAGATTCAACCCTCTGGCCGCCTGCCGCCTCGGTGGCACGCGCCGATCTGACACTGTGGTCCAAAAGCGGCAAGGTGCTCGCCTCCAGCAACAGTGCGCGCACCCGCGCCGGCGCCGCATCGATCAGCACGTTGACGACGACGTGATAGACGCCATCGTCACGACTGACCGCCAGCGTCTCCAGCTGCAGCGCCGGGGCAGGGCTAGCCAGCGCACAGAGCAGCAGGCAAGGCATCGTCGCACGCATGGCTCAGGGTGCCGGTGCAGCTTCTGCAGGTGGCGGCTCGGCAGCCGGCTTGGCGGGTTTGCTGCCGAACAGTTTCAACAGCTCCTTGCCAATTTGCTGTTTCGCCCTGTCGCGCAGCTCCTCACGCTTTTCCCTCACCACTTCCTCGCTGACACCGAGTTTCTCCCGCAGCCGGGTGACTGCTTGCTGCTGGAGTGCGGCCTGCCAGTCGATGCTGACTTTCGGCCGGTAGAGATCGCCGCTGACTCTGATCGGCACCACGATGCCGGAGAGATCGGTTCGCTCCTTGCCACCCTGCCCGCCCGCGGTATTCACCAGTGTCGGTCTCGCCAAGTAGTTGATGGTCTCTTTCACCAGATCGATGTCGCCCGCACCCTCCAGCCGCAGCAGGGGATTCTTGGCGCTGAGATCGTCGGATCTGAGCACGCCATTGCTGATCACGCCGGTGCCGCGCAGCTCGGCAAAGTCGGTGGACTGCACGGCGCTGGCGGCAAGCGCTTGCTGCGCGAGCAGCGCCTGCCCGTCGCGCATGACCTGGCCCAGGTTGAAGCCCTTCACAGCGCCGTCGACCAGATTGAATGCGAGCTTGCCGTCGAGTGCCCGCTTCACTGCGCCGATGGTGCGGCCTGCACTGCTGACCTCCAGCGTCATCGAACCCTTGCCGCTGAGCTTGTCGCTGTCGATAAAGTCCTTGAGCAAGGGCCCTGCATTGATGTTGCCGAGCGCCAGCCTGACTGCATGCCTGGCGCCTGGTGCGACGGTGACCGCGAGCTCGGCGCTGCCGCCATACAGACTTGCTGAAAGCTGCTGCTGATGGCTGGCACCGGGGGCACCATCCAGCTTCAGGCGCACATTGGCGAGCTTGAGGTTTTTCAGCTTCATCGAAGCCACTTCCAGAGTGCCCTGCGCATTGAGTTTGTCGATCAGCCCGATCGGCAACTCGGTGGCATTGGCAGCAGCCTTTGCCGCCGGCGTCGCGTTGGCACCAACACTGGCGCCGGGCGCGGGCGCGGGTGGCAGATAGCGGTCGGCGTTGAGGCGGTCGGCGCTGAGCGCAAAGCGGACTGCGCTGCTGGCGAAATCGCGCAGCGTCAGTTCGCCGCGCAGGGTGGTGTCATCGAGCTTGAGCAGCAGCTTTTTCAGGCTCGCACTCCTGGCATTGGCGCTGAGCTGGGTACTGAGGCTGGCGGATTTGAGCGTGCTGGCGTCCGCAGTGTGCGGGATGGCGATGCCAAGCGCCGTCAGCAGTGCGCGTGGCTCGAAGCTGGCGATTGCGAGGTCACCGTCGAACATGGGTATATCGCCATCGAGCCTGCTGATTCGCCACTGCCTGCCGCTGGCCTTGAGGCCGAAACTGGCGAGCTGCACATCGCTCAGGCGCAGTTGTTGGGCGGCAAGATCAGCCAGCACACTGGCGCTGAGCTTTAGCGTCTGCACCTTGTCAACGGGCAATGCACTGCCCGCAATTTGCAGCTCGGCATCAAAATTCTTGAAGGCGTGCAATCGCCTGCCGAAATCGGCGTCGAGCTGAGTGCGGATGCCGCCCTTGGCCATCAGCAGTGGCTTGTCGGCGGCGCCGACCACCAGGCTTTCGAGTTGCAGTGCGAGTGGCGCGATGGCGAGGGTCTGTGCGGCTTTCGCATAGACCAGCTCCTCGCTTTGCAGCTCGAACACCGTACTCAGTGGCCGCGCTCCAAGCTGCGCGGCGTCGAGCTTCAGCAGCAACCTTTCCAGACGCGCATCGCCGCTGGCCAGGTTGAACGCCAGCGTCGTGAGCAGCCTGCCCTTGGCCTTGAGCAGTGGCCTGCCACCACTGTCATAGGCGAGGTCTTCCAACTCGACCGTCAGGGGCGCGCTGGTGAGGCTTTGGCTGGCCGCTTCATAGCGCAGGGACTCACCGGCAAGCGTCATCACCGCCGCCAGCGGCGACTCGCCGGTCTGGGTCACATCGAGCTTGAGTCTGGGACTGGCAAGTGCAACATCGCCGTTTTCAGCAAGCGTGACTTCCGCAGAAAAATCAGCGGCGGCAATGACTGCCGGCCTGCTGGCGACGGCCCTGAAATGGCCGTCGACCGTGAACGGTTTGCCCTGGTACAACCGTCCGCTCTTGAGTCGCACATCAGCGAGCTGCAACTGCCGGCCAGTCTGGCGGTCGTCGTAGCTCAGATTGAGCAGCTCGACCGTGATGCCCTCGATGTCCAGCTTCTGCAGCCGCTTGGCGATTGGCATCCGCAGCTCCGGCAGATCGGGATCGACCGGCTGCAGCAGGTCCTGCCAGTTGTTGCGGCCGCTGGCATCGACGGCGAGATTCACCTGCGCGCCTTCGAGCATCAGCGCGCTGGCCTCGATGCGTTCTTCGCGCAACAGCGGCATCAGCCGCGCACCGATTTCGGCCCGCCGCACGGTGAGCATAGGCTCAGCGCCAAAACCCTCGGCATTGCCCAGCCTGACGTCGCGCAACTCGACTCTCAGCCAGGGGAATACGGCGAGGCGGATGCTGCCTACCGCAAACTCGCGTCCGGTTTCTTTCCTGACCGCCTCGGCGATCTTGTCGCGAAAGTCGTTGGGGTCGAACAGCAGGGGCAGTGCGATGGCTACGGCGACCAATGAAAGCAGCATTACCCCAAACAGAGCGAGCAGGATTTTCAACGGCTTTGCCATGCGGGGTTTCCTGTTTGCTCTGAAGACGGCGTTTCGGCTGCCCACTATAACGAGGCATTCACTACCGGGACCATGCACAAAAAAGGCGGGGCCGCTGTTGCGGCCCCGCCCGGTCAAGCCCTGGTGCGCCTACTGACGGCGGCGCCGGCGCAGCGCCATCAGCGCCAGCGGCAGCAATGCCAGGCCGAAGGCGCCACCACCGAATCTCCCGCTCGACAGCGACCCTGCACCAGCGGCGGGGGCGCCACCGATAGTGCCGGGGTTGCCACTGCCGGGACTACCGGTGCCAGGCGTGCTGCTGATATTGAGAAACTTCGAGGCAACGTTGCTGCTGACCAGGCCACGGGAATCGGTCACCGTCAGCCGCGCCATGTAGTTGCCAACGGCAGCGTACTGATGCGTCACCGTCACCGGCAGCGTCGTCACATCACGGTCGGTGATGGCCGGGCTGTCGTCGCCGAAGCTCAGGCTGAACTTGGCGATGGTGTCACCCATGTCGGCATCGCTGCCACCAATGGTGAAGGTCACCGTGTCGCCGGGCTTGGCGCTGTCCCGGTCGGTCAAGAGCGAGGCGATCGGCGCGACATTGGGCAGGCAGATGGCAGTGCCGCGGAACTGGTAGTCGGCAGGCCCGATGGTGTCGCGGCTGGTCGCGGTCTCCGAGCCGGCGCGGATGCGCACGTCGAAACCGGCCAGCACACGGCCCACGTCGAGATCGCCGAACACGCTTCTGGGCACCACCAGCACGATGGTGCCGTCCGCCCCGAAGCTGCTGCGCGGATCGAGCGCGGCTGCGCGGGTGAAGCTCAGCAGACCCTGCGGCAATTCGGTGAACGTGCCCGACTCGAAACTCGGCGCGGCCTGCGTGGTGTCCAGCGCCACATAGGTGTTGCCCTTGGTGGGGAACAGGATGCCGTAGAAAATGCCGGCCGGCCGCCCGGCCTCGAAGCCGGCGATCTTCAGGGTGATGACGACATTGCCTTCGTATTCCAGCGGCTCGGCGATCGACAGGCTGACCGCATCGAGATCGGCGATCTGCTGGTCGACCGGATCGGTGGCGAGCAGGGTGCCGGGCAGCGCACAGCTGTTGACGATCTCCTCCTCGGTGATCGGCAGCTCGATGATGTTGCCGGGCACGGCCTTGCCGAGCAGGTTTTCGGCGACCACCCGATAGAAGTATTTTTCGACCGCCAGATCCGCCGTGGCATCGACGAAATTGGTCTTCACCCCGGCATTGCCGACCGGGCTGAAGGGTCCGGCGGCACTGGTGGCCCGCTGCACTTCGTAGTTGGTGACGGGGCTGCCGCCGGTATCGGGCTGGTTCCACACCACGCGGGTGCGGTTGACGGTGCGCTTGCTCTTGTCCTGCACGGCGCAGGCCGCGGTGGTCTTGAGCGGCACGCTGCTGTTGTACTGGGTATCCGCCGCATCGTCGAACGCGGCGAACAGCGTGCGCCCGCCGGTCTGGCGGGCAATGGTGCCCTTGGATGCAAAGCTGTTGGCCGTGGGGTCGATCACGCAACCATTGGTGCAGCCGTCCGCATAGGCAAACAGGGTGCGGCCGCGCTCGTCGATCTCGAGATCGTTGAAGTCCAGCAGGTTGCGGTTGGTGCCGCTGGTGCCGATGCCACCGAACCCCTGCACCGGGTCGTTGGGCGAGAGATTGATCAGGTGCCAGCTCAGGCCACCGTCATAGGTGGTGGCGATGTACGGATACCAGACCCCTTCGAATGCCAGCGACAGGTTGGGGCCCTCGGTCTTGGTGCCCAGAAATGCGCAGGACGCGCGGTCGGGATCACCCGCAATCGCAGCCGGGAAGCGTGTGGCCACCAGACCTTCCGCCGCACCGATGTCGGTGTCATTGATCCAGGTCAGGCCACGGTCTTTCGACACTGCGACATGGGCGCGGCCATCGGCGTTTTCGTAGCACTCGTAGACCGTGCCATCGGTGGCGATGCCGATGGAGGGATCAGAACCGGCGCCGCCGGTGCTGGTGGGGATGACGCGCTGGGTGAAGCTCAGGCCGGCGTCGGTACTGACGTGGGCGATCACCTTGCCGGAGCTGCCGTTGACGCCGGTGCCGGCAATGCACTGCGAGCTGTCGGGCACGTAGAGGGTGCCGTCGGGCGCCACCTGCGGGTGGCCGTGCAGGCCGCCAGCGGCACAGTCGAAGTTCTTGAAGATCACGCCGGGGCCCTGGGTCTGGCCACCGTCGTCACTGCGCGCGCAGAACGCTGCGGCAACCGACTGCGAGCAATAGTAGAAGGCGTAGCCGGGGTTGAGCGGGTTGGACGCCAGCGGCGAGCCAGCCGGATAGGGGCCGGTGATCATGCCCTGGTGGTCGGCACCACCGTTGGCGGGGCCGATCTGGCCGGGAGTCCAGTTATCACCGTCGTCATCGGAATACTCGAACAGGCTGTTGGCCCCCGAGAGCTGCGAGTTGAAGGTGCGGCCGGTGGTCTTGTCGGTGTACATCAAGGGGTCGAGCGTGTTCAGCGTGGTCAGCGTGCCGGACTTGTCTTCCCACTGCGCGTCGCAGCTTTCCGGCAGCGTCTCGTTGAGCACATCCGCCGGCGGCGGTAGGTTTTCGACGAAGGTGATGCGGTTGGCCTGGGTGAAGGCGATGTACATGCCGCGCTTGGAGAGCGGGTTGTAGCCGATGGTCGGTTCGCCGGCGTCATTGGCCAGCGCCGGTGGCGACACGTGCACCTTGTAGCGTGGTGCCAGGCCGGTAGGCGGCACCACCGGTACGGTCGGACCCGGTGTCGGGGTCACCACGGTGGCAGGCACCAGGGTGATTTTGGTGTTGGCGGTGCTGCCGGTGACCAGGAACGGCACCAGGCGCACGGTGTAGCTGCCCGCCACGGCGTTGACTTCCACTCTCTCGGGGTTGTCACCGGTGGCAGAGGTTCCTGCATCACCGCCGGTGCTGCTGAGCAGATACAGATCGTAGTCGTCGTCGGTGGCCGTCCAGCTGGTTTCGATCACCAGCTTGTAGGCCGGCGAGCCCGCCGGCAGTTCCACCGTCAGCGCAAAAGCATCGCAGGGCAGGATCGGGCTCTGGCAAACCAGCTCGCCGGTGCCCGAGGGGTTGGAAATCGCATTCGGCCCGTAGGTGTAGTTGAGCTCAGGCGTGCCGGGAGACAGGGTGCCGTCGGCAGGCATTGCCGCCTGAGCGACAGATACAGACAAAACGACCGCTGCGGCGGCCATTAGAAACAGTGTGCGCATGGATTGAGACCGGGATTGTGAAAAGGCTGATGTAGCTAGGGATTCAGAGAGGCTCATTGCGTGCCAAGTGTCAATTTATTCTTCAGAAAAGAGGGTTTTAACCACGGCGCACAGCGATTTTTGGCGGAGGTGCAAATGCGGGCTGGGTCGAGGCGGCAACGCAATGGCCATCGCGCGAAAACAGTCGACCTCAGAAACCAGCGGACTGTTTGGCTTACGCAGGTCAGGCTTGCCTGGATGCCCTGGTCGCCAAAAACTCTTTATGCCGAGGCCGTGCGGGCGCAACGATGAACAGATTCGCCGCGCAAAAACAGTGCCCTCGCTATCCAGCTTAAACTGCGCCCCCACGCCCGCCCGCCTCCGTTCATGTCCCTCGCAACTCGCGCCGTCAAAAGCCCCAAGGTCGGTATCGTCTCGCTGGGCTGCCCGAAGGCGCTGGTGGACAGCGAACGCATCCTCACCCAGCTGCGCGCCGAGGGTTACAAGACCTCGCCGACCTACGAGGCCGCCGACGTGGTGATCGTCAACACCTGCGGCTTCATCGACTCGGCCGTGCAGGAATCGCTCGACGCCATCGGCGAGGCGATGGCCGAAAACGGCAAGGTGATCGTCACCGGCTGCCTGGGCGCCAGGAAGGGTCTGATCCTCGAGAAGTATCCCGACGTGCTGTCGATCAGCGGGCCGCAGAACTACGAGGCGGTGATGAAGGCGGTGCATTTCGCGGTGCCGCCCAAGCATGATCCGCGCTTCGACCTGATGCCGGCACAGGGCATCAAGCTCACGCCCAAGCATTACGCCTACCTGAAGATTTCAGAGGGCTGCAATCACAAGTGCAGCTTCTGCATCATCCCCTCCATGCGCGGCAAGCTCGATTCGCGGCGCATCGACGAGGTATTGAAAGAAGCCGAGCGGCTGGTCAAAGGCGGCGTCAAGGAACTGCTGGTCATCTCGCAGGACACCAGCGCCTACGGGGTGGACCGCAAGTACGAACCCGCGATGTGGCGTGACAGGGAATACCGCACCTCGATGCTCGATCTCTGCAAGGGCCTCGGCGAGCTGGGCGTGTGGAGCCGCCTGCACTACGTCTATCCCTACCCGCACGTCGACGAGATCATTCCGCTGATGGCGGAACGCAAGATTCTGCCCTACCTCGACATCCCCTTCCAGCATGCCTCGCCGGAAGTGCTCAAGGCCATGAAGCGGCCGGCATCGAGCGAGAACACCCTGAAGCGCCTCGCGGCCTGGCGGGCGATCTGCCCGGACATCACCATCCGCAGCACCTTCATTGTCGGCTTTCCGGGCGAGACCGAAGCCCATTTCGAGGAGCTGCTGGGCTGGTTGAAGGAAGCCAAGATCGACCGCGCAGGTTGCTTCGCCTACTCGCCGGTCGAAGGTGCCACGGCCAACAAGCTGTCCGGCGAAGTGCCAGAAGACGTCAAGCAGGATCGCCTGAAACGGTTCATGCAGGCGCAGGCGCGCATCAGCAAGGCCAAGCTGAAGAAGAAAGTCGGCACAACGATGGAAGTGATGATCGACGAGATCGGCGCGGAAGGCGTGATCGCCCGCAGCTGGGCCGATGCTCCCGAGATCGACGGCAAGGTCTATGTCTCTGCCGAGGTGCCGCTGAGACTTGGCCAGCGCGTGCAGGTGCAGATCACCCAGAGCAATGCCCACGATCTGCTGGGCGAGCTGATCGAATAAGGCTATTCATCGCCGAACGCAAAAGGGGCCGTCAATGACAGCCCCTTTTGCGTGCAGCCTTGCGTCAGTGCTTGCGGCGACGCCGCGCCAGCAGGGCAAGCGGCAGCAGCGCCAGGCCGAAGCTGCCGCCACCAAAGCGACCCTCTGCAGGATTGGAAACCGTCGGCGGCGGAGTCACCACCGGCGGCGGCGTGCCGCCACCGCCTCCACCACCAGCCGAAGTCACCTCGATCATCTTCATGTCGGTATTGCTGCTGACCAGACCGCGCGCATCCTTGACCGTCAGCTTGGCGCCGTAGACACCGGCCTGCATGTAGGTGTGGTCAAGCTCGATGCTGGCCGCGCCTTCGAACTTGCGGTCGGTGATGCTGTCGCCATCGCCGTATTCGAGGCTGAAGCTGTCGACTGCCTCGCTGTCGGCATCGCTGCCGGCCACCGTGAACTTCACTGCCAGCGGCGCCGTGCCGCTAGTGACACTGGCGCTGAGTGCGGCCAGAGGCGCGGTATTGACGGCGCATAGGCTGGCAGCCCGCAGGCGGTAGCTGCCGTTCTCGGCGGTGTCCTGGCCGGCCCCGGCAATCGGCGTCGTGGTCTGGGTGATCGGCCGCGTGGTGCCTACCAGCTGCGCGAGCGAGTCGCCGGCCACCGGGTTGCCGAACAGAGCCTTGTCGGCGACCAGGATGATGTCGCCATTGGGGTCGAAGACGCTGGCGGCGTCGATCTCGCCATCGATCTGGTAGACCGTCAGGCTGGCGGCGGCGGCGTCCTGCACGAAGGAGGTGCCGTAGACGTATTTGGCCGTGCCGCCCTGGGTGTGCATGCCGACGAAGTACGCCTCATCACCGTTGGCCGGTGCGGTGGGTGCGATGAAACGGATCGCCCAGAGGGTGTTGGGCGGCAGCATTGCCAGACTGCCCACCTTCATTGTGAACACCAGCTTGCCTGGCAGATTTTCCGGTTCGGCAACGCTGATGGAACGGATGTCGTAGGACGCCTGCATGTTGGTGGCGTCGCCTGCGGGATCGGTGATGGCGGTGACGCCAGGCACGGTGCAGGGTGATTCCACCGGCAGATCGGGGCTGACAATCAGTTCCACCTTGTTGCTGTCGACACTGCTGCCCAGACTGTTCTGCGCCACCACGGTGTAGAAGTACTTCTCCACTGCCGGATCGGCGGTCTTGTCCTCGAAGGCGAGCTTGGGGCCGGCGTCGGCGATGAAGCTGCCGGGCGTGGACGCATCGGTGCTGCGGAACAGCTTGTAGTTGCTGATCTCGGCCCCGCCATTGTCGGGCGCGCGCCAGCTCAGCCTGGCGGAGCGGCTGGTCCGGCTGCCGGCGAGGCAGGCATTTTTCGGCAGCTGCGGTTCCGCACCATCGAACTCTGCCAGCAGGCCGCGGCCGCCGGTCTGGCGTGCAATCACGCCGTTGTCGGAGAAGCTGTTGATGTTCGGATCGAGCGGGCACTCGCCGATGCAGCCGTCGGCATAGGCAAACATCAAAAAGCCTTTCTCGTCCTTGATGACGTCGTTGAAATCGAGCAGGTTGCGGTTGTTGCCGGTGCAGGCAATGCCGCTGACGCAGACGCCGCCTGCACCCTGCAAGGGGTCTTCGCCGGTGACGTTGACCGTATGCCAGGTAGCACCGCCGTCATAGGTGGTGGCGACATAGCCATACCAGAAGCCGGGGAAGTCCAGCGCCTCGCTGTTGCCCGCCGTCGGCGTGGCGATGAACGCACAGGCCGCGCGGTCGGGGTCACCTGCGACCGCGGTGACGAAACGCACCGTCTTGGAACCCACACGGGCGCTGATGTTGTAGTCGTTGCTCCAGGTCAGACCCCGGTCTTTCGAGACTGCCACGTGTGCGGAGTTGTCCGGCGCCTCGTAGCAGGCATACATCGTGTTGTCGCTGGCAACGCCGACCGCCGGGTCCTTCTTGGCCGACTGGGTCTCGGGGATGTAACGCACTTTCCAGGTGACGCCGGCGTCGGTGGAGACCGAAACCGCCTGGGTGCTGGTGCCGTCGGGTTTGGTGCAGATGCGCAAGGGCAGATAGGCGGTGCCATCGGGTGCGACCTGCAGGTGACCGTGAATGCCGCCGGAGGTGCCGCACTCCTCGGGCGTGCGAACCGGCACCCCGGGACCGAAGCTGGCACCGGCGGTATCGCTGCGGGCGCAGAACGCGCCGGCATTGGAGGCCTGCGAGCAGAAATAGACGGCGTAGTCTGAAAGCTCCGCAAACGGCGATCCTGCCGGGTAGGGACCGACACCGATGGTCTGGTGATCGGAGCCGCCATTGGGCGGGCCGGCACTGATCGAAGTCCAGCTGTCGCCGTCATCGTCGGTGTAGGCAAACAGCGCATTGGGGCCGGTGAACTGGTTGGAAACAAAGGTACGGCCGCTGGTCTGTTCGGTTTCGAGAATCGGGTCGACGGTGGTCGCCGACGATGCCAGGTCGGTGACGTCCTCCCATAGCGCCTCGCAGGCCTGCGGCAGCGCGGGCGTCAGCAACTCAGGAAAGGTGATGCGGTCGGTTTCGATACCGGCAATGAACATCGCCCGCTGACTCAAGGGGTTCCAGCCCATGGTCGGCTCGCCAGCGGTATCCGCCAGACCGGGCGGCGAGGTGTAGTTGATGAAGCGCGGCGGCAGGCCGCTGGCCGCCGGCGGCAAGGGGGCCGGGCCGCTGCCACCGCCGCCGCCAGACACTTGCTTGAGCTGGATGCTGCCTTCGATGGATTGACCCAGCGGCGTGAACGGAATCACCTGCACGGTGTAGGTCTTGGTGCCCTTGCCGGCAATGAAGCGCGCGACCTCGGGATCGGCACCACTGGCCGATCTCCCCACCTCCACACCGGCGGCGTCGTAGACATACATATCGAAGTCAGCCGAGGCATCGGGCCAAACGACACTGACTTCGATCAGGTCCGCGGGATTGGTGACGTCGTAGTTGTCCGGCAGCGTCACGGTCAGCTCGAACTTATCGCAGCTGACCCCGTCGTCCTCGCACACCGGCGGCACGCCCGCGAGGCCTGCCTGCGGTGAAGGGTTGGCGACGAAAAACGGACCCGCCGTGTAGCTGATCGGTTCGCTGGTGGGGGTCAGCGTGCCACTCGACGGTTCGGCTGCATGGGCTCGCAAGGCAACTGTCGACGAGAAAACCGCTGCCATCGATATAACGGCGGAAAGCGTGGTCATGCGCATGGTTGAAAGCCCTGGAACTGTATATCGAGTGTGTTGCCGATGCCGATCGCCTCGGTCGAGAACCGAGCTCAGCGTGGATGGAGATACAACGCGCCAGTCAGCACTTGGTTGACCGGATCGGGGCCTTGTGCGGCGCCCAACTTTCGCGTTTCGGCGGCCGCGGGTTTGCCAGTTCGGCGCAGTCTTATGCCAGGCAGGTCAGGCTGCGCCAGCCTGGCTGCTCGGCCTCAGTGCGGCAGGTAGTGATCGACCAGCAGCAGCGTGAAAATGCCCATCAGATAAACGATCGAAAAGCCGAAGGTCTTCATTGCCAGACCGGTCTGCGGGCGAAACTTGAGCCGCCAGGCGTAGCTGATGAACATGGCCCCCAGGGCCACCGCCCCAAACAGGTACGGCAGGCCGCTCATGCCGCTGACGAACGGCAGCAGGGTGATGGCGAACAGGATGAAGGTGTAGAGCAGGATCTGCGTCAGCGTGTATTCCACGCCATGGGTGACCGGCAGCATGGGGATGCCGGCCTCGGCGTATTCGTCCTTGCGGGCGATAGCCAGCGGCCAGTAGTGGGGCGGCGTCCACGCGAAGATGATCCCGAACAGGATCAGCGCATGCGGATGCAGCTCGCCAGTCACCGCCACCCAGCCCAGCACCGGCGGGATCGCGCCGGCAGCGCCGCCGATGACGATGTTCTGCGGTGTCGCGCGCTTCAGCCAGAGCGTGTAGATGCCGGCATAGCCGACCAGACCCAGCTGCGTCAGCAGTGCCGTCAGCGGATTCACCCACACCCACAGCAGCACAAAACCGGCGAGGCCGATGAGGGTGGCGAAGGCAATGCTCTCGGTGACGCTGAGCATGCCGGTCACCAGCGGGCGGCCACAGGTGCGCGCCATGCGCGCATCCACCTCGCGGTCGATGATCTGGTTGATGGCTGCTGCCGCAGCCGATTGCAAAGTGATACCGAGCGTGCCCCACAGCACCTTGTCCCAGGGCGGCATTCCGGGCACCGCCAGAAACATGCCGATGATCGCCGTGAACACGATCAGCATCACCACCCGCGGCTTGGTCAGCTCGTAGTACTCATGCAGGCGCGAGGGCTTGGCAGTCATGTGCGCGACGCTCCCCGCCAGCTGTGGAAGTTGATCGAGACCACCACCATCAGCAGCAGCATGGCACCGGCGTTGTGGGCGGTGGCGACCACCAGCGGCAGGCCGAAATGCACTGCGCTGATGCCGAGCACGACCTGCACAACGACCATGCCCACCAACGCATAGCCCAGGCCCCGCCAGCGTTTGCCGCCGCCGCGTGCGGCGAATACAAACCCGAAAGCGATCAGTGCCGTGCCAACGATGACTGCGCCCAGGCGATGCACGGCGTGGATGGTTTGCCGCGTCGGCTGGTCGAGCACGCCATATTCGTAGCTCTGATACTGGCCCTGTGGATGCCAGAGGCGGAACGCTTCCCGGTAATTCGGCTGCTGCGGCCAGAGTTCGCCCTGGGCGCAGTGCGGAAACTCGGGACAGGCGAGCGCAGCATAGTTGGTCGATGTCCAGCCGCCCAGAACAATCTGGGCGGCCAGCAGTGCCAGTGCCACCGCCGCCAGCGGCTTGAACACCCCGGGTGCCGCCAGTACCGGCCTGCCCTGCTCGCGCTGGCCCAGCCACAGCAGCCAGCTCAAGGCGAACATCACCATGCCGCCCATGAGGTGGGCGGTGACGATCAGCGGCATCACTTTCCAGGTCACTGTGAAGGCGCCTAGCGCACCTTGCAGCAGCACCCAGAGCAGCATCAGTGTCGGCAGCTTCCAGGGCAGTCCGGCCCTGCGGCCGCGCCAGCCGGTGACGACCAGCGCGATGATCACCAGACCCAGGCCGCTGGCGATGTAGCGATGGATCATCTCCTTCCAGCCCTTGGCCGCTTCTACCGGGCGATCCGGGAACGCCTGGTTGGCCGCGGAGACATGATGATCGGCAGTCGGCACCCCGAGATGGCCATAGCAGCCGGGCCAATCCGGGCAGCCGAGACCGGCATCGCTGAGGCGCACATAGGCACCCAGAGGGATCAGTACCAGGCAGAGCAACAGGGCAAGGAGCGAGAGGCGGCGGAACAACATGGCGTGGGACTGACCTGCGGGGGCGGGATTGTAGTAGGTGATGGACTAGCTGACGGTGGATCAGTAACCACAGATTCCGCAGATTTCACAGGTGAACATCGCGGATTTTGGTCTGCGAAATCTGCGGTTCATTGCCTTTGATCCGAGTTCATGGGTTTAGGCGGGGCATCAACCAATACTCGACAGCCGCAGCAGCTTGTTGAGGTCTTTCTGCATGCCCTTGAAGTCGCTCCTCACCGCCGCCTCGTCGGCTGCGTGGGGATACACCATCAGCCAGTTGCCGAGAGGGTCCAGCAGCAGCACCGAGTGGGCGGGGGTGCCTGAAAAGAAGGCAGCGGCGGCGTTGGCCGGGGTATCGCGCAGCCAGAGCAGATCCGGCTGCTCGGCGCCGTAGCGAGTCTTCAGCGCAGCGATATCGACACTGTCGGCAGCGATCAGCAGACGCTGCACCCGCTCGCGCTTCACCCCCAGCGCGGCAACCATCTGGCGGCTGAGGATCAGCTCGCGCCGGCAGGCCTGGTCGCAGTCATTCGCCACCAGCTGCACCAGCGTCCATTTTCCGCGCAGGGCGTCGGTGGCGAGCGGCAGGCCTTCGACATCGCGCAGTGCCAGCGCGGGAGCCGGCCTAGCCGGTGTGATCAGCTGACCGTAATTGACGCGGCCCTGAGGTGACCAGTTGGGGAACAGCCAGAACGCCGAATACGCCAGCACGAAAGGGGCAAAGAACAGCACTCCCAGCAACACGAACTGGAGGCGCGAACGGCTGCGGTTGATGTGGGGATAGAGCGGGTCAGTCATGCGGGGCAGGCTTCTTCTTGAGATTGATCTTGATGAACAGCGCAATCAGCGTCGCGGCAAACAGCCACCACTGGGCAGCGTAGCCAAAGTGACGGGCCGGCGGGATTTCGTTGGCGCCGGACTGCGCCCAGTCGCGCAGGAAGCCGCCGGGAGCTGCGGCATCGAGTTCCAGCAGGCCATCCAGGGTGGTGTCGCCAAACAGGCAGCGTACCTCGGCCAGATCAGGATAGTTGACCAGCGCTGGACGCGGCAGCGCGCAGCTGCTGTTTTGGCCCAGGCGCATGCCAGGCTGCGGCAGGCTCTTCCACTGACCCTCCAACTGCTGATGGCCGGCCGGTGCCGGCGCTGCAACCGTGCCCAGCGGCAGCCAGCCGCGATCGACGATGAGCTTGCGACCGTCATCCAGCAGCAGCGGCGTCCAGGCATGTACGCCGGCCTTGCCCTGATGCGGCTGGTTGTCGAGCAGCACGCTCAGTTCCGGCAGATAGCGCCCCGCCAGACGCACCCGGCGCGACTGCCCACGCGCCGGCGCACTGACGTCATCCAGCAAGGCTTGTGCCGGGCCGCTAGCCGAGCGGGCGCGATCAAGCTGCATCGCCTGCTTCTGCACGCCCCGTCCGTACTGCCAGCAGCCGGCCACAACCATACCCAAGGCCAGCAACAGCGTGAGCAATATCGCCCAGAGTCTGGGGCGGAAAGTGAATTTTGGAATGCGCATGGCGCTACCATGACCAGCCGTCACTTCAAGGGTTCCCCAACATGGTTTTGCCGAAGATTGCCATCATCCTGCTGCTCGTCGCGGTGGTTGTCGCCCTGTTTTCCGGGCTGTTCTTCATGCTCAAGGACGGCAGCGACAAACGCCGTACCGTGCGCGCATTGACCTGGCGGGTAGGCTTGCAGCTGGGCCTGATCGCGTTTCTGGCGCTGTCGTATTTCATGGGCTGGATCGAGCCGCA
The DNA here is from genome assembly GCA_046598075.1 of Stagnimonas sp. GTDB lineage: Bacteria > Pseudomonadota > Gammaproteobacteria > Nevskiales > Nevskiaceae > Stagnimonas. Next base: position 17,675 of record JBKJJE010000086.1, read on the forward strand.
CAACCTCGGCAAGTGAATCGTTGCCACACAACAAAAAAGCCCGGCACCGCCGGGCTTTTTTGCATCCTTGAGGCAGGCGGTCACGGGTGACTCGCCATGCGCGTCAAAGGATGTAGACGAAGATGAACAGCCCCACCCACACCACGTCCACGAAGTGCCAGTACCAGGCCACGCCTTCGAAGCCGAAGTGCGAATCCGGCTTGAAGTGGCCGTTCATCAGCCGCAGCGTGATGACGAACAGCATCAGCGTGCCGAGGGTGACATGCATGCCGTGAAAGCCGGTAAGCATAAAGAAGGTCGAGCCGTAGACACCGGAACCGAGCGTGAGATTCAGCTCGTGATAGGCGTGGATGTATTCAACCGCCTGGCAGTACAGGAACACCGCGCCGAGCGCCACCGTCGCCCACATCCACAGGATGCAGGCAGTGCGCTTGTTTTCCTTCAGCGCGTGATGGGCCATGGTGATGGTCACGCCGGAGGTCAGCAGCAGGCAGGTATTGATGAACGGCAGGCCCCAGGCGCTCATGTTCTGGAAGGCACCGCCCAGCGCGGCAGGGCCGTTAGTGGGCCAGGCGGCCTCGAAGCCGGGCCACTGGATATTGGCCACGCCTTTCGCGCCTTCACCACCCAGCCAGGCCACCGACATGGTGCGGGTGTAATAGAGCGCGCCGAAGAAAGCCGCGAAGAACATCACTTCCGAAAAAATGAACCAGGCCATCGCCATGCGATAGGTGGTGTCCACCTGCTTGGAATACTTGCCGCCCTCGCTCTCGCGCGCCACTCCCCGGAACCAGCGGTAGATGATGAACACCGCCGTGGCGATGCCGACATAGTACGGCGCCGGTCCCAGCGACTTGCCCTCGAGGCTGCTCCAGGCACCGATGATGATGGCGACCAGACCTGCGGTCAGCGCAAACGGCCAGGCGCTGGGATCGGGGACAAAGTAGCGGAGATGGTTGGAGGTTGCGGGCGCGTGGCTGGCCATGTGTGGAATCCCTGTTGCTGAATCGTTTGCGATGCGGTGAGTTTGACGGATGCCCTAACCCTTGGGCTTTGCCGATTGCTGCGCGAGTTCGGTGACGTCGAAAAAAGTGTACGACAGCGTGACGGTGTTGATGTCCCTGGGCAGCTCGGGATCCAGCATCAGCCTGACCGGCATGATCTTTTTCTCGCGCGCCTTGAACGCCTGCTGGGTGAAGCAGAAGCACTCGGTCTTTTTCACATGCCGGGCTGCCTTGCCCGGAGTGACTGCCGGCACCGCCTGCCCCACCACGTCCTGATCCAGCAGGTTCTCGGCGACGAAATTCACCGTGGTGAACTCGCCCGGATGCACCCTGATCTCGGATTGCTCGGGCCGGAACTGCCACTCGCGGCCACCGTTGACGACGGTCAGCAGCTGCACCGTCACCATGCGGCTCAAGTCCGGTGTCGCCACCACGTTGCTGGCCACCAGCATGCTGTCCGAACGGCCATTCAACCCAGTCAACTGGCAGAGCGCGCTGTAGAGCGGTGCAAAGGCAAAGCCGAAACCGAACATGGCGAGCGTCAGAATCGACATCTCCAGCAGGCTGCGCTTGCGCGCGACCTTCGGGGCAGTGGCAACCGTCGGCTCTGCGGTGCTCACTTGAGAACCGTGTTCAGCACGAAACCTGCCAGCACCGCGAGGGCCAGCGCGACATGAATCAAGGCCAGCCGCTGGTTGCGCCTGGCAATCTCGGTTTTCACGGGTTGTGTCATGTCGTCGGTTCAGTGCTCGCCGACATGCAGCTTCTTGTGGGTGAGGGCGTCTTCAAGATCGTGCACGGCCGTCACCTCGTTGTCGGAAACCACCGGCGGATCCTCGAAGGTGTGGTACGGCGCGGGCGAGGGCACGCTCCACTCCAGGCCATGCGCGCCTTCCCAGACCCGATCCGGCACCTTGTGCTTGGCGCGGTTGGCGAACATGCAATACAGCATGTTGCCGATGAACAGGAACTGCGCCAGGAAAAACACCAGCGCCCCGATCGACGACACCATGTTGAAGTCGGAGAACATCACGTTGTAGTCCGGCACCCGTCGCTGCATGCCCGCCAGCCCCAGGAAATGCTGGGGAAAGAACGTGACGTTGACGAAGATCGCCGACAGCCAGAAGTGCAGCTTGCCGAGCTTTTCGTTGTACATCACGCCAGTCCACTTCGGCACCCAGTAGTAGACGGCGGCGAGGATGGAGAACACCGCGCCCGGCACCAGCACATAGTGGAAGTGCGCGACCACGAAATAGGTGTCGTGGTACTGGAAGTCCACCGGCGTGATCGCCAGCATCAGGCCGGAGAAACCGCCGACGGTGAACAGGAACACGAAGCCGAGCGCGAACAGCATGGGCGTCTCGAACGTCATCGAGCCGCGCCACATGGTGGCGATCCAGTTGAACACCTTCACGCCGGTCGGCACCGCGATCAGCATGGTGCTGAACATGAAGAACAGCTCGCCCGCCAGCGGCATGCCGACGGTGAACATGTGGTGCGCCCAGACGATGAAGCTCAAAAAGCCGATCGAGGCGGTGGCGTAGACCATCGAGTCGTAACCGAACAGCTGCTTGCGGGCGAAGGTCGGGATGATGGTGCTGACGATGCCGAACGCCGGCAGGATCAGGATGTAGACCTCGGGATGACCGAAGAACCAGAAGATGTGCTGGAACATCACCGGGTCACCACCGCCAGAAGCAGTGAAGAAACTGGTGCCGAAGTACTTGTCGGTGAGCAGCATGGTCACCGCCCCGGCGAGCACCGGCATGGTGGCGATCAACAGATACGCGGTGATCAGCCAGGTCCACACGAACAGCGGCATCTTAAGCAGGCTCATGCCCGGCGCGCGCATGTTGAGGATGGTGACGACGACATTGATCGCACCGGTGATGGAGCTGACACCCATCAGGTGGATGGCGAAGATCAGCAGCGGGAAGGCATTGCCGGTTTGCAGCACCAGTGGCGGATACATGGTCCAGCCGCCGGCCGGCGCGCCGCCTTCCATGAACAGGGTGGAGAGCAGCATCGCGAAGGCGAACGGCAGAATCCAGAAACCCCAGTTGTTGACCCGCGGCAGGGCCAGATCGCCGGCACCGATCATCATCGGCACCATCCAGTTGGCCAGGCCGACGAAGCCTGGCATCACGCCACCGAAGATCATCACCAGCGCATGCAGCGTGGTCATGGAGTTGAAGAACTCCGGATCGACGAACTGCAGGCCGGGCTGGAACAGCTCGGCGCGGATCACCAGCGACATCAGGCCACCGATGAAGAACATGGTGAACGAGAAGCACAGGTACAGCGTGCCGAGATCCTTGTGGTTGGTGGTCTTGATCCAGCGCATGATCCCCTTGTCGGGACCGTGGTGGTGATCGTCGTGTCCGTGCCCGTCGTGCGCGTGTGCGGTTGCCATGGCGTTACTCCTGAAGACTTTTGAGATTTAAGAAGAATTACTTGCGGGCGGCGGCGACGTCGGCGGCCTGCACCAGCGAGGCCTTGTTGCCCCAGCTGTTGCGTTCGTAGGTGACGGCGGCGGCGAGGTCGGCGTCGGAGAGGCTGCCGAACGGCGGCATCAACCCCTTGCCCTTGATGGTGTGCTGGATGTGCGCCAGCGCCGGGCCATTGACGACCTTGGAGCCGACCAGCGAGGGAAAGTTGGGCGGCAGACCGAGGCCGGTCGCCTGATGGCAGGCCGCGCACTGGGTCTCGTAGACTTTCTTGCCGCTGGTCATTAACTCGTCCTTGCCCAGCGCCCTGGCTGCGACCGGTGCGGCGGCAGCGGCCACTTCGACGGCGGCGGCTTCGGCAGGTGCAGCGACATCGGTCGGTGCGGCGGCGGTTTCGGTGGTGGTGGCCACCGGCACCGATTCGGTCACCGGCGGCGCCTTGCCGAGCGAGGCGACATCAACGCCCTTCTTCTGCGCCAGCCAGGTCTTGAACTCGGTTTCCGGCAGCGCCTGCACGACGATGGGCATAAAGCCATGGTCGCGTCCGCACAGCTCGGCGCAGACGCCGCGGAAAGTGCCCGGCTCGTCGATCTTGGTCCAGGCCTCGTTGATGTAGCCGGGGATGGCGTCCTTCTTGATCGCCAGATCAAACACCCACCAGGCGTGAATCACGTCCTGACCGGTAATCAGGAAGCGCACTTTCTGGCCAACCGGCAGCACCAGCGGATTGGTCACTTCCCAGAGATAGTTCGGCACGCTCCTCGGGTCGATGCCGCTATCGAGCTGGCGTGCCTTGTTGCTGTCGGCGGCGAGCATGCTGACGAACTCGTAGTCCTGGCCGACATATTCGTATTTCCAGCCCCACTGGAAGCCGGTGACCTTGATGGTCAGCTCGGCGTCGCGGCTGTCTTCCATCTTGATCAGAGTGCCGGCAGCGGGAATCGCCAGGCCGATCAGCACGAAGAACGGGATGATGGTCCAGGCGATTTCCACCGCAACCGATTCGTGAAAGTCCGCCGGTTTGGGGTGCTTGCTGCGGCGGTGCGCGAAAATCGAATAGAACATGGCGCCGAACACCAGCACCGCGATCACGCACATGACGATGAACACGCCGTTATGCAGCCGGTAGACCTCGTGGCTGATTTCGGTTGCGCCCTTCGGCAGGTTGTATTGAGAACGGACTTCTTCCGCCATCGCCACGCCGCTCATCAGGGTGGTCATCGCCAGCAGCCCCGCGCGCGCCATCAAACCAGACTTGAACATGCCGCAACCTCCATTGGGAAATCCGTGTTGCCGGGGGTCAACCCGACGCCTTCGCCAGGCCCTCGCCTGGCTTTGCCACCGTTCTGGCAGACCAGACCGGTGGCAGTAAATCCTTGATTCTCAGATACAGCTGACCGCGCTCCGCATCGGTCAGACAGCGAGCCACCAGCACCCGTTGCCCCGAACACATCAACACCAGTCGGGCCGGACTGTTGCGGGCCGGGCCGCGCTCCAGCACCACTCGCGTGAAAGGACGCGGCCAGTCAATCTGCGCCGCAGCGCCCTGCCCCATCCAGCCAAACCCCAGCTGCACCCGTCCGTCCTCGAAACCCAGCACCTCGCGGTAGCGGTTGCGCCGCAGCGAGACCCACAGGGCCGCGCCGAGTGCCGCCAGTTCCAGCCCTGCAAACGGCAGAATCGGCCAGAAACCCATCAGCGCAAAACCAACCGCCACCGTCAAGGCCACCAGGCTCATCGCCGCCATCACCAGCATCGCCTGCGGCACCGAAAGCGAGGCGTTCGGCCCAATGACGATCTGGGTGTCGGACATGCGCAGGGCACCTTGACGCGAAGGCCGGAAAATACCGGGAACCGCAGCCCGACGATTTTAGTGCAGCACGGCCCGTCCGTCCAAGGGTTCACACCCCGAAAAGGCTGTGGATCGCCGCCTGGGGTGCCGCCCCGCCGCCCTGCTGCTGCCAAAGCGGCGCGCCGAGGCGGTTGCCGAGGGTGGCGATCATTGCTTCAGCCTGCGGTGATGCGGGCGGGGCCAGGCTGGCAACCCAGCCCGCCAGACGCACGCCGCGCGTGGCAATCGATTCCGCGGTTAGCAGCGCGTGGTTGATGCAGCCGAGCCGGATGCGCACTACCAGCAACACCGCCCAGCCCTGCGCAGCCACCCAGTCACCCAGCAACAGGTCTTCGCGCAGCGGCGTCAACCAGCCACCAGCGCCTTCCGCGATCACCACCGGGTAGCGGGCGGCCAGCCGGGCATGGGCGCTGACCAGCGCCGCGGTGTCGATCAGCTGACCGACGGCGGCCGCAGCCAGATGCGGTGCGATGGCGGGGGCAAACAGCAGCGGATTGATTTCAGCCAGGCTGGCGCCGGCAGCCGAGACCGCCCGCAGCGCCAGTGCATCGGCGCTGGCGGGACCGTCGCTGGATGGCTCAGCGCCGGTTGCTACCGGCTTGAACCCGCAAGCCCGCAGACCGGCGTCGGCAAGCCCCTGCAGCAGCGCGCAGCTCACCACCGTCTTGCCGACATCGGTGTCGGTGCCGGTAACGAACAGGGTCTGGCTCATGGCGCTGCCAGCGCCGCCGCCAGTGACGCGACCAGTCCATCCACCTCCTGCACCGTGTGCGCTGCCGTCAGCGTGATGCGCAGGCGGGCGGTGCCCGCCGGCACCGTTGGTGGGCGGATCGCCGCCACCCAGTAGCCGCGCTCCAGCAGCGCCCGCGAGGCGGCGAGCGCCCGCGCTTCCGAGCCCAGCAGCAGCGGCTGGATGGCGGTGGCCGATGGCGACAGGGCAATGCCCTGCTGGGCGCAGCTGCTGCGGAAGCGGGCGATCAGCAGCGCCAGATGGCTGCGCCGGGCGGCCCCTTCATCGCCAGCAATCAGCGCCAGCGAGGCGCGGGTTGCTGCCGCCAGCGCCGGCGGCGGCGCAGTGGAAAACACGAAGGTACGGGCGCGCTGGATCAAAAACTCGATCAGCGCCTCGCTGCCTGCGACGAAGGCACCGGCCGTGCCCAGCGCCTTGCCGAAGCCGGCCATGTAGATGTCGGCCTGCACGGCGGAGCCGGCCGCGACGGGAGCATCTGCCGGCTGCGGCATGCCGTCGCCGCCGTGGCTGCCGAACAGCGCGCCGCGGCCGCCGCCCAGCACCCCGAAGCCGTGGGCGTCATCCACCATCAACGCAGCGCCGTGGGTGCTGCACAGCCGCGACAGCTCTGCGAGAGGGGCCATGTCGCCGTCCATGCTGAAGATGCTGTCGGTGGCGACCAGGGTGGTCGTGGTGGCCTCCGATACCGCGTCCACACCGGGGCGGGCAGCCGTCGCGAGCGCCTGCTCGAAGCCCTGCACGTCGCCGTGCCCGACCCGCAGATAGCGCGCGGCCGCCAGCCGGCCGCCATCGATCAGCGAGGCATGGTTGAGCTCGTCGGCAATCAGCGTGTCCTGTCGGTCCAGCAGCGCCCGCAGCACGCCCAGATTGGCAGCCCAGCCACTGGAGAACAGCAGCGCGCGCGGCCGCTGCACATAGGCAGCCAGCGCCTCTTCCAGCAGTGCATGTTCGCGGTTATAACCGGACACCAGCGCCGAGGCGCCGCTGCCGACCCCGTTGGCGAGGGCCGCACGCGCCGCTGCGGCAATGCGCGCATCGCCCGCCAGCCCCAGATAGTCGTTGGAGCAGAAGTTCACGCAGGCGCGGCCATCCACCACGATGGCTGCGCCATGGCTGCCATCGACGATGCGCCGGGTGCGATACAAGTCCTGCGCGCGCAGGCGCTCGAGCTGGGCAGCCAGTCGCAGTTCCAGCGGGCGCTGAAGCGCCGCTGCGCCGTCCATCAGCGCCACTGCCGGCTGCTGGCCGATGGCAGCCTCAAGCGCAGCTGTTGGACTGCCTGGCGCGCGCTGCATCCACCGGGTACTGCGGCCTGGTGGCGGCGCCCTCGGTGCCGATGCCCAGCTGCTGGAGCAGCGCACGATCCCTCTCGTTCTGCGGATTGCTGGTGGTGAGCAGTTTCTCGCCATAGAAGATGGAGTTGGCGCCGGCGAAGAACGCCAGCGCCTGCGTCTCGTCACTCATTGTCGTGCGGCCGGCGGAGAGGCGCACATAGCTCTTGGGCATCAGCACGCGCGCCACCGCGATGGTGCGCACGAACTCGATGGGCGATAGCGCCTCGCCGCCATTCAGCGGCGTGCCGCCAACCTGCACCAAATCATTGATCGGCACACTCTCTGGATGCACTTCCAGCGTGGCCAGCTGATGCAACAGGCCGGCGCGATCAGTCTCGGTTTCCCCCATGCCAACGATGCCGCCGCTGCACACCTTCACCCCCGCCGCGCGCACGTTCTTCAGCGTGTCGAGACGATCCGCATAGGTGCGGGTGGTGATGATCTTTTCGTAGTACTCGGGCGAGGTATCGAGGTTGTGGTTGTAGTAGTCGAGGCCGGCCTCGGCAAGGCGACCAGCCTGCGCAGGCTGCAACATGCCCAGCGTCAGGCAGGTCTCCAGACCCATCGCCTTCACGCCGCGCACCATCGCCTCGACACGATCCAGATCGCGGTCCTTCGGCGAGCGCCAGGCAGCCCCCATGCAGAAGCGGGTCGCACCATTGTCCTTGGCTTCCTGCGCGGCGAGCAGCACCGCATCGACTTCCATCAGCGGTTCTTTCTTCAGCCCCGTCTGGAAGCGCACCGATTGCGGACAGTAGGCGCAGTCCTCGGGGCAGGCGCCGGTCTTGATCGACAGCAGGGTCGAGAGCTGCACCGTGTTCGGCTGGTGATGGCGGCGGTGCAGCGTGTGGGCGCGAAACAGCAGATCGTTGAACGGCAGCGCGAACAGCGCCTCCACCTCGGCCTTGGTCCAG
>JBKJJE010000100.1:0-32988 GCA_046598075.1 Stagnimonas sp.
GGCAGCACGAAGCAGGCCGCCGTCGCGGGCACTGCCGCCGCCACCCGCTGGCGCGCCAGCTTGCCGCCGCTGGCAAGGAAGCGATCCGACTGATCCGGGTAGACGGTGATGGTGACATTGCCCCGCGGCTCGTCGACGCCGCTCACCCGCACCAGCAGGCGCACCTGTCCGGCGGTGCCGGCGCAGGCCAGCTCTGCCGCGGGTGCCGGCAGTGCCAGACACAGCGCCAGCACCGGCAGCAGCCAAGGGCTGCGTGGGGCGGTGTCGCGCGTTACTCTTGCGTCCATCACTGTTTGCTCTCCATGTCCAACGCCACTGCCCTGAAGTTTGGCTACCCGCACAGCCTCGTCGCCGAGTCCGACCACTGGTGGCTGCTCACCCGCCCGCGCCAGGTCACTCTGGGGTCAATGGTGCTGGTGTGCAAGCAGCCGGTGACCGCGTTTGGCGAGGTGAGCGCCGCCGGCTTTGCCGACCTGCAGCGGCTCATCGCCGGAGCCGAGCGGCTGCTGAAGGACTTTGTCGCCTACGAGCGCATCAACTACCTGATGCTGATGATGGTCGATCCGGACGTGCATTTTCATCTCATCCCGCGCTACAGCACCGGCCGTGAATACGCGGGCCTGAGCCTGGCCGATGCAGGCTGGCCGAATCCGCCGGACCTGGCAGCTGCCGTCACACTGACGCCAGAGCAACTGGCCGCCCTCACCGCCGAGCTGCGACAACGCTGGGCAGACAGGTGAGAAAACCCTCGATCCTCGACCGCTACCTGCTGCGCGAGCTGGGCGGCAGCCTGCTGGTCTGCCTCGGCACCGTGCTGGTGGCGCTGCTGCTGGAACGCCTGCTCAGGCTGTTCGACATCCTGGCGCAGAACAGCCATGCGCTGCCGGCGGTGGCCAAGCTGATCGCCTGCCTGGTGCCGCATTACCTGGGTCTGGCGCTGCCGACGGCGTTTTTCGTCGCCCTGTTCCTGGTGATCGCCAAGCTATCCGACGACAACGAACTCGATGCCTATCTGGCCGGTGGACTGTCCATCACCCGGCTCACCAGGCCCTTCCTGGCGGCGGCGCTGCTGATGTCGCTGCTCAGCATCGGCCTGTTCGGCTATCTGCAACCGTATGCGCGCTACACCTACCGAGCGGTGCTGCACGCCGCTCTCAACGCCGGCTGGGATGCGCGCCTGCAGGCGGCCACTTTCGTCAGCCCCGGCCGTGGCTACACGCTGCTGGCCGATGGCGTCGATGGCAGCGGGCGCAATCTGCAGCGGGTGTTCGTGCACCGGCTGGTGGCTGGCGAAGACCAGGTCAGTACCGGTGAGACCGGCACCCTGCTGCCCAGCGCCGACGGCAGCGAGCTGACCTTGAGCCTGGCTCGCGGCGACCATCTGCGCCGCGAGGACAATGGCGAATGGCTGTTCGCACAGTTCGACCGCTTGAGCACCAGCACCGAGTTCGCCAGCGGCGGTGCGCTGTTCAGTGGCCGCGGTCGCAACGAGCGCGAGCTGACACTGGACGAGCTGCTGCGCGGCGGCGTGACCGACGACGACGTCGCTGCGCCCAGCGCCAGCAAGATGGCCGGCGAGTTGCAGGGCCGGCTGGCGCGCATCGTCTCGCTGCTGCTGCTGCCACTGCTGGCGGTGCCGATGGCCATGTCTGCCAAGCGCGGCGAGCGCAGCGGCAGCCTGATCGTCGCGGCAACCATGCTGCTGCTGTTCAACCAGACCCTGCAGCTTGGCGAAAGCCTGGCGGAGTCCGGCGCCGTGCCCGCCCTGGTGGGCGTCTGGACACCGACGCTGTTTTTTGCGGCGCTGACCGGCTGGCTCTTCAGCCAGAGTCTGGAACGCCCCGGCGACAACCCGGTGTCGCGCCTGCTGGCCGGCTTCGATGCGCTCGGCAGCCGGCTCGGCACAGTGCGGCGTGCGCCGCGCCAGAGCGCGAAGCCCAGATGAGCACGATGTTTTTCGGCCCGCTGCCGCGCTATCTGCGACACCTGTTGGCGACGCGGGTGCTGGCGGTGCTGGTGGCGCTGGGCGGGCTGCTGCAGATCCTCGACCTGCTCGACGCCACCACCGAGATCATGGCGCGCGGCCAGGGCGTGGCCGGTGTCGGCCACTACGTCAGCCTGCGCGCACCGACCCTGCTGCTGCAGGCGCTGCCGCTGGCGGCGCTGATCGGTGCGGTGTTCGCGTTCGGCACGCTCGCCCGGCAGCACGAGGTGATTGCGCTGCGCGCCGCCGGCATGCCGTTCCGCCGGGTGGTCATCGTGCTGCTGCCCACCGTGCTGGTGATTGCCGCTGCGCAATGGCTGCTGGCCGAAGTGGTGGTGCCAAGCACCCAGCGTGCGCTCACTGCCTGGTGGGCGGCGCTGCCCTCGCCCAAGGACGAACCGCCGGATACCGAGCTGTTCTGGTTCAAGAGCGGCGGTGCCGTTATCGGCGTCGTACACGCCCATCCCGATGGCCGCCTGCTGGAGGGCGTGCGCATCTTCCGCCGCGACGAGGCCGGCCATCTGCTCAGCCGCACCATCGCCGGCACCGCCATCTACACGGATCGCAAGTGGACGCTCACCGACGCCGTCATCACCGACTTCGCCGCCACCACCACTGCGCCCGCCGTGCCGAAACTGGCCTGGGACACCACCCTGCGTCCCAGCGATGTGCAGCGCATCTCGGCCGCCGAGCCCTATGTGTCCGGCGGGCTGGCGGCAGCGGTGCTGACCGGTGCCAACCCCGGCATCAAGACGCCGGCCTTCTACCTCACCCGCGTACAGAAAGCACTGGCCGACCCGTTGATGGCGCTGGTGATGCTGCTGCTCGCCACTCCGGTGGCGGTCGCACTCACCCGCGTGGCCAGGGGCGGGCCAACCTTGATCGCACTCGGCAGCGGCCTGCTGTTCCTGCTCGTCGACGGCCTCTGTTCGGCACTCGGCGAGGCCGGGCTGCTGTCGCCGATGACCGCCGCCTGGAGCGCGCCGGCAGGCTTCGGCCTGCTGGGACTGAGTTTTCTTCTCCGACTGGATCGGCATCAATGAGCGCTACGCTGCACATCATCCCGGTCGCCGGCAAGGCGCTGATGCATCGCTTCATCCGCCTGCCGGCCAGCTTGAGCGCCCATGATCCGAACTGGATCACGCCGCTGGACATGGAACGCGAGGAGGCCTTCTCGCCCCAGAAAAACCCCCTGTTCTCGCATACCGAAGCGCAGTTCTGGCTGGCCGTGCGGGATGGCCGCGACGTCGGCCGTATCAGCGCACAGATCGAGGCCACCAATGTCGAAAAAGGCGACCTGACCGGCTACTTTGGTCTGATTGCCGCCGAGGACGATCCGGCGATCTTCGCGGCCCTGTTCGCCACCGCCGAAGCCTGGCTGAAAGCGCGCGGCATGACTTTGGCGATCGGCCCCTTCAACCTCGGCATCAACGAAGAAGCCGGCGCGCTGGTGGATGGCTTCGACACCCCGCCGATGCTGCTGATGGGCCACGACCTGCGTTATGTCGGCCCCCGTATCGAAGGCGCAGGCTACCGGCAGGCGAAGGACATCTACGCCTACCTCAGCACCATCGCCGACCCGCTGCCGCGTGCCGCGCAGCTGCTGCTCAAGCGCCGGCGGCCCGCCAACATCAGCATGCGTACTCTGAGCTTCAAGCACTACCGGCGCGACATCGACAGCATCTCGGAGATCTTCAACCAGGCCTGGATGGACAACTGGCGCTTTTCGCCGCTGACGCCGGAAGACACCGACCACCTCGCGAAGGCGCTGAAGCCCATCCTCAACGAGAAGCTGGTGTGGTTCGTCGATGTCGATGGCGAACCGGCGGGCTTCGGCGTCTGCCTGCCCAACCTCAACGAAGCACTGCAGGGGCTGGATGGCAAGCTGCTGCCGCTCGGCTGGGCCAGGCTGCTGTGGCGGTTGAAAGTGCGTGGCGTGAAGACCTGCCGGGTGCCGCTGATGGGGGTGAAGCGCAAGTTTGCCGGCACGTTCACTGGCGCTGTTGCACCCTTTCTCATCATCGATGCCATGCGCCGCGAGGCGCTGAAGATGGGCTACGAGAAAGTGGAGCTTTCCTGGGTGCTCGACGACAACCTGCCGATGCGAAACTTCTGCGAGAACTTTGGCGCGCGGCCCTACAAGACCTATAGGCTCTACCAGAAAGAGCTGGCATGACGCGCGCGCCGGTTGGCATCACCGCCCTCGTCCTCGCCGGTTCGCGCGGCCCCAACGACCCGATGGCGAAAGCCACCGGCGTGCTGCACAAGGCGCTGATCCCGGTCGCCGGCACGCCGATGCTGCTGCGGGTGATCGCCGCCCTCGCCGCCACGCCGGAAGTGGCGCGGATCGTGGTCTGCATCGAATCTCCCGGCCTGGTCGACGCCCTGCCCGGCGTCGCCACCGCCAGCCGGGGGAAGCCGGTGCAAAGCTTCCGCGCCGCCGGCAGCCCCAGCCGCAGCGTCAGCGCCGCGCTCGCCCATTTCGGCACGCCGCTGTTGGTCACCACCGCCGACCACGCGCTGCTGCAGGCCGAGTGGGTCAGCCATTTCCTGCAACAGCAGCCGAAGGGCTGCGACGCCAGCGTGGCGCTGGCCCGCAGCGAGGTGGTGCTGGCCGCCACGCCCGACACCCAGCGCACTTTTTTGCGCTTTGCCGACGGCCACTACTCTGGCTGCAATCTGTTCTATTTCGCCACGCCCAAGGCCGCCGCACTCGCCACGCTGTGGGTACAGGTGGAGGCGCTGCGCAAGCAGCCGGTGAAGATGCTGCGGCTCTTGGGCCTCAGCTACGCCCTGCGCTATCGGCTCGGCTGGCTGAAGCTGGGCACGGCAGTCGCCAGGCTGGGCGTGCTCGCCGGTGGCGCGCGTGCCGCGGTGGTGGAGATGCCGTTCGGGCGGGCGGCGATCGATGTCGACAAGATGGCGGATCTGGAGTTGGTGGAAAGCTTGTTGCGCGACTAAATCCGACTCGCTGGAGCAAGGCGGCCAGGGCAACGTCCGCGGCTTTTGATTCTGGTAGCGATTCCGGACACTGTCTGGGCGGTATCTCTTCAGCAAAAATCTTCGAGGACTCTGTCGCCATGAGCCATGCCCCCCACGCCACTTTCCACTTCCAGAGCAGAGGACTCGAGCTGTCGGCACAGAAATGGCTGCCGCCGGTTCCACCGCGCGGAGTCATCGTATTGGTTCATGGCTGGGGCGATCACTCCGGGCGTTACGACGAGTTCGCACAGTTTCTGCGCACGGCGGGCTATGCCGTCTTCAGCCTTGATTTCGAGGGCCATGGCCAATCACCCGGCGTGCGCGCCCACATTCACCAATTCCAGCATCTGGTTGATGATCTCTCGGCATTCGTAGCGTGCGTAGACGCCGAGATAGCGGGCGCACCGATGTTTTTGTGCGGCTACAGCATGGGGGGCTGCGTGGCCGCCAGTTATCTCGCTCTTCATCGCCATCAAATCACTGGCGTGATCTTCAACGCCAGTGCGTTGGCGGTCAGCAGCCACATCTCGAGTGTCAAAAAAATTCTGGCCCGCATTCTCGGCGGTGCTTTCCCTAGATTGCCGCTGTCGAACCTGACGGCTGGCAGACTGATGTCGCGTGATCCAGCCGAGGTTGCCAGATACGATGCAGATGCTCTCACCTACCACGGCAAAATAACCGCCGGCACGGGCAAGCAACTACTCGCTGCCAATGAATGGATCGGCAAGCATCTCGACCGCATACGCCTGCCTTTTCTGGTGCTGCAAGGCACCGCCGATGCGCTGGTAGACCCTGAAGGCGCAACAGCGGTTTATGAGGCGTCGCCCAGTGGCGACAAGACCCTTCAGCTTTACCAGGATGCGCTTCACGACCTGCTGCACGAGAGCAACAAGGCCGAGGTGTTCGCCCACATCAAACATTGGCTCGATACGCGAACGGCGATCTAGGCGGCGTTGCCGGGCATTGGGTTTTGCGCCGGGATCAGCGAGCATGGCGGCTTGCCAACCTCACTTCTCAAGACCGCCATGAAAGCCATCGTCTGCACCACCCTCGGCGAGCCGGAACTGCTCGTGCTGCAAGAACTGCCCTCGCCGCCGCTGCGTCCGCGCGAGGTGCGCCTGGCGGTGAAGAGCGCAGGGGTGAACTTTCCCGACTCCCTGCAGATCGCCGGCAAGTACCAGATGAAGCTCAATCCGCCGTTCACGCCGGGGGCCGAGGTGGCCGGCGTCGTCACCGAAATCGGTGCCCAGGTCAGCCGCCTGAAAGTGGGCGATGCGGTGGCGGCGTTCGTGCCCTTCGGCGGCTATGCAGAGGAATGTGTGGTGAGCGCGGAGACGGCGCTGCCGCTGCCGGAGCAGCTCGACCCGGCCGATGCGGGCGGCTTTCCGCTGGTCTATGGCACCACCCTGTACGCCCTGAAACAGCGCGGCCAGCTGCAGCGCGGCGAGACGCTGCTGGTGCTCGGTGCCGCAGGCGGTGTCGGCCTGGCCGCCGTGCAGCTGGGCAAGTTGATGGGGGCGCGGGTGATCGCGGCAGCGTCATCACCCGAAAAGCTGGCGCTGTGCACCGCACACGGGGCCGATGCGGTGATCGACTACTCGAAGGAATCGCTCAAGGACGCCATCAAGACCCTCACCAAGGGCCAGGGTGCCGATGTGATCTACGACCCGGTGGGCGGCGCGCTGGGCGAGGAATGCCTGAGCTGCATCGCCTGGAACGGCCGCTACCTGGTGATCGGTTTTGCCGCCGGGCCGATCCCCAACCTGGCCGCCAATCGCCTGCTGCTCAAGGGCGCTGCCGCAGTCGGGGTGTTCTGGGGCGCATTCACGGCCCGCGAGCCGCAGGCCAATGCCGAGAACTTCCAGCAGCTGTTCGACTGGCTGGCCAGCGGCGCGCTGAAGCCGCATATCTCGCGCCGTTATCCGCTCGCCGAGGCCGCCGCTGCGCTGCGCGACATGATGGATCGCAAGGTTACTGGCAAAATCGTGCTCATTCCCTAAGTGTTCGTATGTTCAATCGCATTCTCGTCATCTGCACCGGCAACATCTGCCGTAGCCCCATCGCCGAAGGTCTGCTGAAAGCCAGGCTGCCCGGCAAGACCATCCTTTCGGCTGGAACCATGGCCATGATCGGCGAAGGCGCCGATCCGCTTTCGGTGGCGGTGAGCGCGGCGAACGCGCTGGATATCTCCGCCCATCGCGCCCAGCAGCTGACCCAGCCGATGCTGCAGGCGGCAGACCTGGTACTCACGCTCGACGCCAGCCACAGCGACTGGGTCAACCGCCGCTACCCGCAGTATCGCGGCAAGGTTCACAAGCTCGGCAAATGGCGCCAGGACGAGGACGTGCCCGACCCGTACCGGCAGTCCAGGGAAATGTTCGAGGCGGTCTACCGGCAGATGGATGTGCAGGTGGGCGACTGGCTGAGCCGCCTCAAGTAGCGGTTTCTCTATAATCGCCGCCCACTCACAGCCCCGGCTTAAGCGCCGTCCCGCTGCCATGAATCATCAAGATCAAGCCGACGCGCCCGCGTTGCAGACCCCCAGCTCCGGCAACAAGGTGTTCGTCATCAGCTGGGGCTGCCAGATGAACGCCTACGACGCCGACAAGATGGTCGACGTACTTGGCGCCTCGCACGGCTACACCCGAACCCAAAACGCCGACGAAGCCGATGTGCTGCTGCTCAACACCTGCTCGGTGCGCGAGAAGGCACAGGAGAAGGTGTTCAGCGAACTGGGCCGCTGGCGTGAATGGAAAGACGCCGACCCCAGGCGCGTGATCGGCGTCGGTGGCTGCGTGGCCTCGCAGGAGGGCGATGCCCTGGCCAAGCGCGCGCCGCAGGTGGACATGGTGTTCGGCCCGCAGACCCTGCACCGTCTGCCAACGATGCTCGACCACACCCGCAGCACCCGCCGCACGGTGGTGGATGTGTCCTTTCCCGAGATCGAGAAGTTCGACCATCTGCCGCCGCCGCGCGCCGAAGGTGCCACCGCCTTCGTCAGCATCATGGAAGGCTGCTCGAAGTACTGCACCTTCTGCATCGTGCCGTACACCCGTGGCCCGGAAGTCAGCCGCCCGCTCGACGACGTGCTGGTGGAATGCCTGCGCCTGGCCGAGCAGGGCGTGAAGGAACTCACGCTGCTGGGCCAGAACGTCAACGCTTATCGCGGCCGCATGGGCGATACCGCCGATACCTGCGACCTAGCACTCTTGATCCACTACGTCGCGCAGATCGACGGCATCGAGCGCATCCATTACACCACCAGCCATCCGGCCGAGTTCACCGACGCACTTGCCGATGCCTTTGCCGAACAGCCGAAGCTCGCCAGCTATCTGCACCTGCCGGTGCAGTCCGGCGCCGACCGCATCCTGGGTGCGATGAAGCGCGGCTACACGCGGGCTCAGTACCTGGAAAAAATCCGCCGCGTGCGGCAGGCGCGGCCGGGCTTGTCGCTGTCCACCGACATCATCATCGGCTTCCCTGGCGAATCCGACGCCGACTTCGCGGCGACACTCGAAGCCTGTGAGCTGGCCGGCTTCGACTTCGCCTATTCGTTCAACTACTCGCCACGCCCCGGCACCCCCGCCGCCAACCTGAAGGACAACGTGCCGCAGGAGGTCAAGGATCGCCGCCTGTCGCTGCTTCAGGCGCGCATCAAGCAGCAGGACGATGCCTACAAGCGCGCCATGGTCGGCAGCACCCAGCGGGTGCTGGTGGAGCGTGCGTCCAAGCGCGGCGGCGGCCAGGTGGCCGGACGCGCGGGCAACAACCGCACCGTCAACTTCGATGGCGATATCGGGCTGATCGGGCAGTTCGTGGCGGTGAAGATCACCCAGGCGATGAACAATTCCTTGCAGGGTGCGCAGCTCTAGGTCGCCACGGTTCGTGAACGAGATACATTGTCAGCGGACGGTACCCGCAGCCGGCATACCGAGTGCCGCCAGCCTGCGTGCCTGGGCGCAGGCGGCACGTGGCAAAAAAACTGGCGAGATCACCCTCCGCATCGTCGGGCCGGATGAAGGCCGCGCGCTCAACCGCGACTGGCGCGGCAGGGACTACGCCACCAATGTGCTGTCGTTCCCGATGCAGGAGCCGGACTATCTGGGCGACATCGTCATCTGCGCCGCGGTGGTCGCCCGCGAGGCGCAGCAGCAGCACAAGACCCCGCGTGCGCACTGGGCGCACCTGGTGGTGCATGGAGTACTGCACCTGCTGGGTCACGATCATCTGGTCGATGACGAGGCTGAAAAAATGGAGGCGCTCGAACGCCGCCTGCTGGCCAGACTGGGCTTCAGCGACCCTTATGCGGCAGTCAGCGACTGAATTGCCGCTGCCCTCAGGCCGCTTGCCGTTACACTAGCGATCCCAACCACGACGCCCACACGCCCGCAATACTCTGATGCGGAACGTGCGCACGCCATGAACGACGGCCCCAGTAGCACCGAAGACGAATCGCAGGAACCCCACCTGCCCTGGTGGAAACGCCTCACCAGCCGACTGGTTGGTGGCCCGCGCACGCGCGAGGACCTGAAGGAGTTGCTTGACGGCGCTCAGGAGGACGGTCTGGTCGATGCCGACGCCGCCCGCATGATCGAGGGTGTGTTCGAGACCCGCGAACTGCAATCGCGCGACATCATGGTGCCGCGCGCGCAGATGACCTGCATCGAGCGCGAATGGAGCTTGGAAAAAATTCTCGCCACCGTCATCGAATCAGGCCATTCGCGTTACCCGGTCATCGGCGATACCAAGGATGAGATCGTTGGCATCCTGCTCGCCAAGGATCTGCTCAAGTTCACCACCGCTGCCGCCACTTTCGACCTCGCGAGAGTGATGCGCCGGACGGTGTTCGTGCCGGAATCCAAGCGCGTCAACGTGCTGCTCAAGGACTTCAAGCGCAATCACCAGCACATGGCGGTGGTGGCTGACGAATACGGCGGCATTAGTGGCCTGGTGACCATCGAGGACATCCTTGAAACCATCGTCGGCGAGATCGACGACGAACACGACGAAGCCTCGGGTGCGAACATCGTCAAGCAGGACGAGCGGCGCTATCTGGTGAACGCACTCACTCCGATCGCCGAGTTCAACGACCAGTTCGAGTCGACTTTCAGCGACGAGGAGTTCGACACCATCGGCGGCCTGGTGGTGCAGGAGTTCGGGCATCTGCCGCGTAGAGGCGAGAGCATCAAGCTCGGCGAGTTCCAGTTCAGCGTGCAGCGGGCTGACTCCCGCCGCGTGCAGCAGCTGCAAGTGCTGCTGGCACAGGATTGATGCGCGTCTGGCTTCTGCTGGGCGTCCTGCTGACGGCGCTCGTATCACCGGTGCAGGCGCAGGCGCAGCAAGCATCCAGTTCCGGCGATGCGCTGCGGGTCAGCCTGCTCACCTTCGCCCCCGGCGAAACCTACTGGCAGCGATTCGGGCACAACGCGCTGCTGGTCGAGAACACCGCCACTGGTGCCGACGCCGTCTACAACTACGGCATGTTCGATTTTCTCCAGAAGAATTTCTTTCTCAACTTTGCCCGCGGCCACATGCTCTACCGGCTGGAAGCTGCCAGCCTCGAAGCCACCCTGCGCGCCTACCAGTACGAAGGGCGCTGGGCTTACCAGCAGGTGCTAGATCTCGACCCCGACCAGCGCCTGCAACTCGCCGAGTTCCTCGACCGCAACGCCCGGCCGGAGCTGCGGGATTACCGCTACGACTATTTCCGCGACAACTGTTCGACCCGGGTGCGCGATGCGCTCGACCGCACGCTGGGCGGTGCGCTGGCTGCGACTCTCAAAGCCCAGAAAGTCACTGCCACCTATCGCTCGGAGGCCACCCGCCTGATCCGTCCGATCCTGCCACTGGCGCTCGGCATGGACGCGATCATGGGGCCGGCGGGCGATGCACCGATCAGCCGCTGGGAGCAGAGCTACGTGCCGGCGGTGCTAATGCAGGCGGTTGCTGCCCAGCGCGTCAATGGCCGGCCGCTGGTGTCCGAAGCGCGCTATCTGCTGACGAACCGGGACAGTCCCGCGGCCCCCGAGGCGCCGCTGCACTGGACCGGCACCGCCTTCGGCATTGGACTGACGCTGGCGCTGCTGCTGGCCTGGCTGGGGCATCGCAGCGGCCGCTGGGGGTTTGCCCTGCTCGCCACTCCGCTGCTGCTGGTGGCGGGCGTGTGCGGACTGTTCATGCTGGCGGCCTGGGCGCTGACCGCACACTGGGCGATGGCCGCCAACCAGAATCTGCTGCTGTTCTCGCCGCTGGCGCTGCTGCTGCTACCGGCAGCCTGGCGACAGCAGCCGCAGTACGATTCGCGGAAGCCGCGCCCCAAGCTGTTGCGCGGCATCGCCTGGGTGATGCTGATCGGCGCCTGCCTGGCAGCCATTGGCGACCAGAACAATGCGTCCTGGCTGGCACTATGGCTGCCGCTGCATTTCGCACTCGCTTACGGCCTGCTGCGCAGGCTCTGAACCCCGCTATTCATCCCAGCCCGGATTCACGCGGGACAGCCGCCGCAGCAATCCCGGCCAGGCCAGTGCGCCGCCCAGCCCCTTGGTGACCGCCGCCGCCTGCGCCTTGATGCCATCGACCAGCGGCTGCGGGATGGCAAGCAGCGCGCCGCCGCCGGCCTGCGCCCGCACCTGAATCATGCAAGCGGCCTCGAACAGATACATGAACAGGAAGGCATCAGGAATGCTGCTGCCGACAGTCAGCAGGCCATGGTTGCGCAGCATCAGATAGTTGCTGCTGCCGAGATCGCGCACCAGCCGTGGCTTCTCGTCGGGGTTTAGCGCCACGCCCTCGTAGCCGTGGTAGCCCAGGCTCGCCAGCACGAACAGCGACTGCTGCGAGATCGGCAGCAGGCCGCCCGCCTGCGCCGACACCGCAATGCCGTTGAGCGAATGCACATGCAGCACACATTGGGCATCCTCCCGCGCGGCGTGGATGGCGCTGTGGATGGTGAAGCCGGCCGGGTTGATGAAATACGGCGTCTCGCCGACGGGCTTGCCGTCGAGATCGACTTTCACCAGCGCACTGGCGGTGATCTCCTCGAACATGAAGCCGTAGGGATTGATCAGGAAGTGATGATCCGGCCCCGGCACGCGGGCGGAAACATGGGTGAAGACCAGATCATCCCAGCCGAACAGTCTCACCAGACGATAGGCGGCGGCAAGATCGCAGCGCAGCTGCCATTCGGCCGGCGGGCACTGCGCGCGCACCGTGGCCAGTGCGGGATGGCCGGGGGCGTTCAAGGGCATGGTCATCGGGCGCGCTCCAGAAAACGGGATCTCAACATGCCAGAGCGTGGGTCCAGTGGTGCAGACTTGAGCTAGATTTTCACTGCCCCCAGCGGAGCCAGAGATGCCTGCCCCGTACTTCACCCCGGCCACTTTCAAGTTCATGAAGGCGCTGGCCGCCAACAACAGCAAGGCATGGTTCGCCGACCACAAGGCCGAATACGAGGCAGCTGTGAAAGCGCCCTGCCTCGCCTTCATCACCGATCTGGCGACACCGCTGCAGAAAATCAGCCCGCAGATGGTTGCCAACCCGAAACCGGTCGGCGGCTCGCTGTTCCGCCTGCATCGCGACACCCGCTTCTCGAGCGACAAGTCACCGTACAAAACCCATGCCGGGATGAGCTTCTATCACGCCGCGACCAAGGCGGTGGCGCGCGCCGAAGGGCAGAACGCGATGCTGGGCCGGCTCGATGCGCCGGGGTTCTACCTGCATCTCGAACCGGGTGCGTGCTTCATCGGTGGCGGGCTCTGGCACCCGCAGCCTGACACCCTGAGGCGCGTGCGCGCCTATCTGCTGGGCAATCCGGCAAGCTGGAAAAATGCCACTCGCGCTGCCCCTTTCAGCACTTTCTACACGCTGGATGGTGACAGCCTGCAACGACCGCCGCAGGGCTTTGATCCGGCCCACGAACTGATCGCGGATTTAAAGCGCAAGGACTACATCGGCACTGCCAAGCTCACCCAGCAACAGGTCTGCTCGGCGGACTTCCTGCAGGCTGCGGTGCAGCGCTACCAGGCGCTGGCGCCGATGCTGGACTGGCTCTGCGGCGCACTCGATTTGGATTTTTAGGCGGCGTCGCCGCGCAGCACCCGCACCTGCACTTCCAGAAACTCGGCAGTGACCTGATCGGCCGGAATCGCTTCGGCCACCACCAGTCCGATGGCGGCGCGGAAGCGGCGTGGCAGCCTGGCGCGGCGCAGCCGCGAGTCCTGCCTGCTCCACATGCTGCCCCAGAGATTCTGCAGCGCCATCGGCACCACCGGCACCGGATTGGCGAGCAGGATTTTCTCGACGCCGGGCTTGAACGGCTGGATGCTGCCGTCCGGCGTCAGCCCGCCTTCGGGAAAGATGCCGACCAGCTCGCCATTGTCGAGCGCGGCCCTGATCTCGGCGTAGGCTTTTTCGAGCAGGGCTGCGTCTTCCTTGGCCGGGGCGATCGGGATCACCCGCGCCGCACGGAACAGCAGGTTCATCAGCGGGATGTGGTAGATCCGGTGATACATCACGAAGCGCGGCGGGCGCGGCAGCAGGCCGCCGATCAGCAGGGCATCGACGAAGCTGACATGGTTGCAAGCGATGATCGCCGCACCCTCGCGGGGAATCTGCGCCAGTCCCTCGGTGCGGATGCGATACAGCACATGGATCAGCAGCCACACCACCAGCTGCAACAGCCAGAGCGGGATTTTCTGCGTCAGCAGCCGCCAGACCGACTTCAGATGCTCCATCCTCGGGCCGCAAAGCCAGCGTGAAAATCGTAGAGCGCCTGCAGGACCAGATCAGGCGCTTCCACCTGCGGGTAATGGCCGATTTCCGGCAGCAGCACGATGTCGGGGCTGGGAATCAGCTGGTGATAGCGTGCCGCCATGTGCTCGCCGGAGACCGGATCGGCGGCGCCATTGATGAGTCGCATCGGCACCCGGGTGTTCTGCATGGCGGTAACCCAGCGCGTCCGCTGCACGACGCGCTCGTCGATGTAGCCGATCAGCTTGGGCATGATGCGCTGGCCGTTGTTATGGGCAATCAGCTGCCAGAAGGCGGCGATCTCCTCGGCGTTGGGCTGCGTTTTCGGGCCGAAGATTTTCCGCATGGCCTGTCCCAGACGCGCTTCGTTCATCTGCCTCGCCACCAGGCCACCCAGCGGCGAGCGCAGCAGTTTCTGCATGGCCAGCGGCCGGTGCGTCTCGGGGAACAGACCACCGTTCAGGAAGGCAATCGAGTTGATGCCAACCACGCCGCGCCCGCTGTCGTGCAGCGCCAGCAGTTCCTGCGCGACGCTGACGCCGTAGTCGTGGGCGAGCACATGCACTTCGCCAAGCTGCTGCCGTGCGCAGAGGTTGCCGCACAGCTCGGCCTGCACTTGCAGCGAATAGCTGTAGCGGCTGGGCTTGGCCGAAAAGCCGAAGCCGATCAGGTCGGGCGCCAGCACGCGATAACGCTCCGCCAGCGCGTCCCAGATCCGGTAGAAATCCCAGGACGCGGTCGGAAAGCCGTGAATCAGCAGCAGAGCCGGTTTTGTGCCGCCGCTGTCGCGATAAAAAATGTCATGGCCGTGATGCGGAAAAGTACGGCCGTTTTGTCGCCATTCATCTGGCGAGAGCGGTGTGAGAATCATGCCTGTCCCCGATTTTTACCTTGAGCAATCGCCCTGTCCTTGCCGCCACCGAAGCCACGATGGCCAGCGTCATCGCTCCGCCAAACAGCACGCTGGGCACCGCACCCATCAGGCGTGCCGCCAGCCCGCTCTCGAACGCGCCGAGTTCGTTGGAGCAGGACAGAAACACGCTGTTGACCGACTGCACGCGCCCACGCAGATGATCCGGCGTGAATACCTGCAGGATGGTGCCACGAATCACCACGCTGACCGAGTCGAACGCCCCGGTGAAGAACAGCGCCAGGGCCGACAGCCAAAACCAGGGTGAGAGCGCGAACACCAGTGTCGCCACCCCGAAGCCGGCGACCGCCAGCAGCAGATTGCGCCAGAGCTGCTGCACCGGCGGCACATAGGCGCAATAGAAAATGGTCAGCATCGCGCCCAGCGCCGGGGCTGCGCGCAGGATGCCGAGCTCGGCAGGCCCCAGCTTCAGCACATCCTCGACGAACACCGGCAGGATCGCCACCACGCCGCCGAACAGCACTGAAAACAGGTCCAGCGAAATCGAATACAGGATGATCGGCGTTCGGCGCACGAAAGCCAGGCCTTCCGCCAGCGACTCGCGCAGATTGCCCGGCGTTTCGCTCGCCTCGGGTACGCCGCGGCGGCGGATGCCGGACAGCAGCCACGCGGCACAGCCGAGCAGCGCGATGCTGGCGACCAGCGTGCCTTCGAGCCCGAAGGCGGCATACAGCAGGCCACCGGCCACCGGGCCCAGGATCGCCCCGCCCTGCCAGCTGGCGGATGACCAGGTGGTGGCGTTGGTGAACAGCGGCCGCGGCACCAGGAACGATTTCAGCGCAGACGCCGCCGGCGAATAGAAACCGCGTGCCAGACCGATCAGCGCGATGCTGGCATAGACCGCCAGCAGCAGCGTCGATTGCGTCATGCCGGCGCGCACCGTATCCAGCGACAGCCACAGCAGCAGCAGCGAGGCCAGCGCCATCACCCCGAGCGACGCGAGCAGCAGCGTGCGTTTTTCGCGCCGATCGGCCAGGTGCCCGCCGACCAGCGCTAGGGCGATGAACGGCAGGGCTTCGGCCAGGCCGATGAAGCCGAGCGTCAAGGGATCGCGGGTGAGCAGATACAACTCGTAGCCGAGTGCCACCTCCTGCGCGAGCAGCGCCAGCGTCAGCAGAAAAACCGCGCCGATCAGGCGGCGGAATTGCGGATAGCGGAGTGCGGCGTAGGGAGAATCGTGGGCTGCGTCAGCGGGGCTGGTCATAGCCCGCCATTGTCCGCTACCAGCGGACGGTGGAATAGGCCGATGCGTTGTTCGAGGGGCTGCGGTCGCGCGGGTGTTTCCAGGGGATGAACCGCTCTTCGGCAGCGGTCCTGCCGGCGAACTGGTCGAAGACATAGATGCCGGCTTCGCTGGCGCGCAGGAAAATGGCGGCGTGCTTGCTACCGCGTGCCCTGCCTTTCTGCGGATAGCGGCCCTTCCTGAAAGTGGCGATGGCGGTGCCCGGCTGGATGCTATCGGGACTGGTCTTCAGCTTGCGGCCTTCTTTCCAGAACAGCGTCCGCGGCGCGTTCATCAACGACTTCAGCAGCTGCACGCATTCCGGGCGGCCCTGCTCGTCGTTGACTACCGGCATCACGAGTTTTTCCTGCTCGGTGGGCAGCAGGCCATCGTAGATCTGCTCGCTGGAACCATCGCTCAGCTTTGCGGCGGCACTGGCGGCAGTGCTCCACAGTCCGCAGCCGATGACGGCGGTCAAAACCGGTATTGCGATCCAGCGCATGTGCTCAATTCCTCGGCTATCGGGCTTGGGTTCTGATTGCTGCTGTGTCGCCTGGAGCCAACATCACCCCAGGGGATGACAGGACCGCAGGCACAACAATGTCTTCGCGAAAACCAACTTCCGCGAGGATCACGGGGAATTACGGTAACACGCTAGCGTTATTTATGATCGCAAGCTGAATGGCCTGCTAGGGCGTGTCATCAATTGAATGATCGCAGCGTTGCGAGTCAAAAAGCCGCCCGGCGAGGCGCGGACCGCAGGCTGTGGTTGTTCCACAGCCAAGGTTCGCAACGAAGCCAGGCGGCTTTTTGGCCGCAACCCTTCGGGGCGGGGCGTTTGGCCGAGATCGGGAGTGCCGTACGGCACTCCCGCTTAAGCCAAACGCATTGGGGCATTGCTTCCTCACAAGGCTTGCCAATGGAACAACCATTGACTGCGCCTCGTTCGTCGCACTGCCCCAATACAGCCTTCCGCCGCAGCGACCATTCAATTGATGACACGCCCTAGTCGCGACGCTACTGCGAGGACTGCTGCCCGCCCCATTCGACCGCCCACTGATATAGCGTCTGGCGCTTTTCACCGGTGAGCATGGCCGCCAGCCGTGCCGCTTTCGCGGGTGGCAGCTCGGTGAGCAGCGCCCGCAGCAGCTGCCGGGCATCGAGTGTGGTCGCCTCGGCACGCACCGGCGCACCGGCCACCGCCAGCACGAACTCGCCGCGCAGGCGATTGGCGTCGGCCGCCAGCCAGTGCGGCAGCTCGGAAGCGGGCAGGCGCACGCTCTGCTCGAAGCGTTTACTGAGCTCGCGGGCGAGAAACACCTGCCGCTCGGCGCCCAGCAGATCGGCGAGGTCCTGAGCGCATTCGACGATGCGGTGCGGCGCTTCGTAGACCACCCAGGTGCGCGGCTCGGCCGCCAGCACCTGCAGCCGCGCGCGGCGGGCGGAGGGCTTGGCGGGCAGAAATCCGGCGAACAGGAATTCATCGGTGGGCAGACCGGCAATCGACAGCGCCGCCGTCACCGCGCAGGGGCCGGGTAGCGCCTGCACCGTCAGCCCTGCCCGCCGCGCCGCGTCCACCAGCGCATACCCGGGGTCGGAGACCAGCGGCGTGCCGGCATCGCTGACCAGTGCCAGGGTTCTTCCCGCCTGCAGCTCTGCGATCAGCTCGCTGGCGATCCGGGACTCGTTGTGATCGTGCAGCGCCCGCAGCGGCTTGCTGATACCGAAGTGCGAGAGCAGCTGCGCGGTGGTGCGGGTGTCTTCCGCGCAGATCGCATCCACCGCCGCCAGCACCTTCAGCGCGCGCGGCGAGAAATCGCCGAGGTTGCCGATGGGGGTCGCCACCACGTACAGGCATCCGGGCAACAGCGGGTCATCGGCAGCGTCGTTCATGGGCAGTTGGGTCAGGCTTGCGTGCCATACTTTACGCATGTCTCCTCCGCCCCCGATGCGGCTGCACGCCGCTCTTGCCGCCGCACTCTTGGCGCTGCTGTCACAGGCCGCGCCGGCGCAAGACATTCCGCCGGAAACAAGGCTGCCCCCTGTCGTCGCGGCACCGGCCAGCATCGAGACCGAATTGGGCCAGCGCGCCCAGGCGCAGTTCGCGCTCGGCGACTACGCCGCCGCGCTGAGCACGTACGACGTGCTCGAAAGCGCCCTAACCGGCACTGCCCGCAGCAATCAGCGCGATGCCCTCTGGCGCGCCCTCAATGCGCTGCCCATCGCTACCGATTTTTCCGCCGTCACCGAACCCGTCGCACGCGGCTGGATCGAGCTGATGCAGCTGACCCGCAGCGGTGCCGCGCTCGCTGCCTACGAAGAATGGCGGCAGCGCCATCCCGACCACCCAGCCGAATCGCAGATTGCCGCCGGCCTGGTGACGCCCGGCAGCCAACCGCGGCGCAATACCCAGCAGATCGCCCTGCTGCTGCCGATGGCGGGTCCGCTGGCGACGGCGGCCAATGCGATCCGCGCCGGCGTGCAGGCCGCGCAACAGCGGGCCGGGCCGGAAGCCCCGGCAGTCCAGACAATCGATACCAGTGTCGGCCTCGACGCCGCACTGGCAGCGGCGTTCAACCAGGGTGCCGGCGCCCTGATTGGCCCGCTGCGCAAGGAAGACGTGGCCAGCATGGCGGGGCGCATGCCACAGCTGCCCACCGTCAGCCTCAATTACCTCGACGGCAGCCGGGTGCCGCCTGCCGGCCTGACCCCGTTCGGCCTTGCTCCCGAAGACGAGGCCCGCGCCGCCGCCGAGCACGCCACCGGCCGCAGCCTGTTGCGCGCAGTGATCCTGGCCCAGGAGGGCGACTGGGGCAGCCGTACTGCGGCGGCGTTCAGAACCCGCTTCGAATTGCGTGGCGGCACCGTGCTGGCGACGGAGAGCTATCGCCCCGGCACCGTCGATTTCACCCGCCAGCTCAAGCGCCTGCTCGGCATCAGCTATTCCGAGGCCCGTGGCGAGCAACTGGTGGCAGCCGGCATCAAGGCAGACCTGCAGCCGGTGCCGCGCGGCGATATCGACGTGGTGTTTCTCGCCGCCCGCAGCGCCGAGGCGAAGCTGATCTGGCCGCAGATGCGCTACCTGCGTGCCGGCCGCATCGCCAGCTATGCCACCGCCGCCGCCGCCGATGCCGGCAATCGCGATCTCGGCGGACTGAACATTTGCGATGCGCCCTGGCGCATCGAGACCTCCGGCCCGATTGCCGCGCTGCGCGGCGAGCTGGCGACGGTCAACCCGCGCACGGCAGACACCCAGCGGCTGTTCGCGCTGGGTTACGACGCCTATGAACTGGCGCGTCGGGTCAGCGTCGGGGCGCTGCTGCCGAGCGAGACCGTCAGTGGTTTGGCCGGCTCGCTGGTGCTCGATGCCGATGGTGCGGTGCATCGCCAGCTCGACTGTGTGCCGCTGTATTCCGCTCGCGACAACGGCATCATCGAAGACATCGGCGAATAGCATGCTGGCCAAGTTGAAGGCCCGTCTCGCCGCCCGGCGCGGGGCCGATGCCGAAGCCCGCGCCGAAGCGCATCTGCTCAGGCAGGGCCTGCAAGCCGTCGCCCGCAATTGGCGCTGCACGCTGGGCGAACTCGATGTGGTGGTGGCCGATGGCGACACGCTGGTGATCGTCGAGGTGCGCGCCCGCAGCACGGCTAGTCACGGCGGCGCGCTGGAGAGTGTCGACGCCAGAAAGCGCGGCAGGCTGCTGCGCACCGCACTGGCTTTCGTGCAGGCGCATCCGGAATGGCAGGACGCCCCCATCCGCTTTGATCTGGTGCGTTTCGAGGCCGATGGCAAAGGCCGCTGGCTGCGCAATGCCTTCGACGCGGATGACGCCACATGAGCACGCCGCTGGCGGCTGAAGCCCTCGCGCAATTACGCCGGCTGCTGCGCGCCGATGCGCTACTCACCGATCCCGCTGACTGCCTCGCCTACAGCTACGACAACTCGCGGCGGATGGCGCTGCCGCAAGCTGTGGCTTTTGCTGGTGACCACGCCGAAGTCGCAGCCATCGTCGGAATCTGTCACGCGCACGGCATCCCGCTGACCGCACGCGGACGCGGCACCAACACTACCGGTGCGGCCGTGCCGCTGGCCGGCGGCCTGGTGCTGTCGATGGAGCGGATGACGCGGATCCTGTCGGTCTCGCCGGGCGATCGCCTTCTGGTCTGCGAGGCCGGCACCCTCAATGGCGATGTGCAGATCGAAGCGGCCCGGCACGGCCTGTTCTGGGCGCCCGACCCGACCAGTGCCGCCTATTCCACCGTCGGCGGCAACCTCGCCTGCGGCGCAGGCGGGCCACGCGCAGTGAAGTACGGCACGGCCCGCGATGCGGTGCTGGGCCTGCGCGCGGTCACCGGCGATGGCCGCACGCTGAAGACCGGTGCCACCACCACCAAGAGCGTGGTCGGCTACGACCTCACTCGCCTGCTGATCGGCAGCGAAGGCACGCTGGCGGTGATCACCGAAGCCACCCTGAAGCTGCTGCCCAAGCCTACCCACAGCCGCCTGCTGCGCGCATGCTACGCCAACGTCCATGCCGCCGCCGAAGCCGTCGCGCGGCTGATGAACCAGCCCGCGACACCCTCGGCGCTGGAGTTCATGGACGGCGATGCAGTGCAGCTGGCCGAGAGCTATCGCGCGACTGTCATGCCCATCGGCATGGCAGCCGCCGTCCCGCCTGGCACCGGCGCACTGCTGCTGATTGAAGCCGATGGCGACGCCAGCACCCTGCCAGCAGCCGTCGCCGCCATCGAGCGGGCGGCGGGCGGCGCGGGGCTGATCGAACTACGCACCGCCCGCGACGCCGAAGAGGCCGAAACCCTCTGGGCCTGCCGCAAGGCGCTGTCCCCCAGCCTGCGGCAACTGGCGCCGAAGAAAGTCAACGAGGACGTGGCGGTGCCGGTCACCCGCCTGCCGGCGCTGATCGATGGCGTCGCCGCACTGTCGCGGGCGCACAACCTGCGCATCGTCTGCTTCGGCCACGCCGGCAACGGCAACATCCACGTCAACATTCTCGCCAACCCCGACGACCCTGCGCAGATGTCGCGTATCGAAGCCTGCCTGCACGCGGTGTTCCGCCTGGTGCTGTCGCTGGAAGGCACGCTCAGCGGCGAACATGGCGTGGGCATCGACAAGCGCGACTATGTGGGCTGGGAGGTTGCTGCCGATACGCTCTCACTCATGCGGGCAGTGAAGGCGCAGTTCGATCCGAAAGGGATATTGAATCCGAGCAAGACGCTGCCGCCGTTTTGACTCACCTCGTCACTTCACCACCCGCAGATGCGCCCTGCCCTTCGGCTTGGCCGGCTCTGGTTCAGGACCGGATGGCGAAGCCGGCGGCGACGGTGCATCGCCACCACCCTGCGGTGGCTCCACTTCGCCGAATACCAGTCCCTCGCCGTTCTCCCGCGCAAAGATCGCCAGCACCGCGCCGCTGGGCACGACCACGTCGAACGGGCGGCCGGAGAAACGCGCGGAGAACCAGATCGGATCGTCTTCGACGTTGAGCGTCTGCACCGCCATCGGCGACAGGTTGAGGGTGATGCGGCCTTCCTGCACGAATTGCAGCGGCACGTTGACCCCGGGATAGTCGGCGGCGACCAGGAGGTGCGGGGTGTGGCCGTTGTCGACGCACCAATCGTAGATGGCGCGGATCAGGTACGGGCGCCGCGACTTGTGGGTACTGGCCACGCCGCTAGACCGCCTTGAAATAGGCGGCCAGCACCGGGCGGGTGGCGAGCTTGGTGCGGTAGAGCGCGGCGCTGTCGGGCAGCTTCAGGCCTAAGGACTGCACGCCTTTCAGCCATACCGCCCAGGCCAGATCGGCGCGGGTGTATTCCACACCCAGGAAAAAACCCTTGCCATTGAACCAGCGGCCGGAGTTGAGCACCTGCTGGGCGATCGGCGACCTGGCCTTGGCGCTCTTGGCAGCGAGTGCTTCCTGCAGCACCGGGAACAATTCGACGGCGAACTGCTCCAGCACCATGCGCACCTTGGCCCGGCCTGCGGGGTCCTGCGGCATCAGCCGCGGGTGGGGATAGCGTTCGTCCAGGTATTCCACCACCACGCGCGCACCGGTGAGCAGCAGTTCGCGATCAGCCAGCGCCGGCAGGCGCAGTTCGGGGTTGATGACCAGCAGGTCTTCGTTGGGGCGGGACGGATAGATGCGCTCGCAGCGGGCGTCATCGACGTCCTTCTCGGCAAAGGCCAGAGCGGCCCAGTCGTTCCAGGGTTCATTGGGGGCGACGTACAGCATCAAACCCGCCTGCGGGGCGGGCTTGCCCAAAGTAGCGAGGCGCGAACGGCGCGTGACCATGCTCATGTAACACTCCGTCGACGGCTTCTCACGTCGACTTCGAGCAGGATAACGCGCCCCGCATCAATGGATGTCCTTCCAGTATTCCTTCTTCAGCAGATACGCTATCGGAAGCAGGATGAGGAGGAAGATCAGCACGTTCCAGCCGGTGCTGATGCGCTTGTTGCGGGCCGGCTCGGCGGCGTAGACCATGAAGTTGGTGAGATCCGCGACGAATTTCTTGTATTCGTCGGGTGACAGCCTGCCGGCCTGTACCAGCTCGAACTTCTTGCCGGCGTGGCCTTCGGCGGCGTGTTCAGCGCCTGCCGCCTCGTGCTGCTCGACCTTGGCCTGCAGGCCCTGCAACTCCCACAGCACATGTGGCATCGAGGCGTTGGGCAGCACGGTGTTGTTGACGCCGAGCGGCCGCTTGGGATCGAGGTAGAAGCTCTGCAGGTAGTCGCTGATCCATTCAGGGCCGCGCGAGCGGGCGGTGAGGCTCAGGTCCGGCGGCTGAGCGCCCAGCCAGTCGGCGGATTCCTTCGGCATCGCCGTGGTGATCACATCGCCGACCTTGTCGGTGGTGAACATCAGGTTGCTCTTGAGCAGTTCTTCCGAAACACCCAGATCCTGCGCGAGGCGGTTGTAGCGCAGGTATTTCAGGCTGTGGCAGCCGGCGCAGTACGACATGAAGTCACGCGCGCCGCGCTGCAGGCCGGCGAGATTGCTGGTGTCGACGCGAAAATACGGGTGCCCTTCGCCGCCGCTGGCCTGAGCCGGTAGCGCAGCCAGCCCGGTGACGACGCCGAGCAACAGTGCCGCGGCGGTCTTAATGAGCTTCATAGGTCACGCGCTCCGGAACGGTCTTGTAGGAATCCCATTTGCTGTAGAACGGCATCAGCAGGAAGAAGGCGAAGTAGATCACCGTGCCGATCCGCGAGATCAGCGTGCCCTCGGGCGTCGGCGGCTGCATGCCGTAGTAGTTGAGGGTGATGAAGGCCACCGTGAACAGGGCCAAGGCTATCTTGAAGTATGGCCCCTTGTAGCGGATCGACTTGACCGGCGCGCGGTCGAGCCAGGGCATGAAGAAGATCACCACCACCGCGCCACCCATCACGATGACTCCCGGCAGTGCCGAGCCGAACATCGGCGGCATCGCCCGCAGCATGGCGTAGAAACTGCCGAAGTACCAGGCGGGCGTGATGTGCTCGGGCGTGGCCAGGTTGTTGGCGGGCGTGAAGTTGGGCTTTTCCAGCAGATAGCCGCCGCCCTCCGGGGCCCAGAAAATGAGCGCGCAGAAAATCAGCAGGAATACCACGACGCCGACGATGTCCTTCACCGTGTAGTAGGGATGAAAGCCGATGCCGTCGAGCGGCACGTGAGTGACGGGGTCCTTGTGCTTCTTGATGTCGACGCCGTCCGGATTGTTGGAGCCCACCTCGTGCAGCGCGATCAGGTGGGCAACCACCAGACCCACCAGCACAAAGGGCAGCGCAATCACGTGCAGCGAGAACAGGCGGTTGAGGGTGGCGTCGGCGGGTACGTAATCGCCCTGAATCCAGATCACCATGTCGGGCCCGATCACCGGAATCGTGCCGAACAGGCTGATGATCACCTGCGCGCCCCAGTAGCTCATGTTGCCCCAGGGCAGCACGTAGCCGCAGAAGGCTTCGGCCATCAGCACCAGGAAGATCAGCGAGCCGAAGATCCAGATCAGTTCGCGCGGTTTCTGGTAGCTGCCGTACAACAGGCCGCGATACATGTGCAGGAACACGACGATGAAGAATGCCGAAGCGCCGGTGGAGTGCATGTAGCGGATCAGCCAGCCCCAGTCGACATCGCGCATGATGTATTCGACTGAGTCGAACGCGGTCTCAGCGCCCGGTTTGTAGTGCATGGTGAGCACGATGCCGGTGATCAGCTGGTTGACCAGGATCAGCAGCGCCAGCGAGCCGAAGTAGTACCAGAAGTTGAAATTCTTTGGTGCGTAATACTCGGACAGATGATCGCGATACAGCTTGGTGAGCGGGAAGCGGTCATCCACCCAGCCGAGCAGGCCGGTGGTCTTGTACGGGTTGGCGACGATGCCCATGACTTAGGATTCCAGAAAAGAAAGTATTAGGCGGCCGCCTGGTCTTCACCGACGACGATGCTGTTGTCGTTGGCGTACTTGTGCGGCGGCACGACGAGATTCTTGGGCGCCGGCGAACCCTTGAACACGCGGCCGGCGAGATCGAAGCGGGAACCATGACAGGGGCAGAAGAACCCGCCCTCCCAGTTGGCGGCGATGTCTGCCGCCGGATGGTCCGGACGGAAGCTGGGGATGCAGCCCAGATGGGTGCAGGAGCCGATCATCACCAGCACTTCCGGCTTGATCGAGCGGGTCGCGTTCTTGGCGTAGGCCGGCTGCAGCAGCAGGCCGCCATGGGTGTCGGTGGAGGCGCTGTCCGGGTCGGTCAGCTCGGTTGTCACCTTATCGAGACTGGCCAGCATTTCCGGTGTGCGGCGCACCACCCAGATGGCGCGGCCACGCCAGAGGGTCGAGAACTTCTGGCCCGGCTCGATGGTGGTGAGGTCGATGGTGACCGGCGCGCCGGCCGCCTGTGCCTTGGCGCTGGGACGCAGCGACGCAAGAATCGGCCAGACCACGGCCGCGCCACCGATCACGCCCATGCCGGTGGCGGCAAGGGTCAGGAAACGGCGGCGGCTGGTGTCAACGTTGGAGTTGACACCGTTGATGGCGCCTTCGGTGCTCATGTAGAGAAGTCCTTGCTGTATTGCTTAGAAACTGGGCTGGGAACGCAGACCCTTGCAGGCCATGCGCCGACCGGAAAGTCATCCCTGCAAGTATAACGGCGGGGGCTGGCCGCCGTCACGGGGCATGCTGGCGGCTGGGCCTGCGCCAGCGCACCCCGGAACACGCTTTCCTGCACATGACGGGCGACATGCCGCCCGCCCGCTGCGGCGATCAGAACTGGTACTTGACGTAGACCTGCGCGAAGTCGCGATCCTTGTAGGTGTTCGCGCCGTCCTTGCCACCGGTGAACCAGGTGTAGCCCGGCACGATCGACAGCGCCGACTTGTAGCGGGTCTCGATATTTATGGAGGCGGTCTTGCGGCCCTCGACGAAGTTGGTGTCCAGCGGCTGCGGTGCGGTGCCGCCGACATCGTGCTGCCAGATGATGGTCGGCTGGAAACTGATGCCGGGGAACACGCTCTCGTACTTGATCAGGCTGATGATGCGATAGCCCCAGCTGAACCTGTCCGGGTACAGGTCGAGATTGGCCTGGTGCGGGTTGAAGCGCAGGCCATCGGGTCCGAACGAGCAGGTGGGATTGGTGGAACAGGCCTGCCGCGAGCGGTCGGCACCACTGCCATCGGCGCCGGCACTGGCGTGGGTGAGGGTGCCGGGGGCGTCGAATTGCAGCACGTCCAGAGACGGCAGGCCGGGCACCCAGGTCGCACCGATCTCGAACAGATTGATGACCTGATCCGCACCCAGGAAGTTGTCGGTGGCTCCCAGCACCTGGGTCGCGCCGAGATCGAACTGGTAGACCTGCATCCGCTCGTAGCCGCGGATGTAGCCGGGGTTGTTCCTGTTGTAGGGCAGTGTCGGATCAGTGCCCGGGTTTTCACCCACCGCACCACCGCGATAGGCAGTGACGAAACTGGGAAACGCGCGTGCCGAGCCGATGGCATGCCCGACGATCAGGTCGAAGGTGTCGCGATAGTCCCCCAGCGTGCCCGCCGCATCGACCACGTAATCGCTGGACGGATAGACGATGGTGTTGCCATTTTCGTCAGTGCCGAAACCGCCCAGCGGCCCCTGCGCGGCGGCGGCAGTCAGGGCGGCAGCCAGCTCTGGCGGCAGGCCTGCGAGAATCTGCTGGGTCAGGGCGCCGGTGAAGGTGCCGGTGCCCTGGCAAGCGCCGGGGCGGCCAGGCACGCTGGCGCTGATGTCGGGGTTGTGACAGCGCGTCAGCGTCGGCCCATAGGCGGCAAATACCAGGTCTTCGACATCCACCTGCAAGGGCAGGTTGGGCCGATAGGCAACCTCGCCCTGAATCGAGAATTCACCGACCGTGGTGTTGAACGAGAAGCCCAGCAGCTTGATGTTTTCGGGGTACTCGAACTGGATGCGGGCGGTGTCGAACAGGATCGGATCGCTGGTCGCGCCGGCCGGATTGTTGGGGTCGCTGAGCTGGTGGAGCAGCGGGATGTCCGGGCAGTCCTGCAGGAACTGGGTGGAAGTGCGCGAGTTGCGCGCACAGGACTCGGTGGCGGCATAGGTGCTGATGTAGGGCAGCTTGGAGTGATAGTTCATCGCGTACAGCGCCAGCTCGGTGCCGCTGTTGAGCCACTCGGCGTAGTACTTGAGCGAAGCCCCGAACTGGTTGGTGAGGCCGAAGTTTTTCGGCTCGTTGTCGCGCAGCCTGGGTACCCGCAGGCTGGTGTTGGTGAGTCCGGACAGCGCGTTGTCGAGCAGGAAGCCGACGCCGTCCGGGTCCTCCGCCGCGCCGCCGAAGCTAGAGATGGCGAAGTTGCCGGCGTTATCGGTGCCAAGGTCCGCGAACGAGAAATACGATCCTTTGGCGGGGATTTCCACCGGCGACCATTCGAGGTCGTAGAAACCCTCCAGCGTGAAACCCTCCACCAGATCGCCGCTGAGGTAGAGCGAGGTCTGCGGCGTGAACACTTCTTCCACCTGAAAGCCGGTGCGCAGGAAATTGTTGGCGTTGACCGGCTGCGCCTGGTTGATGGAGTTGATCACCAGCAGGGTGGACTCGCCCCAGTTGATGGTCTGGCGACCGAACTTGACGGTGAGTTCCCGCTCTTCGCTGATCGGCAGCTTGCCGTAGACCACCGCATCGAGCAGCTGAACCCCCTGCCCGATCTGCCGCAGGGTTTCGGAGTCGCGCTTGTTGCGCACCACCTGGCCCGAGCCGTAGACCAGGCCGCAGGGCTGATTCCCCGGATTGCGATCCGCCGGGCAAGGCACCGAATCACCGCGCGCCAAGCCGTTGTTGTTGGCGGCGGTGGCGGCAAAGCCGGAGCGCGAGGCGTTTTCGGCGGTCAGCCGGTTGGGGTGGTATTCGTCGAAGCCGTAGTTGACGAAATCGTGAAACACCAGCGCTCTGGCGAAAAAACCGGTGCTGCCGCGGGTCAGGGTGATGTCCTGAGTGATCTTCAGCGGCGCCTGCGTGAGGTCGTGCTTGTCGTAGTTGAGGTTGCCGTCGTCGAAGTTGCTCGAGAACTGCCCCGGCACCTCGCTCAGGCGCGCCGCCGGGTAGGACTGGGTACGGAACAGGCCCTGGCAGGACTGGTACAGCGGCGATCCCACCACCTGCGCACCGGTGGGTGCGCGGTTGTTGCCGATGCCGATACGGCCACAGACATTGGGGTCGAGATTGCCCTTGCCCACCAGGGCGGCGCTGCGCTCCTGGGTGCGCACCTGCACGCCGAGCGAGGTGCTGGTATTGAGCACCCCCTCGATGCCCTCCTCGCCAAACGGCAGTTTGAAATCGATGGCAGACGCCAACCCCGGCAAAGCCAGCAGCAGGGCACCGCAACGGATCGCTAGACGCATGCTTATCTCCTCTCGCACCACAGTGATGCAGCAGCCTGTCGTTGCAGGCGCGCTTGATTTTTTACGTTTGTGCTCGCCCTGTGCAGGCGATTACCGAACCATCTGACGGTAACAGTCAGGCTGTCACCCAGCAATACGAAACGCAGGTAAATCGGAGTTCGTTGACAGCCACCGCCGAGGAAATGGTTCTTACCCGCCGGCGGCGCGACGGCCGCCGCTGTTCACAGCAGGTGGCAGGCGGCCGCGTGGCCCTCCGCACGCTGCTGCATGGCGGGATGTCGCACCCGGCAACGTGGTTCGACCTCTATGCAGCGGGGTGCAAACGGGCAGCCTTCACCGCTCATTCCGGCACGCGGCGGCAGGCCGGCAATGCTGGGCAGCTGCTCGCCCTGCAGCAGGTACAGCGGCGAATCGAGCCTCGGCCGACAGGCCAGCAGCGCCCTTGTGTAGGGATGCGCGGGCGCTGCCAGCAGCGCTGCCGCAGTCCCCTGCTCCATCACCCGCCCGGCGTACAGCACCAGCAGCCGGTCGGCGATGTCGGCCATTACTCCCAGGTCGTGCGAGATCAGCAGCAGACTCAGGCCCATCTCGCGCTTGAGCGCAGCCAGCAGCTTGAGGACTTCGGCCTGCACGGTGACGTCGAGCGCAGTGGTCGGCTCGTCGGCAATCAGCAGCAGCGGTTTCGCCAGCAGCATCATGGCGATCATCACCCGCTGGCGCTGGCCGCCGGAGAGTTCGTGCGGGTATTGCCGGAGGCGGCGGGCGGCCTCCGGAATCCGCACCGCGTCGAGCATCTGCCTGGCCTCGGCAAGCGCCGCGCGGCGGCTGAGCCCCCGATGCTGCTCGAGTACTTCCGCCAGCTGCAGGCCGATGCGCAGATGCGGATTGAGACTGCTCATCGGGTCCTGGAAGATCAGGCCCATGCGCGCACCGCGCAGCGCCCGCCGCGGAGCAGCCTTCATGGTCAGCAGTTCGCGATCCTCGAACCGCAGACTGCCCTGCGCGACGGCGTTGGCCGGCAGCAGCCCCATGACTGCCAGCGCGATCTGCGACTTGCCGGAGCCGGACTCGCCGACCAGCCCCAGTGTCTCTCCGGCCGCGAGCGAAAAACTCACCTCCTGCAGCACGGGCAGCAGACCCTGGGGGCTGCGGTAGGCAACCGACAGGTCGGTGACTTCCAGCAGCGCGCTCAAGCGGCCTCCCGCGGGTCGAGCACATCGCGCAGCGCGTCGCCGATCAGGTTGAAGCAGAGCAGGGTCAGCGCCATCAGGCTGGCCGGGAACAGCAGCGCCCAGGGGGTCTGCTCCATCTCCCGCGCACCCTCGTTGATGAGCGTGCCCCAGCTGGTTGCCGGCTCCTGCACGCCAAGCCCCAGAAAACTCAGGAACGACTCGGTGAGAATCACCTGCGGGATGGTGAGCGTCACCGTCACCAGCACCACGCCGGCGAGATTGGGGACGATATGGCGCATCAGGATGGCAGCGTCGTCCATGCCATGGGTGCGTGCCGCCATCACGAATTCGCGCTGCTTCAGGGCCAGCACCTGGCCGCGCACCACGCGCGCCATGTCGAGCCAGTTGATCGCGCCGATGGCCACGAACACCAGCACCAGATTGCGCCCGAACAGCACCATCAACAGGATCACCAGAAACAGGAACGGCAGCGCGTAGAGGATGTCCACCGCACGCATCATCCACTCGTCCAGCGCGCCGCCGACATAGCCGGCGAGTGCGCCATAGCTGACGCCGATCAGCAACGACACCAGGGTGGCGGCGAACGCGACGAGCAGCGAGATGCGCCCACCCTCGAGTGCGCGCACGAAGACATCCCGGCCGAGGCTGTCGGTGCCCAGCCAGTGGCCGCTGACCAGGCTGGGAGCGGTCGCCCACTCGCCATCGAAGTCGATGGAGTCGACCTCGAACGCCGACAGCAGCGGGCCGACGAACAGCGCCAGCACGATCAGCAGCAGCAGGCCGAGGGCGAACACTGCGGCGCGATGCCGGGTGAAGCGAAGCCACCATGCGCGGGACGGGCTCATGGCGTCTTGATGCGCGGGTCGAGCAGGCCATAGGTGAGATCGACCAGAAAGTTGAACAGCACGATCAGTGCTCCGTAGACCGCCACCACGCCGAGCACCAGCGTGTAGTCGCGGTTGAGCGCCCCCTGCACGAAATAGCGACCGATGCCGGGCAGGTCGAACACCTGCTCGACCACCACCGAGCCGCTGAGAATGCCTGCCGTCGCCGGGCCGAGATAGGACAGCAGCGGTATTAGTGCCGGCTTCATCGCATGTCTAAAAATCACTGTGGCGGGCGACAGGCCCTTGGCGCGCGCAGTACGCAGATAGGGCTGCTGCAGGACCTCGAGCAGGCTGCCGCGCAGCAGCCGCGCGATGGCAGAAATCTGCGGCAGCGCCAGGGCGACCACCGGCAGCACCAGGTCGCTGTAGCGCCCCACCGCCCAGCCGCCGGCCGGCAGCCAGCGCAGGCTGATCGCGAACCCCAGCACCAGCAGTGGCGCGACCACGTAACTGGGAATCGACACGCCCAGCAGCGCGATACTCATCAAGCCGTAATCCGGCAGTCGTCGATGCGCGAGCGCCGCGATGATTCCCATCGCACCGCCCAGCAGCAGCGCCAGGGCCATCGCCAGCGCGCCGAGTGTCAGCGACACCGGCAAGCCGCTGGCAATCAGTTCGCTGACGCGGAAGCCTTCGTACTGGAACGAGGGACCGAGATCGCCGCGCAGCAGCGCACCGAGGTAGCGGAGGTATTGTTTCGGCAGCGACTCGTCGAGGTGATATTCCGCCGCCAGCACTTTCTCGATCTCCGGCGGCAGGCTGCGCTCGCGATCAAACGGCCCACCCGGGGCCAGACGCATCAGGAAGAACGTCAGCGTCACCAGTACCAGGAGCGTCGGCACTGCTGTCAGCAGGCGCAGCAGCAGGTGGCGGATCACCGGGCCGCTTCCCTTGAAGGATGCGCGAGCACCTGCAGGTCCTTGCTGTAGTGGTAGTCGTAGCTGTTGTCCTGCCAGCCGCCGACCCAGGGCTTGACCAGGTGCTTGGAAACATAGGTGTAGATCGGCAGCACCGGCAGATCGGCCAGCAGCATCCGTTCGGCCTGCTCCAGCAGCGCGCGACGCGCGGCGATGTCCGCCGTCGCTGCGGCCTGTTGCAGCAGCGCGTCATATGCCGGGTTGCGATAGACCGAATCGTTGCGGCCATGACTTGAGGTTTGCAGATCGAGAAAGCTGCTGGCGTCGTCGTAGTCGCTGATCCAGGCACTGCGGAACACCTGTGTCACCGCATGCTGCTTGCGGTTCTGCAGGAAGACCTTGAACTCCTCGTTGACCAGTCGCGTGCGTACCCCCAGCCATTGCTTCCACATCGCGGCGACCACCAGTGCAATGCGCTTGTGGTCGTCGTGGGTGTTGTAGCGCAGCTCGACTTGCAGCGGCCGTGCCGCGGAATAGCCTGCCTCCGCATAGAGCCGGCGGGCTTCGGCCAGTTTTTTCTCGCGCGGCCAGGCCGCCCATGCCGGGCGTTGCGGTGTGTAGTTCCAGGTGCCAGGCGGCACGTAGCTGTAGGCCGGTAGCGCCACTCCATTCATCACCTTGCCGACGATCACCTCGCGGTCGACTGCCATGGTCAGCGCCTGCCGCAGCTTGGGGTTGTCCCGGAACGGCGGTTTTGACAGGTTGAAGCCGTAGAAATAGCTGCCGAGGTACGGCGCGACATGCAGCTCCGGTCCATAGCGCGCACGCAGCGCCCCGGCCTGCACCAGCGGAATCTCGTAGGTGGTGTCGAACTCGTCGGCGGCGTAGCGTTTCAGCTCGCTGCTGATGTCCTCGCTGGGGTGATAGAACACCCGCTCGATTCTGGTGCTGGCGTTGTTCCAGTAGCTGGGGTTGCGCACCAGTTCGATCTGCGACTGCACCACCCAGTCCTTGAGCGTGTAGGCGCCGTTGCTGACCAGCCGGCCCGGGCGGGCAAAATCCCTTCCCCACTTCTGCAGGCTGGGGCCATGCACCGGGAAGGTACTGGGGTGCGAGAGCAGGCCCAGCAGATAGGGGGTGGGTGCAGCCAGCCGGATGACCACCGTATGCGTATCGGGCGCGCTGACGCCGAGTGCCGATGCCGGCAGCCGGCTGTTCAACACCGCTTCGGCGTGTTCGATGGCGCCCAGCATCTGCGCAAAGGTATTGCCGGTGGCGGGGTTGATGCTGCGCTGGAATCCAGCGACGAAATCGGCCGCAGTCAGCGGCGAGCCATCACTCCAGCGCAGGTTTTCGCGCAGGGTGAAGGTATAGCTGAGGCCATCCTCCGACAGCTGCCAGCGCAGTGCGGCCGCGGGCACCACCGCACCAGCCGGCGAGATGCCGGTGAGCCCCTCGTAGAGATCGCGGACGATGTTGTTGCCGCTGACGCCTTCGCTGCGATGCGGGTCCAGCGAATTGGGCTCGGAGCCGTTGCCGTGATGCAGCAGCTGCGCGCTGGCTGCCGCCGGCACGCCAGCGCCCGCTGGCCAGGCTGCCATCAGCCAGCACATGGATAGGGCGGCCGACCAGCCGCGTCCGCGCATCAGACTGCCTCGGCAACGCGCGGCTTCAGGGGTATTCGCTGGCCGAGCGTCACCGCGATCACGCCGCCCAGGATCACGCCGGTGCCGACCAGTTGCAGGCCGCTCAGGTGCTCGCCTCCCAGCCAGGCCCCCAGCAGCACGGCGATGGCCGGATTGACATAAGCATAGGTGCCCAGCAGCGCCGGAGTAACGTTGTGGACCAGCCAGTAATAGGCGCCGTAGGCCACGCAGGAGCCGAGCACCGTCAGGTACGCCCAGGCCCCCCAAGACTGCGCCGTCCAGCGCCAGCGTTCGTGCTCGCCACTCAGCAGGCCGATGCCCGCCATCAGCACCCCGGCGATCAGCATCTGCAGCGCCGCCGTCATCAGCGGCGCGCACTGCTGCGGATTTCGGCGACCGTAGATGCTGCCCGCCGCCCAGCAGATCGGCGAGATCACCAGCGCCAGGTAGGCGCCCGGCGGCGCCGTGCCATGCAGCAGCCCCTCGCCCATCAGCACCGCCACCCCGAAGAAACCGGTGAGCAGCCCCGCCCAGGTCAACCAGGAAAGCCCCTCGCCACGCCCGCCCAGCGTGCCGAAGCCGGCCATCCACAAGGCCGAGGTCGCCACCATCAGCGCCGCCTGGTTCGACTCCACCCACTGCTCGCTCCAGGTGACCA
>JBKJJE010000171.1:0-7172 GCA_046598075.1 Stagnimonas sp.
CTGCAAGGTCGCCAAAGATGAAGACCAGTAGTCCTCATGCACGCCGCTGCGCAGCGATGCGAGCAGCGAAGGCTGGAAAGCGCCTGGCGCTGGCTGATGTGGGACAGCGCGCGCCA
Organism: Stagnimonas sp.; assembly: GCA_046598075.1. Classification (GTDB taxonomy): domain Bacteria; phylum Pseudomonadota; class Gammaproteobacteria; order Nevskiales; family Nevskiaceae; genus Stagnimonas. Next base: position 117 of record JBKJJE010000171.1, read on the forward strand.
GCCTGGCAGCCGCCACCTCTCCGCCGCATCCTGGTCGTCATCGACTTCGACACCGGCACACCGCGCATCAAGATGATGCAGCTATGGCGCAGCAGCCGCAGCGATACCTACCGCGTGCGTACGCCGCGCGGCGAGTCGCGCAGGCCGATGGGATGGAGCCGAGTTCTTGCCGTCGCCCGCAAGGGTCTGCCTCGCATACGGGCTGAGGCATGCTGATCGCCATGACGACCCTCGACCACTGGCTGATCGTCATATCCGCCATCTACATGGGCATCGCCGCTATCGGGCGCTACGCCCAAGGAGCTTGTCAATGAAGGCCCGTCCGATCCTTTTCAGCGGCCCGATGATCCGCGCGCTGCTGGTTGGCACCAAGACGCAGACGCGGAGAGTTTTGAAGCCATCCAAGTGGGCTGAAAAATATCCGGTTCTCAATCCCAATGGCATTGAGCACGGTGCGTGGTGGTGGGATGGCGTGCTCTCCGGGGTCGGCGCATCCCAAGATTGCCCCTACGGCAAGCCCGGCGATTTCCTGTGGGTTAAGGAATCTCATCGACTGCTGGCTTGCGAATGCACTGAGACGTGCCGCGTCGCGGGCCATGTCCACTATTCGGCTGATGAGAGCGGTTATGAGGGCGCGAGTATGCAGCGCCTTCGCCCGTCCATTCACATGCCACGCTGGGCCTCGCGCCTGACCCTGCGCATCACCGAAGTGCGCGTGCAGCGGTTGCAGGAGATCAGCGAAGACGATGCATGTGCCGAGGGCTGTCCGAACGTCTGCATGAGGCCAACCGGCGACGACAACGGCACGGCCATTCACGGGCCCGATGGCTACATCGCGCTCTGGGAATCCATCAACGGCCCCGGTAGCTGGGACGCCAACCCGTGGGTCTGGTGCATTTCGTTTGAGGTCATCAAGGCCAACGTCGACAAGATCCTCAAACCATGCTCCTGACCCCCAAAGAGCTGCACGACCTCACCGGCTACACCCGCCGGTCGGCGCAGCTGCGCTGGCTGACCGACCACGGCTGGAAGTTCGAGGTGGACCGCTACGGCGTGCCCAAGGTGCTGCGCGCCGAAATGGAGCGCAAGATGCTGGGCACCACACAGTCGCGCACCCGCGAGCTGAACCTGCCAGCAATCAAGAAAAAGGCCGCCTAATGGGACGCCACAAGTCCCGCAACCGTCACTTGCCCCCGCGCATGGTTTTGAAAGCCGGGCGCTACTTCTGGCGCGGCCGGGTGGGCGGCAAGGAGGTATCGCAGCCCCTGGGCGATGACTACGTGCGGGCCCTGCTGAAATGGCGCGAGATCGAGGGCTTGCAGGACGGCTGCGACACCGTGGCCGACATGCTCGACGCCTTCATCGCGGCCATGCCCACCACCAATGCCGGCACGCTGAAGGAATACACCCGGGCGAGCGCCCGCCTCAAGTCCGCGTTCAAGGGCTTCGGGGCAATGGAGGTGCTACCTAAACACATCGCACAGTACCTAAGAAGCCACGATAAGCCGGTGACAGCCAATCGTGAGATCGCCGTGCTTTCTCGCGCCTTCTCGACCGCGATCAATGCCGGCCGCTTCGACGGGCAGAACCCGTGCCTGGGCGTGGATCGCAACAAAGAGAAGAAGCGCAAGCGCATTGCGACGCTGGCCGAGATTGAGTTGCTACAGCGCGGCGAGGGGCCAATCCCGATCATGTGCGAGATGGCGATGCTCACCGGCCTGCGCGAGAGCGACTTGCGGATGCTGCGCCTGGACGCCTTTGCCGACATCGGCCTGACGGTGACGCCGCGCAAGACCAGCGAGAGCACCAATGCCACGGTCGAGTGGTCGTGGACGCCGGCACTCAAGGCCTGTCTCGCCAAGGCCAAGCTGCTGCGCCGCCGGGTGGGGTCGGTCTACGTCTTCGCCGGCAAGGATGGCCAGCCCATGAGCGTCAACGCCTTCCAGTCGGCATGGCGCCGGCACCGCGCCAAGAGCGGCTGCCCGGATCTCCGGTTCCACGACTTGCGCCGGACGGCGATCAATCTGGCCAAGGCGGAGGGCGGCACCGACTACGCGATGCAGTTCGCTGCGCACTCGAGCGTGTCGACGACCGAGGGCTATCTGGCTCAGGTCGCGGTCCGCAAAGTGCGTCCGACTCGCTGAAATACGGGAATTGAGCCTCAATACGGGAAAAGGCCCGTATCGCTACGGGCCTTTGTGTTGTTGGTTGGGAGACTAGGGCTCGAACCTAGATAAACAGTGTCAGAGACTGTTGTCCTACCATTAGACGATCTCCCAGCATCTGCATGCTGTTTGCCGATTTTACCGCTTTGGCGTTGCCACTTCCATGCACCAGGAAAGAGTGCATGAAAGTGCAGGACTGCCAGATTAACGCTTGGAGTACTGGGTACCGCGACGGGCCTTGTGGAAGCCGACTTTCTTGCGCTCGACTTCGCGGGCATCGCGGGTGACGAGACCGGCGGCACGCAGGGCGGGACGCATGTTCTCGTCGAAGTCGATCAGCGCACGGGTGATGCCGTGGCGCACGGCGCCAGCCTGGCCGGAAGGGCCGCCGCCGGCGACGGTGATGAAGAAATCGAAGCGGGTCAGCGCGTCAACGGTTTCCAGCGGCTGGCGCACCAGCATGCAGGAGGTCTCGCGGACGAAATATTCCTCGACGGTCTTCTCGTTGATCTTGATCTGGCCGGTGCCGGGGCGCAGAAACACGCGGGCGGAAGCGGTTTTGCGGCGACCAGTGCCGTAGTTCTGCTGGATGGGAGTCTTAGCCATGTTCGGGGCGCCTTAAATAGTGAACGACTTGGGCAACTGGGCAGTATGCGGGTGCTCGGCACCGGCATAGACCTTCAGCTTGCGGAACTGGGCGTAGCCCAGCGGGCCTTTGGGCAACATGCCCTTCACGGCCTTTTCGATGGCGCGCTCCGGGTGCTCGGCAAGCATCTTGCCCAGCGTGGTGGACTTGATGCCACCCGGGTGCTGGCTGTGGCGCCAGTAGATCTTGCCCTCGAGCTTGTTGCCCGTGGTCTTCACCTTTTCGGCGTTGATGACGACGATGTAGTCGCCCACGTCCATGTTGGGGGTGAACTCTGGCTTGTGCTTGCCGCGCAGGCGGCGGGCGATCTCGCTGGCGAGGCGTCCGAGCACGAGGCCCTCCGCATCGACGATGTACCAGTCGCGTTTTGCAGTCTCGCCGTTGAAGAAAACGGTGGACGTTGTGAAGACCGTAGACATGGTCTGTATAACTCCGATTGTGAGGCCCGATACCGCTTCAAGGGCTAGTAGTTGTTCAGTGGCCTGCCGCTGCCACCTCGTTGGCCCACCATCCAGAACAGCCTGGACAGCGGGCGGGCGCGAAGGGTAAGGGGGAGATGAGGCAATTGCAAGCGCGGCGGCGCAGATGTTGGTGATCGACCTGCCCCCTCGCCGGGTTGCTGTCCGGCCAGACTAGCCGGAACGGAACATCGGCTGATGTGTCTATACTTTCCCAAATGCGCATTCTCGTCTCCATCTTGCTGGCCATTAGCCTGTCGTGGGTCACGACCGGTTACGCCTGCCGCATGGATGACCTTGCCGCGCTGCGCAGCTCCTGCTGCTGCAAACATCAGCATGCGGCCGTCGCCGCGAAAGCTCCGCAATCCGAGGCTTCATCGGATCAGAACCCCTGCTGCGACGTTGTTGCCAGCTCCGCAATCGACCAGCATCAGCCGGGTGTTGCATCGGCCTATGCCGCGCTCGATCTGCCGATGTTCATCGCCCTGCCGGTCGATGAGAGCAGGATTGCCCGCCCCGTCACCGGCTTTGGCAGCGTCCTGCCGCCGGCCCGCGGCCCACCCGGTGTCGGCACCCGAACCTATCTGGCGACTGCCCGCCTGCGGCTTTGACACGCCGTCCACCCTTGCGCTGACTGCAAGTGGTGGCTCATGACCGAACGCAAGCCTTGCCGCCTGCGCCCTGCCCGTCATCGAGAGGCTCGACATGTTTACCGCACGCAACACACCGCTTTGCCCGCTGGCCGCCCTGCTATGGCTGTCGATGGCGACCATTGCCCTGGCACAGGATGCCGATCACACCGCGCCGGCCTTGAGTCTCGACGCCGCCGCCGCGCTCGCCATCCAGGGCCAGCCACAGCTCGACGCCCTCGATGCTGAAAGCCGCGCCGCCAGCGAGCGCGCCGTCGCCGCCGGGCAGCTGCCCGATCCCACCCTCAACTTCGGCATCAGCGACCTGACCCTGGAAGGCCGCGACCGCTTCACGCTGCGCAAGGAATCCGATACCCAGATCATGGCCGGGGTGCGGCAGGCTTTTCCGCTGGCGGCCAAACGGCAGCTGCGGCGCGAGCGGGCCGAGCGCGAAGCCGAGACCTTCGGCGCCGAGCGCAGCGCCGCCGAGCGCCTGATCGCCCGCGCAACCGGGCTGGCCTGGCTGGAGGTTTGGAAAGCCGAACAGTCCCGGCAGCTGACGCTCTCCAGCCTGCGCGAAGCCGAACGGCAGGTGGAGGCGGTGACCATCGCGCTGTCGGCCAACCGCGCCAACCAGGCGGAAGTGCTGGCCGCTCGGGTGGAGGCGGAGGCGCTGCGCGATGCTGCCGATGGCTACGCCCAGTCCGCGCGCCACTACCGCAACAACCTCGCGCGCTGGATCGGCGAGGCGGCCTTCGCCCCCCTGTGCCCCGATCTGCCGGCCGAGACACCACCCGATGCCCTGTCCCTGCTCGCCGCGTTGAGCAGCCATCCTCATGTCCTGGCCGAGGCGAAAAAAGTGGCGATCAGCGAGGCCGATGTGGGGCTGGCGCAGCTCGATTACCGCGCCGACTGGGCGCTGACTCTCGGCTATGGTCACCGGCCGGCATTCGCCGACTACGCGCAGCTGCAAGTGGAAATCGGTCTGCCGGTTTTCACTGCCAACCGGCAGGGCAAGCAGCTGGAATCGGCCCGCGCCATGCAGCTGGCGCAGCAGGCAAGGCTGGCGGATGCCTTGCGTGAGCAGCGTGCCGAGATCCGCATGAATGTCGATGACTGGCAGCAGCTGCAGCTGCGCCTGCGCCGCTACGACGACAGCCTGCTGCCACAGTCGAAAGCCCGTACCGAGGCGGCGCTCGTCGCTTACGGCGCCGCTACCGCGACGCTGAAAGACGTGCTCGATGCCCGCCGCATGGCGCTCGAAATCGCCATGCAGAAGCTCGACCTGCAACTCGATGCCGCCAAGCACCAGGTGCAGCTGCGCTACTTCGCGCCCTGAGCTGCGCATCGGCCCCCACATTCACCCGAGAATCTCATGAAGACCAAAACCATTGTCGTGCTCAGCCTCATCGCCCTCGGCGCGGCCGCGGGCGGCTGGTGGCTGGCACAACCCGGCGCAAGTCACCGGCACCAGCTCGAAAAGCGCATGGGCGCCGACGGCAAGACCTACTACACCTGCGCGATGCACCCGCAGGTGAGACAGGACGAGCCGGGCAGCTGCCCGATCTGCGGCATGAAGCTGACCAAGCGCACCGAACCTGCTGCTGGCGCAATGGCCGGTCAGCCGATGGCGATGGCCGACGGCGACAGGAAGCCGCTGTATTACTACGACCCGATGGTGCCCAGCCAGCACTTCGACCAGCCGGGGAAATCGCCGTTCATGGACATGCAGCTGGTACCGAAGTATGCCGAGGGCGCTGGTGCGGGCGGGACCATCGTGCAGATCGATCCGCGCATGGCGCAGAACCTCGGCATGCGGGTGGCCGCAGTGAAAACCGGCACTTTCTGGCAGCGCATCGAAGCCGTCGGCAGCGTTGCACTCGATGAGCGCCGCATCGTCATGGTGGAGTCACGCACGGCCGGCTGGATCGAACATCTCGATGTGCGTGCCGAGGGCGACCCGGTGAAGAAGGGCCAGCGCCTGGCCGCGCTGTATTCACCGGAGCTGTTCGCCGCACGGCAGGAACTGAAACTGGCCGAGAGCAGCGGCGACAGCGCGCTTGCCAATGCCAGCCGGCAGCGGCTGCGCCTGCTCGGTGGCGGCGCAGCTGGCAGCAGCCAATCCGGCGTGTTCGCGCCGGCAGCCGGCTTTGTGGTGGAGCTGATGGCCCGCGAAGGTGCGCAGCTCTCCCCCGGCATGCCGCTGATGAAGCTCGCCGATTTGAGCCAGGTCTGGCTCAACGTCGAGATTCCGGAGGCGCAGGCGGGCTGGATCAGTGCCGGCAGGAGTGCCGAGGCGAGGCTGAAGTCGCTGCCCGGCAAGGTCTTCGAGGGCACCGTCGACTATCTCTATCCGCAGCTCGACATGGGCACCCGCACGCTGCGCGCGCGGCTGGTATTCGACAACCCCGACGGGGCGCTGCGTCCCGGCATGTTTGCCGAGGTCAGCCTGTTCGGTGGCGCGCAGCGCGAGGTGTTGCTGGTGCCGAGCGAGGCGGTGATCCGCACCGGCGAACGCACCGTGGTGATGGTGGCGGAAAGCGAAGGCCGCTATCGCCCGGCACATGTCGAGGTGGGCAGTGAACGCAATGGCGAGACGATGATTCTTTCCGGTCTCAAAGCCGGGCAGAACGTGGTGGTATCCGGACAGTTCCTGATCGATTCCGAAGCCAGCCTGCTCGGCGCCTATCAGCGTATGGGAACAGGTGCCGGGATGGCGGAAGGGATGCAGGGCATGGAGGGAATGACCAGGAGCCAAGATACTTCCGACTCTCCACAAATGCCCGCCACGAAGGACATGAAAGGCATGACCGGCGTGGACGAGATGCAGGACGAAGCCAAGGAGAAAGCCCGGTGATCGCGAGGCTCATCCATTGGAGCATCCACAACCGCTTCCTGGTGCTGCTGGTGTCGGTGCTGGTCACGGTATGGGGCGTGCACTCGGCGCTCACCACGCCGCTGGATGCGCTGCCGGACCTGTCCGACACCCAGGTGATCATTCGCACCACCTACGCGGGGCAGGCACCACAGGTGGTGGAGGACCAGGTCACCTATCCGCTCACCACCACCATGCTGTCGGTGCCCTACGCCAAGACCGTGCGCGGCTACTCGCTGTTCGGCGAGAGCTTCGTCTACATCCTGTTCGAGGACGGCACCGA
>JBKJJE010000026.1:0-14068 GCA_046598075.1 Stagnimonas sp.
GCGGGAGCCACCTCGCCGCGTAGCAGCGAGCAAGGCGACCCGCATCCGTCCAGCGGCCCGCGCGCCCCATCATCTGCAGAGGCCCGTCTGCCGCTGGACGATGCTGCGCGCAGGCACGAAGCTGCCATCGCACGCATCGCCACCGCCATCGGCAAATACTGGGTGTGCAAGAGGGCACCCGCCTTCGTCAACGAGGCGCAGGAATGCCTAGGCGGCGCGGGCTACGTCGAAGAGAGCCCGCTGCCGCGCCTGTATCGGCAGGCGCCGCTCAATTCCATCTGGGAGGGCAGCGGCAACATCCAGTGCCTCGACGTGCTGCGCGCGCTCTCGCGCGAGCCGGAGACGCGGCAGGCGTTCTTTCTGGAGCTGGGCGGCGCGCGCGGCCTCAACGCCGAGTTCGACCGCGAGCTGGGCTGGCTGGCGGCGGCGTTTGAAGACACTGCGACGCTGGAAGTGCGAGCGCGCCGCGTGGTGGAGCGCATGGCGCTGGCCTTGCAGGCGGCGATTCTGCTCAAGGGCGGCAACAAGGTGGTGGCCGAGACCTTCTGCGCCACCCGCCTCGGCGGCGCGCAGGGTCTGGTCTACGGCACGCTGCCGGCAGAAACCGACTTCGCCACGCTCATTGGGCGCGCGCTGCCGCAAGCGGCCTAGCTAATGGTTTCAGCCGTCCATGGCGCTACCGTAGTCTTCTGAATTGGCCCCCTGCCGCGCCCTTCTTGGCGCGGCGTTCGCCGGGGCGGGGCAGTGCTCCGCCAGATTCCGGCTCACCCATCTGGCATGATTCGCGGCCTTTACGCCGCTGCAACAATCGCCGCATCTCCATGAAAACGCTCATTCTCAGCGCCGGCCAGGGCCGCCGCCTGCTGCCGCTCACTGCCAGCCGTCCGAAATGCCTGATCGAGCTGCACGGCCGCACGCTGCTGGAGTGGCAGCTGAGGAGTCTGGCCGCCGCCGGCATCCGCGAGGCGACGGTGCTGATCGGGTACGGCGCCGATCAGGTCGAGCGCGAGATTGCCGCCAAGGCACCGCACAACATGCGTGTGCAGACCCTCTACAACCCCTTTTACGAGGTGGCCGACAACCTCGGCAGCTGCTGGGTGGCGCGCGAGGTCTTGCAGGACGATTGCCTGATTCTCAACGGCGACACGCTGATCGAGCCCGCCATCGTACAGCGGCTGCTGGCGGCGGATGTCTCGCCCATCACCGTCACCATCGACCGCAAGGGCGACTACGACACCGACGACATGAAGGTGCGCACCGAGGGCGGCATGCTGCGCGCCATCGGCAAGACGCTACCGCTCGCAGAGGTGGATGGCGAGTCGATTGGCTTCCTGCGTTTCACTGGCGAAGGTGCGGCGCTGTTCGTGGCCGAGGTGGAGCGCATCATGCGCACGCCGGAGGGCCTGAAGCTCTGGTATCTCTCGGTGATCGACCGTATTGCCAAGGCGACGGGGCAGGTGGGCACGGTGTCCATCGAGGGCCTGGGTTGGGGCGAGATGGATTTTCTGGCGGACGTCGAAAGCAACACGCAGCTGGTGGCAGGCTGGCACTGACACCACGGCGTCGGAAAGGCCCCGGAAACCGGGCCCGGATTGGCGCTAGCGAAGACAGCAGCTTCAGCGCAGCAGGCGCTCGACATGGCTGCGGGAAACAATGCCGCGCAGCTGTGCAATGCCTGCAGCACGGGCCTCGACCACCAGCAGATGCCGCACCTCGTCGTCGCGCTCGAAGGTCTTCATCAAGTCGCCGATCCGGCTGGAGAGCAGCGTCTCGTAGGCCAGCTTGGGGGCCTGCTGCCAGGGCGTCATCACGTCCGCAACCATCACATCCTGGTGACGGCAGCTGTCGTGGATGCAGGCCTGCCGCAGGAACAGCAGCGGTTTTTCGCCCTGGATGTCGTAGGAGGTAATCAGTCCGGTAAGGCTGCCCTCGTGCAGCACCAGCAAGGCCCGCACGCCAGCATTCATCATCTCCCGCAGCGCATCGTCGATCTGCTGTGCGGGATCGGTCGTCAGCGGCGCCTGCTGGCGGAAATCGGTGAACGCCAGCACCGCCGCATCGTCTGGCTTCAGGCGCGGATTGCCCCGTGTGTGCAGGGTCGGCAGCTGGCCGTATGGACCTGCGTCGCTCAGCGGCAGCGATCGGAAACTTTTCACGCCGATTCGCGTGACTGACGACCAGGACGCAGAAGGCGAGGTCATCGGGCTTGCAGGCATCAGATTCATGTTGAGGTCTCCTTGATCAGTTGCAGATCAGGCGCGCCGCTTCACATCCATCAGCCGTAGGATCGTCGGCGTCAGGATTAGTTGCAGTGCCAGCCCGGTCTCGCGCCGCCACGGCGCAACCGATCGCAGACCTGGGCCGCCAGATTCAGGCTGGCGCCAACAGCATCACCAGCGCCAGGGCGATCAGCAGTATCCCCATGCCGCGATCAATCCAGTGCGAATGGGCTTGCAGGGCGTTGCGGATGCGCGCCTGGCCGAGTGTGAAGGCGACCAGGCTGAACCACAGCGCAGTGCTGCCGACAATCCAGCCTGCCAGCGCCAGCTTCAGCCGCAGCGGCGTCGGGGTGGTGACCAGTGCGGAGCACAGCGCCACGAAGAACAGCGTCGCCTTGGGGTTGAGCAGGTTGGTGGTCAGGCCGATGGCAAAATCACGGCGTGCCGCCGGTATCGGTGCGGCGACGGACTGCGCAGCGGCAGGCTGCGCACGCAACGCGTTGCAGCCCATCCAGAGCAGAAACGCCGCCCCGGCATAGCGCAATGCCTCCAGCAGCAGGGGCAGTTTCTGCAGCAGCCAGCCGAGCCCGAACAGCGCGTAGCTGACATGGAAAACAATGCCGGTGGCAATGCCCAGCGCGGTGCGCATGCCGGCGGCGCGGCCGTGTGCCAGCGTCTGCCGGGTGACGACCGCAAAGTCCGGTCCGGGGCTGCTGACTGCCAACAGATGCGCTGCTGCGGCGGTTGAGAATAGAGTGAGAGCGTCCATGGCGATGCGAGCAGTGCCGATGTGGCGGTGGAAAATCCGGGCGGATGATAGTGTCTGGGCGGTCTGTGCAGGAGGCACGACGCATGGCGTCTAAACCCTTCGACCCGGAGCCGCATCAGAGCGATGTGCAACTGACACTCGCCAGCCCGGATGACTTCATGACTCTCGCCGATGTTTCGAGAGCTGGTTCTGCTGCCAACGCAGTGCCTTCCCTGTCCCGTCGGTTTTTGCCGGTGCCGGATGAGAGCAGGGCGGCTGCACAGTCTGCCGAGCGGCTGGAGGTGCGCGCCGCCGCCGCAGGCGATGCCAAGGCCTTCGAGCGGCTTTATCGCGCCCATGTCGGCAAGGTTTATGGCCTCTGCTGGCGCCTGTGCGACGGTGATTCGGCGAAGGCCGAGCAGGCGGCGCAGGACGCCTTCGTGCGCGCCTGGGAGAAGCTCGGCAGTTTCCGCGGCGACTCGGCGTTCGGCACCTGGCTGCACCGGCTCACTGTCAACGTGGTGCTCGGCGAGCACCGCCTGCTGAAACGCTGGACCACCTTTGAAGACGCCGAGCAAGCCGGCGCGCCGGAGCCCAGCCATCACCCCAGCAGCACGCTCGGCGAGAAAATCGATATCGAGCGGGCACTGACGCGCCTCCCGAAAGGTGCCCGTGCCGTATTGCTGCTGCACGACCTGGAAGGCTGGCGGCACGACGAGATCGCGGCGGCTACCGGCATCGCGGTCGGCACCTCGAAGGCGCAGCTGCACCGCGCCCGCAAACTGATGAAGGAATGGTTGTCATGACAGCGCAGGAGTTGCATCTCGCAGAGCCGCCGGAAGCTCCGGTACCGGGGCTGGATCGGCTCACCCGCGAACGTCAGCCGGGCCGGGACCTCTGGGCAGGTATCGAGCCGCGCCTCAACAAGCCAGCTGCACGCCGCCGCAGCAACCCGAGTGCCTGGCCTTATGCCCTGGCGGCCAGTGTCTGCCTGGCGCTGCTGACCGGGGTGTTGCTGCGTAGCCAGCCGCCGGCAGCGAGCGCCGCAGCAGGCGCGCAAACCGCCTCGGCAGAACCGGCATCGGCTGCCTTTCTGCACGGTAGCTCGCCCTACAGCAACCGCGACGGCCAGTCCTCGCTCGCGGCCTTGTCGCCGCGCACCCTGCGCATGCTGCGCAGCGAGTCGCTCGACAACGCACCGGCGCTGGTGGCCGAACGCGCGGGAGGGTCCGGTTTGCTGAAGGCCACCTATTCGGCCGGCAGCGGCCGCAGTAGCCACAGCCAGCAGGCCATCCTGCGCGCCAACCTCAAGCTGGTCTCGCAGGCCGAGCGCGAGGTGCGCCGCGCGCTGAAGGCCGATCCCGACTCCGCCAGTCTGAACAGACTGCTCGCCGTGGCGCAGGAAAAACGCGCCGTGCTGACTGCCTTGCTCGTCCACGAGCAGGATTGATTTCGTTTTTTTTGAGGAAATGTCCATGCGCACTCTCACCCTTGCCGCCGTATTGAGCCTGACCAGCCTGCTGGCTCAGGCCTCAGAGCCACGCCGTTTCACCGACCACCGCGCCTTGAATGGCGATGCGAAACTGTCGGTGCGCAACGTAGCCGGGGTGATCGACATCGAGGGCTGGGACCGGCCCGAGTTCGACCTCGCGGCACAGCTGGGCGAGTCGGCTGAGAAGATCGAGATCACCGGCAGCGCGGCCGATCTGCGCGTGGAGGTCAAGAATCGCAAGAGCAATTACAGCTATGGCGATGGCGACACCCGCTTGAAACTGCGCGTGCCGTTTGGCGTCAGCCTGAATCTCGACGGCACCAGCTCCGATATCGTGGTGCGCGGCACCAGAGGCCCGCTGATGGCGCGCAGCGTCAGCGGCGACGTCGACCTCGCCGTCGCGGCCAGACAGATCACCGTGCAGACCGTGAGCGGTGATCTGCGGCTGGATACGCCGGCAGCGACGGAAACCAGGCTCAACACCGTCTCCGGCGACGCCGATGTGAAAGGTGCCGCTGGACTGCTGTCGGCCGAGTCGGTGAGTGGCGACGTGCAGGTGCAGGGCGGCACTTTCACCCAGCTCGACCTCAAGTCGGTGTCAGGCGATATTGGCGTGCAGGCAGGCTTCGCGGCAGATGCCAAGGTCAAGGCCGAATCGCTGAGCGGCGACGTCCGGGTCAATGCGCCAGCGTCGCTTTCCGCCGAGGTCACGCTGAAGACTTTTTCAGGCGACAAGAACTGCGACTTCGAGGCCGGGCATAAAGCCAGTGACAGCAAGCGCAGCGTGCTGAAGATCGGTGCAGGGCGCGCCCAGCTTTCCCTGACCAGCTTCTCGGGCGACGTGACGCTGCAAAAGCAGTAGCCGGCTACAGCGCGCTGCGCTGCCGCCAGGCCAGGTAGTCCGCTGCGGTCTGTGCCGGTACTTCCAGCATCGGGCAGTGGCCCACGTTCGGCATCAGGATGTTCTGCGAGTTCGGCAGCAGCGCATGCAGCGCCGCGGCGCCATCCGGATGCAGCACCCGGTCTTTTTCACCCCAGACGATCAGTGCCGGAATCTTCGCTGCCGCGGTGTTCGGGATCAGCGTCTCCAGCATCGGCGACTTGCCGTAGAGCTGCTCGCGCACGAAGCTGTAGTGATCTGCCTGGGCAATGTCGCGGGCCATCAGCACGCCCTTGAGCGGCGCGGGCAAGGGGGGCGGCGTGACAAATACCCAGCCCATGCGGGCGTCGAACTCCTCTGGCGTGCGCACGATCAATGGCAGCGGATGACCCTTGGCTGCGTAGAGGAACATTTCGCTGCTGGCGGCGGTGGTGACGCCAGCGGAATCGAGCATCCACAGGCTGGCGACCTCGTCAGGGTAGGCGGCGGCATAGGCCCCGGCGATCCAGCCGCCCATGCTGTTGCCGCCGAAATGCGCCCGGTGCACCCCCATTTGCTGCAGCAGTGCGTGCAGGCGCGCCACCTGAGCGGGAATGGTGTAGTCGGCGGCAGCCGGTGAATCGCTGCTGCCGAAGCCGATCAGGTCGGGGGCGATGACGCGCATTTTCGGCGTCAGCGTCCGTACCGCGCGGGTCCAGTGATCGGCATTGCCGCCGAAGCCGTGGATCAGCACCAGCGGCAAGGCATCCGGCGCGCTGTTGCCGCCGCTCAGCAGATGCCATTTCAGATCACCGACCGCGACGGTCTGCTCACTGAGTCCAGAGGCCCTGCGCTCGCCGTCGAGCGCCAGCGTCAGGGCTTTTTCGGGAAACAGGTAAACCGACGCCAGCAGCGCGGCAATGACGATGGCGAAGCCCAGCAGGATTTTCTTCAGCATTCGATTCTGCCTTTGGTGATGTCTTGATCCTGCATCTGCAAGGCCTTGCCGCCCTGCAGCTGCCGCGTCCGCCAGGCGACCCGCAGGCCCGATTCGGCCCGGGTGTCACTGGTCAGGGTGCATTCGAGAGTATCGGCGGCGTCGAGGCGGATCGGCGACAGCAGCGGCAGGTAAATCTGCTCCCAGTGCGTCGATTCCGCGAAGGGTGAGGTGGACAGGGTGATACCCGGCACCAGCTCCGCCACCCACCACAGCGCATAACCATGCACCGTGACGTCGCCCAGCGACTTGCCCGACCAATGCACACTCTCGCGGCGCAGCGAGGGGGCCGCCTCTGCATCGGCGGCAAAGCGCAATGCATCCCAGCACTTGGCATGGGCCTCATTGCCGCCCAGATCGGCAGGCTGCACTGCCCGCACATACATGTTGTTCAGGCTGATCGCGCGCGCTGCGTCGAGGTTGATGCCAAAGCCGACCCGCGGCCAGACGTCGATCTCCTGCTGCAGGCGAGGGATCAGCACCGGTGCCACGTACTGCCTGAGTCCACAGGGAATCAGCACGCCGTTCTTCTTGAGATACCGGCGCGCGTCGTTGAGGGTTTCCAGCAGGTTTTCCTCGAGCGCGTAGTTGCCGAGCGTCTCGCTCACCACCACATCGACCTTCTCCGGCTTCTTGAGTGCTGCCGAATGACCCTGGATGAAGCTCAGGGACTCGATCTTGTTGGCACGCGCCAGTTGCTGCGCCAGCTGGATGGTGTCGGTGTATTCGATCAGGGTGCAGTGTTTCGCACCCAGCTGACGGGCGAGGAAGGAGAGAAAGCCGGTGCCGGCCCCGAGATCGGCTACCGTGGTGATGCCGGGTTTGATGACGGCTTTCAGCGCCGCATGAAAGGCCGCGTTGCGCGGGGCGTCGCCGAGGAGTTTGCGGTGCAGTTCTATTTCAGACATGGCGCGATTGTCGCGGACAATAGGGGCGACATGAAACTGCCTGCCTATCCCGCGCTCGAAGCCGTACCCGCCTTGAGGGTCGCGCTGCGCGATGCGGGTTGCGCCGTGCTCGCCGCACCGCCCGGCAGCGGCAAGACCACGACCATCCCCCTGCTGCTGCTGGATGAGCCCTGGCTCAAAGGCAAGAAGATCGTGCTGCTGGAACCGCGTCGCGTCGCCGCCCGTGCCGCCGCCGCGCGCATGGCGTATCTGCTCGGCGAGAAAGTAGGCGAGACGGTCGGCTACCAGATCCGCTTCGAACGCCGCATCGGGCCGCTGACCCGCATCGAGGTGGTCACCGAGGGATTGCTGACCCGCCGCCTGCAGGCCGACCCGGAGCTGCCCGGCGTCGGGTTGGTGATTTTTGACGAGTTCCACGAGCGTTCGCTGGACGCCGACCTGGCGCTGGCACTGGCGCTGGATGCCCGCGAGAATCTCAATCCTGCGCTGCGCCTGCTGGTGATGTCCGCCACCCTCGATACCCAGCGGGTGGCGGCCCTGCTCGACGACGCCCCCATCATCACCGCTGGCGGCACCTTGTTTCCGGTCGATATCCGCTACCGTCCGCCGCGTGCCGACTTGGCCATGGACGAGGCCCTTGCCGGTGCCGTGCTCACCGCGCTGGACGAGACCGAGGGCGACATCCTCGCGTTCCTGCCAGGCACCCGCGAAATCCGTGGCGCGCGGCGGCGCATCGAGGCGCGCAACGGCAGCGTGGTGGTGCGGCCGCTCTATGGCGAGCTGTCGTCCAGCGAGCAGGATCTGGCACTGGCACCAGATGCCCGCGGCCAGCGCAAGATCATCCTCGCCACCAATATCGCCCAGACCTCGCTGACGGTGGAGGGCGTCACCACCGTCATCGACGCGGGCTTCGTGCGCTTTGCCCGCTTTGATCTCGGTGCCGGCGCCAATGTGCTGGAAACCCGCCGCGTCGCACGTGCCTCTGCCGACCAGCGCACCGGCCGCGCCGGGCGATTGGGGCCGGGAGTCGCCTACCGGCTGTGGTCGCAGGAGCAGCATGGGCGGCTGATCGCGCACGACACGCCGGAAATATTGAGCACTGACTTGAGCCGGATGGCGCTCGACCTCGCTGCCTGGGGTGTGGCCGATCCGGCAACATTGCGCCTGCTCGACCCGCCGCCCGCCGCCAACTGGCGCTACGCCCGCGAGTTGCTGCTGGCGTTCGGTGCGCTCGATGTCGCAGGCCGCATTACTGCGCATGGTCGCGCGCTGGGGCGGCTGCCCACTAGCCCGCGACTCGCACACCTGCTGTTGCAGGCGCAGCACAGCGGGCAGGGCGAGACGGCCTGCTGGCTGGCGGCGGCACTTGAGGAGCGCGAAGCCGAGGGCGGTACCGATCTGGCCGAGCGTGTTGCACGCCTGCAGGCCGGCCGCGGTGACCCGACCCAGCTGCGCAGGGTGCGGGAGTCGGTAAAGCAGTTCCAGCGCGTGCTCGGTGAGGCGGCTCCGTGCGGCTCGCTGGAACCGGATGCGGTGGCGGTGCTGGCCTCGCAGGCCTTCCCCGAGCGTCTGGCCCAGCGCCGCGAAGGCAGCCGGGATGGCCCGCGCGGAGTCAAGGAAATCGCCTTTCTCTGCGCCGACGGCGGCGAGGCACGGCTGCCGGAGACCGACCCGCTGGCCCGTTGCGAGTGGCTCGCCATCGCCCACTGGGGTATCGACACCGACAGCCGGACGGCGACCACCACCCGTCGCATCCGGCTGGCAGCGGCAATGACCGAAAGCCAGGTACGCCAGGCGCATGGTCATCGCATCGTTACCGGCCCTGCGGTGCATTGGGATGCGCAGACCGAGGCGGTCGTGGCCGAGCAGCAGACCCGGCTCGGCGCCATCGTGCTCAGTACAAAGCCGCTACGCGTTGCCGATGCCGACCAGACCGCAAAAACCGCGATCGCCAGCGCGATGGTCGAAGGCGTCCGCAGCATTGGCCTGCACGCGCTGCCGTGGACCGAGCCCGCGCGCGCCTGGTGTCTGCGCGTGCAGTCGCTGCGCCACTGGCAACCACAAGGCTGGCTTGACGGCCAGGGCCAGTCACAGCCCTGGCCGGAGGTGAGCGATGAGGCTCTGCTCGACTCGCTCGAGTACTGGTTGCTGCCCCATCTCGATGGCATCTCCCGCCGCAGCCACCTGGACAGATTGGAGCTGGGCCAAATCCTGAACGGCATGCTCGACTACCCGCAGCAGCAGGCACTCGCCAAACTCGCACCGACCCATCTCAGCGTGCCGACCGGCAACCGTTACGCCCTGAGCTATGTGCCCGGCCAGGCACCCGCGCTGGAGGTGAAGTTGCAGGAAATGTTCGGCGAGGCAGCGACGCCGACCGTCTGCGACGGCCGCGTGCGGGTGGTGCTGCACCTGCTCTCGCCGGGCCGAAAGCCGATTGCCGTCACCAGCGATCTGGCCAGCTTCTGGGACAGAAGCTATTTCGAAGTGAAGAAGGATTTGCGCGGACGCTATCCGCGCCATCCCTGGCCGGACGACCCGCTGGCGGCTCAGGCCACCGCCCGCGCCAAGCCACGCGGCACCTGAGGGCGGCCACAAAAAACCCGTGGACAGCGATGCTGTCCACGGGTTGGCTGCTGCTCAGGGTGCGGCGATCAGAAATTGACGGTCGCAGTCGCACCTGCGGTCACGTTCACCGGAGTCGGTGAGCTGAACACGGTGGCGTTGTCGGCCTCCGGATCGTCGCCCATTGCCTGGCAGGTGAACGCGGCGGTGTAAGCGCCCGCCGGCAGATAGGCCACGGTGTAGACGTAGGCGCCGTTGACGAATTTGACCGGGGCGCTGACGAAAGGCTGCGCGCCCGTGCCGCCGAGATCGTCCGGCGTGGTGACGCTGCCGGAGTAGATGTAGACCGCGTTGCCGGCGCCGGTGTTGACATCGCCGGTGCAGCCGACGGCAGTGACCTGGCTCGCCGCGACCGTGCCCCTGATCAGGCCGATCTGGCTTTCATCGACCAGGCGCAGTACCGGCTTCAGCGTGTAGGCCTCCTGGCCTGTCGGCTTGACGATGGAGCGGCGCAGATCGAAATCGACGATCAGCGCACGCAGGCCGCCTTCCGGCACCACGAAGCCGTTGTTGAGCTTCAGGCCCGACTGGGAACCGCTGGGGACGAACAGCGGTGCGCGGCTGCCGTCCTGCAGGTCGATGTAGGAGTCGGTGGTGGCGCGATCGCTCACCACCTTCAGGCGCACGTACTCGTATTCACCGGCGTCCAGCGTGATGCCGGTGGTGGCGCTGCCCAGCAGCACAAAGGCGGTGCCGTTGGCCGTGGCCAAGAGATCCACCTGGCGTGGGGCCGCGAGATCGAATTGCACCGGGGCGCCGTCTCTCGGCTTGACTTCGATGCCGGTGAACTTGACGACGACGGCGGTCGCGCCATCGACGGGGGCATCGGCCACCGAGAACTTCAGTTGCCCGGAGCCGCCGGAGCCGCCGCCGCCACAGGCGGAAATCTGGGTGGTCAGCAGGGCTGCGGATGCAGCCAATAGTGCAATACGGAATGGGGTCTTGATCATCAGTATTCTTCTTAGACGGGGTTGGGAGACCCTTATCCTCTCAACGTACTGAATCAAGGCTGAAGTCGGCGTCATGGCGACGATGCCGAGGCTAAAACCGGGGCCCGAAGATCGATCGTTGCCGGGCCTTTTATCACTCAGACCAAGGCCCGCAGCGCACTGACGATCAGGCCGAGCAGCATCAGCGAGGACAGGAAGAACACGCCGAAGCGCACCTCGATCTTGTTCCAGATGGCCTGCACCAGGCTGTGCGCCACGCGCAGCCCGACGTAGGCCCAGGCCAGCGTCAGGTTGATGCCGCCACCTTGTTCGAGCAGCGCCAGTGCAAAGGCAAGCGCGTAAAAGATGGTCGGCTGCTCCATCAGATGGTTGTAGTTGTCGGCTTTCCAGCGCACCGCTGGCGGCAGCTGGTTCATCTGTTCGCCACGCGGGGCCTGTGGGTCGAGCTTCATGCGCGCTTTTTGGATGGCCGGGATGCGGGTGACATACATCCACAGCCACATCACCATGGACCAGGCGACAAGGGCGACAACGGGGGCGAGAATCGGGCTGTGCATGAAATCTCCTTGAGGTGTTGTGATGCCGCATCTTAGGGCAGGGCACCGCCGCGGCTGGAACCCACCACACGGGTAAAAGTCACTCCAACCCTGTAGTCTCCGCGCCCTCGCGTTTCGGCTGCGTCACCATGCTTACCCTCAAGAACATCGTCCTCCGCTTCGGCGGCCCGCCCCTGCTGGATAAAGTCAGCCTCGTGGTCGAGCGTGGCGAGCGGGTGTGCGTGCTCGGGCGCAACGGCGAGGGCAAGTCCACACTGTTGCGGGTGATTTCCGGCGCCCAGATCGCCGACGACGGCGAAGTGATCAAGGCCCCGGGCATGCGGGTGGCGGAGATGCCGCAGGACATCCCGCGCACGCTCGAAGGCACGGTGCGCGATGTCATCGCCAGTGGCCTGGGCGCGATTGGCCAGGTGCTGGCCGACTACCACCATGTACTGACCGACATCGAGCACGCCGCACCCGACAAGATGGACGCGCTGATGACCAGGCTTGGCAGGCTGCAAAGCCAGCTGGACAATGGCGACGGCTGGTCGCTGGATGCGCGGGTGGAGGCGATCGTCACCAAGCTGGAGCTGCCGGGCGACATGCCCTTCGATTCGCTCAGCGGCGGCTACAAGCGCCGCGCCCTGCTGGGCAAGGCGCTGGCGCTGGAGCCTGATTTGTTGCTGCTCGACGAACCCACCAACCATCTCGATCTCGAAAGCATTGCCTGGATCGAGGAGTTTCTGAAGGGCTGGTCTGGCGCGCTGCTGTTCATCACCCACGACCGCGCCTTTTTGCGAGCACTCGCCACCCGCATCGTCGAGCTGGATCGGGGTCAGGCCTCGAGCTGGCCCGGCGACTACGACAACTACCTGCGTCGCAAGGAGGAGCGCGCGGCCATCGAGGCCAAGACGCTGTTCGAGTTCGACAAGAAGATGGCGCAGGAAGAAGTCTGGATCCGCAAAGGCGTGCAGGCCCGCCGCACCCGTGACATGGGGCGCGTCGGGCGTCTGATGGAAATGCGCAAGCAGTACTCCGAACGCCGCAACCAGATCGGCAAGGCCGAGTTCGCGGTGCTCGAAGCCGTCGCGAGCGGCAAGCTGGTGGCGGAGGCCAAGAAGGTGAGCTATGCGATCGGTGGTCGCACCCTGCTCAAGGATGTCTCGCTCAACGTCATCCGCGGCGACAAGATCGGCATCGTCGGCCCCAATGGCGCGGGCAAGACCACGCTGCTCAAGCTGCTGCTGGGTCGCTTGCAGCCGACCACCGGCGACTTGAAGACTGGCACCAACATCGAAGTAGCCTGGTTCGACCAGATGCGGTCGGCGCTCGATCCCGACAAGCCGGTGTGGGAGAACATTGCCGGCGGCAAGGAGTTCGTCACCGTCGGCTATGGCGAAAACGCCAGGCAGAAGCACGTCATGGGCTATTTGCAGGAGTTCCTGTTCACGCCGGATCGCGCCCGCAGCCCGACCCGGGTGCTGTCCGGCGGTGAGCGTTCGCGCCTGCTGCTCGCCCAATTGTTCAGCGAGCCCGCCAATCTGCTGGTGCTGGACGAACCCACCAACGATCTCGACGTGGAAACGCTCGACCTGCTGGAAGAGCTGCTGCTCGACTTCAGTGGCACGGTGCTGGTGGTGAGCCATGACCGCGCCTTTCTCGACAACGTCGCCACCCGCACCATCGCCTTCGAGGGCGATGGCCGGGTGGCGGACTACGTCGGTGGTTACACCGACTGGCTCAAGCAGCGTCCCGGTGCGCGAGTGGCGAAGAAGCCGGTGGTGGCATCGGCCGCCACCCCTGCCGCAGCAAAAAAATCAGCCGTGGCGGTTGGACCGGCGCTCAACAGCAAAGAAAAACGCGAGCTGGAGATGTTGCCGGCGCAAATCGAAAAAATGGAAACCGAGCAAACGCTGATCGGCGGGCAACTGGCTGATCTATATGCCAAAGATCAGAGCAAGGCGATCACCACTCAGAAGCGGTTGAACGCCTTGCAGGCAGATCTCAATGCCCTCTATGTGCGCTGGGAAAGTCTGGAGGCCAGAAAAAGCGCCTGATCCGGACGATTTTCCTTGACAGCGGAGGGTCTCGAAAAGACAATCCGCGGCTCGCTGAAAAGCGGAGAGATACTCAAGCGGCCAACGAGGGCAGACTGTAAATCTGCTGACTTATGTCTACGAAGGTTCGAATCCTTCTCTCTCCACCAGTCAGCAGGCGATAAAGCGGCAGCGGCAAGGTAGTGCGGGTGTAGCTCAATGGTAGAGCTGTAGCCTTCCAAGCTACTGACGAGGGTTCGATTCCCTTCACCCGCTCCAGTTGTAGATGTAAAGGTTTTGCAGTGCCTGCGCCAATCTCACCGTTGACGCAGGATTTTTCGTCGAGGGCAAGGCGAAAATCGAGCGAGCAGCGCAGCGGACTGAATGTCCGTGAGCAGCGGAGCCGATTTTCAACGCTGCCATCGGCGAAAAAGACAAGTCAACAGGCCCACTTAGCTCAGTCGGTAGAGCACTTCCTTGGTAAGGAAGAGGTCATCGGTTCGATTCCGATAGTAGGCACCAATTTGCAGTAAGGCAGTTCCCTTTCAACACAGCTCTTTGCAAACGCAGTCGGAGATCAAGATGGCCAAGGAAAAGTTTGACCGCAGCAAGCCCCATGTGAATGTTGGCACCATTGGTCATGTGGATCATGGCAAGACCACCACCACGGCTGCCTTGACCAAGGTATCTGCTGA
>JBKJJE010000131.1:0-11661 GCA_046598075.1 Stagnimonas sp.
GGATATGACCTACGGCGCGGCGCAGTCGAAGCCGGGCTCCTTTGGCAAGATCAGGACCCGCGTGCGCGGCCTGCCGGAGTTCGGCGGCGAGCTGCCGGTGGCGGCACTGGCCGAGGAGATCGAAACCGAAGGGCCAGGGCAGGTGCGGGCACTGGTCACCATCGCCGGCAACCCGGTGCTGTCCACCCCCAATGGCCGCCGGCTGGACGCCGCACTCGACTCGCTGGACTTCATGGTCAGCGTCGATATCTATCTCAACGAGACCACCCGCCACGCCGACGTGATCCTGCCGCCCACCTGCGCGCTGGAACACGATCACTACGACCTCATCTTTCATCACTTTGCCGTGCGCAACACCGCACGCTTCAACACGCCGCTGTTCGACAAGGCGCCGGGGACCATGCACGACTGGGAAATCTTCCAGGCCGTCGGCAAGCGCCTGGCCGAGAAGCTGGGCCAGCCAGTGAAGCAAATGCC
Organism: Stagnimonas sp.; assembly: GCA_046598075.1. GTDB lineage: Bacteria > Pseudomonadota > Gammaproteobacteria > Nevskiales > Nevskiaceae > Stagnimonas. The sequence continues at coordinate 478 of JBKJJE010000131.1, forward strand.
ACGCCCGCAGCAGATTGCGGATCTCGGCCTGCAGGCGAGTCCGCGCAGGCTGTCGGTCAAGGCCCTGCAAGCCGAGCCGCACGGCATGGACCTGGGCGCGCTGCGGCCGACGCTGCCAGAGCGGCTGGCGCATGCCGACAAACGGATCCAGGCCGCGCCGGCACTACTGTTTGAGGAACTGGCCCGTTTCGCCGAGACCCTGCACGCCGCCGCGCCGGCCAGCGGCGAACTGCGCCTGATCGGCCGCCGCCATGTGCGCAGCAACAATTCCTGGATGCACAACTCCCACCGACTGGTAAAAGGCGCGGCGCGCCACCAGCTGCTGATGCACCCGGACGATGCCGCTGCGCGTGGGCTCAGCAGTGGCAGCACGGTGCGGGTGCGCTCGCGGGTTGGCGAGGTTCGTGTCGAGGTAGAGGCCAGTGCCGAGATGATGCCGGGCGTGGTCAGCCTGCCGCACGGCTGGGGCCACAACCGTGGCGGCACCCGCATGGGCATTGCCGACGCGCACGCTGGCGCGAGCAACAACGACCTCACCGACGAGCTCTCGCTCGACGTGCTCAGCGGCAATGCCGCCTTGAATGGGGTACCGGTGACGGTGTTGCCCGACGGCAGCTAGACCCGGTTGCGGACCAGCCCCGGCGAGTGGCTGATGCTCAAGCTGGCGAGGCCCAGGGTGACCGCGTTCAGCAGATGCCAGGCCCAGTGCGTGCCGTATGGCCAGCGGCTGCAAAGGTCCTGGTCCAGCGTGCGCAACGACAGCGACACTGCAAACACCAGAGCGGCTGCGAACAGGCCGCGCGCCCGGTGCCAGCGGTCTTTCCAGGTGGAGAGCAGACCAAACACCAGCAAGCCAGCGAGGGCAGGAAAATAGCCCACCGAGCCATTGAAGGCGGCCGCTGGAAAGCCGGAGCGGATCAGCAGTCCAAAGCCATGAAACAGCCCCATGCACAGCAGTGCCAGCCACCAGGCGGCACCCCAGCGGTAACGTGCATAGCAGGCCACAAACCAGTAAATGAAAAGCGCGATGAACAGCACATCGAGCAGCTCGGCCCAGCGGGTGGCAAAGGTATGGAAAGCCGCACTGCCGCAGCCGATCAGCACCATCAGCCAGGCCAGCGCTCGCACCGGGCCTGGCTCGCCTCGCCGGGTGCTGCGGCGCAGCAGCCAGAGCCCGGCGACGATGAAACCGAGATTGGAAAGCGCATTCAGCGGTTCTGCCCACAGGCCGGGGCCCAGCCGCTCACAGTAGAGGTCAACTGCGACGCCTGACCATTCCATGCCGGGCGTCGCGGCGGTCAGTGATTCTGGTAGCCGTCCCACTTCGCAGGCGGCAACCCGCTGGGGTCGGCGAAATCGGGCTTGTAGCCGGGTTGGCGATGCTCGACCGTGACATGGGTGTAGATGCCGCCGCGCACATACCAGTCGGCAGTCAGCCGCATGAACTTTGGATTTGTGGCGCCAGCCAGGTCATCGAGGATACGGTTGGTCACTGCCTCGTGAAACGCGCCCTCGTCGCGATAGCTCCACATGTAGAGCTTCAGGGACTTCAGCTCCACGCAGGTCTGGTCGGGGATGTATTCGAGGTAGAAGGTCGCGAAATCGGGCTGGCCGGTCTTCGGGCAGAGGCAGGTGAACTCCGGCATCCGCATGCGGATCACGAAGTCGCGGCCGGTCGAGGGGTTGGGAAAGGTTTCGAGTTGCTTGCTGGGACGGGCGGTCATGGGAAAGTGCTTTGAAATCTTCATGTAATTTACACTAGGCCCCCAGCCAGACCGCCTTCCAGGCGGCGAGATAAATCGAATACAAATGCGCCTTACCGCCATCAAGCTCGCGGGCTTCAAATCCTTTGTCGATCCCACCCAGCTGCCGCTGCCGTCCAACCTCACGGCCGTGGTCGGACCTAATGGCTGCGGCAAGTCCAACCTGATCGATGCGGTGCGCTGGGTGCTGGGTGAAACCAGCATCAAAAACCTGCGCGGTTCGGACTCCGAAGACGTGATTTTCAACGGCAGCAAGACCCGCAAGCCGGTGGGGCGTGCCTCGGTCGAGCTGGTGTTCGACAACAGCGATCAGCAGATCGTCGGCCCCTACGCGGCCTATACCGAAATTTCGGTGAAGCGCGAACTCGCGCGCGACGGCAACTCGCAGTACTACCTGAATGGTGCCAAGTGTCTGAAGCGTGATGTCACCGATCTGTTTCTGGGAACGGGCTTGGGCGGCAAGAACCAGTACGCGATCATCGAGCAGGGCATGGTGTCCCGCATGGTCGAGGCCAAGCCCGACGAGCTGCGCCAGTGGCTGGAGGAGGCCGCCGGCATCAGCAAATACAAAGAGCGCCGCCGCGAAACCGAGAGCCGCATCAAGCAGACTCGCGAGAACCTGAGTCGTCTCAATGATTTGCGCTCTGAACTTGCGGCAAGACTTGAAGTATTGGTAAAGCAGTCCGCCAATGCCGAAAAGTTCAAGACTTTCAAGGCTGAAGAGCGACAACTTCGCGCAGAAATCCTGGCGCTGCGGTTGAGCACCATCGAGGCGCAGCGTGCTGCCAAGCTGGCGGAAATCAGCACGCAGGAAGCCGGTCTCGACGCCGCCAGGGCCGAGGTCGCGCGCACGCTCGAAGCGCGCACTGCAGCAGAAGCCGCGCTCAAGGAAAAACAGGAAGCCGTCAACGTCGACCAGGGCCTGCTTTACGAAGCCGAGGCCCAGCTCGCCCGTCACGAACAGGCGCTGGCCCATGCCCGCGAGCTGCAATCGCTGAAGGCTCGCGAGCTGGAACAGCTGGCGCGCCAGCTGGCGGATCTCGAAAGCCGCGAGCAGCGCGAACAGGCCCGCTTGCTCTCACTCGAAACCGAAGTGACCGGCCTCGATGGCCAGGTCAAAACCGCCGAAGCGGCCGAAGGCGATGCGCTGGCAGCCGTGAGCAAGGCCGAAGCCGAAGTTCAGGCAGAGCAGACCCGCTGGAACGAACACTTGGCGCGCAGCGAAGCGCCGTTGACGCAGGTCGAAGCCGAGCGGGTGCGCGTGCAGCAGCTGGATCGCGCGCGCTTCATGACCGACGAACGCCTGAAACGCCTCAGCGCCGAGCACGGCGCGCTCAATGCCACGCCGATCCAGGCCAGTCTGCTGGAAGCCGATACCGAGCTGACCACACTGCAAACCGAACTGGCCGATGCGCAAGCGAGCTTGCAGCAGGTGGATCAGCAGCTTTCCAGCTTGCGCGATTCGCGGGCGACGCTGGAAAGCCGACTGCATGAAGATCGTCAGGCGCTGCAATCTGCACGCGGCCGCCTTGCCTCGCTGGAAACCCTGCAACAGGCCGCATTGCGGCAGGACGACGCCGAACTCAACCAATGGCTGCGCCAGCAACAACTCACCGAAGTGCCGCGTCTCGCGGCGCAACTGAATGTGAGTGGCGGCTGGGAACCCGCCATCGAACACGTGCTCGGCGGCCTGCTGCAAGCGCCGCTGACGCCTGCGTTCGCTGAGGCCAGCGGCGCGCCCAAGGCCGGCATCGCGCTGCTCGACCCGACCACGGGTGAAGCACAGAGCGAGACTGATCGCCTCTCGCACTTCGTCACCGGCCCGGCAGCGGTGCTGGATGTGCTGCACGGCATCTTCATTGCTGCCAATGCCGAGGGTGCGCGCCAGCGGGCCGAGACGCTGCTGGCGGGCGAGTCGGTGATCACGCCCGAGGGCATCTGGCGCGGCCGGGGCTGGGTGCGCCATCCCAAGACTGGCGATGCGCAGTCTGGCGTGCTGGCCCGGGCGCAGCTGCTGAAGCAGCTCAAGATCACGGTGGATGAGCTGGCCAGCAAAGTGGCTGAACAGGAACAGGAACTCGGCGGTGCGCGCCAGCAACAGCAGACGCTCGAGATCGAGCGGAGAGAACTGGCCAGCAAGACCGAAGCGCGTCGCCAGCGTCAGGCGCAGCGCATGGCTTTCCGCCAGGCGCAGGCGGTGCGCTTGGAGCAGGTGCTGGCACGCGCCGCACAGCTCGCCCAGGAGCTGCAAAGCTTGAGCGAGCAACAGGCGCAGCAGAACAGGGAGGCCACTGAGTCACGCGAGAAACTGGCCCAGCTCGAAGCCACCGCGACCCAGCTCAAGGCCGAGCGTGCCGAGTTGCAGCAGAGCCAAGCCCGTGCTCGCGACGCAGTGATGCGCCTGCGCAATGCGCTGACCCAGGCTGCACAGGCCCGCAATGCAGTGCAGCTGCGACTGGCCGGCCAGCGCAGTGCCGCCGCCGCCCTGCAGCAGACCCTGCAAGATCTCGCTGCACGCATTGAGACCAGTCGCCAGACCAAGGGCGAGCAGGAGGCCCTGGCGGGTGAGCTGGCCGAGCCAATCATCGCCAATGCCGCCGAGGTGGATGCTGCCCGCGCTGCCGTTACTGCGGCTCGCGACAAGCTGCGTGCGGCGCGCGAGCTGGCGGGCGCCACCGAGCAGCAGTTGAGCAGCGCCCAGCAAACCGCACGTACCGCAGAGTTTGCGCAGGACGCCTGCCGCGATCGCCTGCAGCAATCGCGCCTCGATGCCGAGGGCGACAAGGCGCGCGAGGCCTCTCTGCTCGAACAGTTTGTCGAGACCGGCTTCGCACTCGATGTGCTGAAGGAGGGGCTCGCAGCTGACGCGAGTGCCGAAGTCTGGGAAGAGAAACTGGCATCGACGCTGCGTCGCATAGAGCGTCTGGGGGCGATCAACCTCGCTGCGATTCAGGAGCTGGAAGAAGGCCAGGCGCGCTCGAAATATCTGCAGGAGCAATACGACGACCTCGACGGCGCACTCAACACGCTCGAAGACGCTATGAAGAAAATCGACGCCGAGACGCGCGATCTGTTCAAGCAGACTTTCGACACCGTCAACGCCGTGTTCATGGATCGCTTCCCCAAACTCTTTGGCGGTGGCGAGGCCTATCTCGAACTCACCGGCGACAGCCTGCTCGACACCGGCGTGCGGGTGATGGCGCGCCCGCCCGGCAAGCGCAATTCCACCATCCAGCTCCTGAGCGGCGGCGAAAAAGCGATGACTGCCGTCGCACTGCTGCTGGCCTTGTTCCAGCTCAACCCCGCGCCGTTCTGCCTGATGGACGAGGTCGACGCGCCGCTCGATGACGCCAACGTCGGCCGGTTTTGCGAGATCGTCCGCGAAATGTCGCAAGGCGTTCAATTCATTATCATTACCCACAACAAAATCACCATGGAGCTTGCCAACCAGCTGCACGGCGTCACCATGCAGGAGCCGGGCGTGTCGCGCCTGGTCAGCGTGGATGTGGCGCAGGCGGTTGAATTGACGGGGACCGAATTGCCTGAACTGCCTGCTGAGAACGCCGCATGACGCCACTGAATTGGGCTGTGCTGATCGTCGGACTGGGTGCTGCCGTGGTGGTCTGGTGGGTGTCGCGCCGCAATCGCGACACGCTGGGCGAATGGAGTAGCGATGGAGCCTCCCGGCGCGGCAAGAGCAACGACAAGCAGCTGGACATGTTCACTTCCACCCAGCAGTTCGACGAATTCGGGGTCGGCAAGCCGCGCCCGGCCAGGGTCGCTCCCAGCCTCAACGGCGCGCCGACCGCGAGCCAGCTGGCACGCGGCGAAACCCCGCAGAAGATCATCGCCCTGCTGATTGCCGAACGCGAAGGCACGCATATTTTCGGGCCGCAGATCCATGCCGCGCTGCGCCAGCACGGGCTGGAGTTCGGCGCCAAGCAGATCTATCACCGGCTGGCCGACGGCGAGTCGGTGTACAGCGTCGCCAGCCTGCTCAAGCCGGGCCTGATCGACCCTGCCGACGAGCACAGTTTCTCCACACCCGGGCTGTCGATTTTCATGGTGCTGCCCGGCCCGCTGCCGGCGCTCTCGACTTTCCGGGAAATGCTGGCGACTGCCCAGAGTCTGGCGAAGTCCCTCAACGCCAGCGTCTACGACATGCGTCGCCAGCCGCTCTCGCCGGAAGCCACACTCAAGCTCGAACGTGAAGTGGAGCAGTGGGCGCGACAGAACCCGATGTCGTGATCCCTGCCGAGATTCGCCGGCGCGCCGAGGCCTTGCGGGCGCTGCTGCATCGGCACAATCAGCGCTATTACCTACTCGACGATCCAGAGGTTTCGGACGCCGAATACGACGCGCTGTTTCGCGAATTGCAGGCGCTCGAGGGCGCGCATCCCGCCTTGCAATCGGCGGACTCGCCCACCCTGCGCGTCGGCGGCACCGCGCTGAAGGCTTTTGCGCCGCTGCGGCACCGACTGCCGATGCAGTCGCTCAACAATGCCTTCACGCCGGAGGAGTTGGCGGACTTCGACCGGCGGGTGCGTGAAGTGCTGGGAGAGACGAGCGCAGTCGAATACATGGCCGAGCCGAAGCTCGACGGGCTGGCGGTGTCGCTGATCTACGAACACGGCCTGTTCGCCCGGGGTGCGACCCGTGGCGACGGCGTGACCGGCGAGGACATTTCCGCGAATCTGCGCACCATCAGGAGCATTCCGCTGCGGCTCGTCGGCGAGGCGATACCGGCGCTGCTGGAAGTGCGCGGCGAGGTGTTCTTTCCGCTCGCAGCCTTCCGCAAACTCAATGCCGAGCTGGAGGCGGCGGGGGCAAAGACTTTCGTCAATCCGCGCAATGCCGCCGCGGGTGCCTTGCGCCAGCTGGATGCGAAGATCACCGCCAGCCGGCCGCTGGCGTTCTATGCCTATGCCGTTGGCGTCAGCGAGGGCATGGCGCTATTCAAGCGGCACGCAGAGCTGCTGCAACAGCTCAAGACCTGGGGTCTGCCAGTCTCCGCGCTGGTCGAAACCGTGCGCGGTACCGAAGGTTGCATGGCCTATTACCAGGCGATGCAGGCGCAGCGCGCCAGCCTGCCATTCGACATCGACGGGGTGGTCTACAAACTCAACGATCTGGCTGGCCGTGAAGAGCTCGGCAGCGTCAGCCGCGCGCCGCGCTGGGCGATAGCGCACAAGTTTCCGGCGGCCGAGGCCGAGACGATCCTGCTCGATGTGGAGTTCCAGGTGGGCCGCACCGGGGCCGTCACGCCGGTGGCGCGGCTGAAGCCGGTGTTCGTCGGTGGCGCTACCGTCAGCAACGCGACGCTGCACAACATGGATGAAGTGGCGCGCAAGGATGTGCGCATCGGCGATGCGGTGATCGTCCGGCGTGCGGGCGACGTGATTCCCGAAGTCGCGCGTGCACTGCCGGAAAAGCGGCCAGCGGAGGCCCGCGTGGTGCTGCTGCCTGCCGAGTGTCCGGTGTGCGGCGCGCCGGTGGTCCGCGAGGCAGACGAGGCCGTCGCCCGCTGCACCGGCGGCCTCACCTGCCGTGCGCAACTGCACGCCGGGCTGCTGCACTTCGTCGGCCGTCGCGCGATGGATATCGAGGGCTTCGGCGAGAAGCTGCTGGCACAGTTGATCGACCAGGGCATGGTGAAGTCGCCGGTCGACCTGTTCCGGCTCGATGTCGAGAAGCTCGCTGCCCTCGAGCGCATGGCCGAGAAATCAGCCGCCAACATCGTCGAAGCCGCCGAGAAGGCGAAGCACACCAGTCTTGGGCGCTTCCTGTTTGCGCTCGGCATCCGCGATGTCGGCGAGTCCACCGCCGAGGCGCTGGCGCGCCACTTCGGCACTCTGGAGGCCCTCATTGCAGCGGCACAGGCTGATGCGCCCACCGCCACGGCCGAGAAGAAGAAGGATCGTTTCCCGCTGCTGCAAGCCGTGCCCGATGTCGGGCCAGAAGTGGCTGCACAGCTGGCACGCTGGTTTACCGATGCCCATCATCTGCAGCTGATCCAGTCGCTGAGAGACATCAAGATCGAGTGGCTCGAAGTCAGCAACGCGGTGATCGAAGGCCCGCTCAGCGGCAAGACTTTGGTCATCACCGGCACGCTGCCGGAATCGCGCGAGGCAGTGGCGACGCGCATTGAAGCCGCCGGTGGCAAGGTGACTGGCTCGGTATCGGCGAAGACCGACTATCTGCTGGCGGGCGAAGCCGCCGGCAGCAAGCTCGCCAAGGCCGAGAAGCTCGGCGTGGCAGTGCTGGGCTGGGAGGCTTTTCTGGCGCTGCTGTGAAGCAGATCGCAGCAACCTGACTAACTAAGCCCGCCGCCAGTCTGCTCTCTGAGGCAGCGCTCGATCTCCACCAGCGCCGTCAGCGGATCGGCCTGTTCCAGCCAGCGCTGGCGGCGCTCGGGGGTGACTGGCAACAACTCGGCCCAGCGGTTGGCGACCCAGGCGGCGTCGTCGAGACGCCAGGGTTTGGGTATCGGGGCGTCCTCGCCCAGGGCCTCGATCAGTTCTTGGATGAGCCGAGCCAGAGCCTGGTGCTGCGCAGGCAAGGCCAGCGGATCAGGCGGGTCGATCAGTTCCACCCGCGCCAGCATCAGGCCATCGTCAGCGACGCGCCGGCTGATGATCTTGAACATCGACTCGCCTTGCGCCAGCAGCCGATAGCGGTCGGTCATCGGCTGCGACCACTCGAGAATGCGCGCGGTGCAGCCGATGGCCGAGGGTATCGCCGGCACGCCCACCTCGAAGCCCGCGCGGATCAGGCTGACGCCAAACGGCTTGCCGTGGCGGATGCAGTCGGCCGTCATCGCCAGGTAGCGCGGCTCGAAGATGTTGAGATGCAGTAGGCCGGCAGGGAACAGCGGATTGCCGAGCGAGAAAATCGGCAGTTCGTCGGGGTAGGGCGTGGTGGTTCTCATCGGTGCCATTTACCGTGCAGTTGAGTGCCGTAGAACTTGCTGAAGCTCTGGCAATAATGGCCTGGTTCGTCGAGAAAACGGGGGATGGATTCGAGTTGCACCTGGCCTGTGCCGAAGGCTTGCCGGTAGCCTGGATTTGCCGTGTCGCGGGCGCTCAGCCGATGGCTGGCAAGGCGGGGCAGCAGTGCTGCGAAGTCGCCGACGAAAACGGCATCGCAGCAGGCGTGCATCCGTTCGACCACAAAAGCCCAGCGCCGTGCAGACCACGGAAAGCGCGCGTGGAAAGGCAGATGAAGCACGCCCAGTCGATAGCCGGACGCTGCGGGCTCGCCCAGGCTCCAGGGGTGGACGAGGTGAACTGCCAGCGGCAGACCAGCCAGCCCATCGGCGGGCAGTTCAGCGAAGGATTGCGGCGGAGGTGCGTCATGCAGCGCAGGCATGTCGCAGGGGGCCGGTTGCAGGGCTTCAGGCCCGCAATCGGCGGACTCGCGCGCGATCTGATCCAAGGCCTCGTAGCTGGTGTCGATGACCGTGCCGCTGCTGTGCCACGGCGCCGGGGCATAGCGCGCGACGTTCTCGGCATTGAACAGGTAGGGCTTGACGCTGAAGGTGCCTGCCACCCACTGCCACGAGAGGTGATTGCTGGCGAGATCGCCATCGAGGAGATGCGCATACAGCCAGTCTGCACCCACCCGCCAATGCACTTTGCGCAGATGCACGAGGTAGCTGGCGAGCCACATGCGCGCGTGGTTGTGCAGGTAGCCGGTGGCGTAGAGCTGGCGCACGGCCTGGTCGATGGCGGGCACTCCGGTACTGGCGGACCGCACGTCGGCGGGCAGCATGCTGGCGTAGCGCACGCCGGGGATGGCAGGGCTCAGGTCGCTGAAGATGCGCTCGCCCTGGTGTTGCCAGACATGCGCGAAGAACTCCCGCCAGCCGAACTCCATCACCAGCTTGTCCTGCGGCCCGAGTGGATGCTGTCGCTGCAGCGTGACGAGTGCGTCCGGCAAGTCCAGCAGGCCGTGGGTGAAGTAGGGTGAAAGGCCCGTCACAGCGCCATCGAGCGCATTGCGGGTGCGGGCGTAGGCCGTGGCATCAACCAGCGAGAGACGCGCTCGGGCGGCAGCGGGGGTGGGTGCGAAATCGGTGATCACGATGCGCTCTCGGCCGGGGCCGCGGCATCGAGCAGTGCTAGCGCCGCCGCCCTACCACTGCAATGGGCAGATTCGACACCATCGCCCAGGCAACCATCGCTGGCGTAGTGCAAGCCAGGGGCGAGGGTGAGCTGCGCGGCATCGAGGCAGGCCTGCATGCGGGCGTAGCGCCAACGGTGGGCGGCTGCGTAATGGGCGTCAGGGGCAATGCCCAGCCACTGCGCGGCTTCTGCGACCAGCAGCGGCAGCATCTGCTCAGGCGGCTGCTCAAGCAGGGCGCGGGACCAGGCGGCGAGGGCATGCACGGTGTAGCGCGGTGGTCCGCAGCGACCAGGTTTGAGGTCTTCGCGGATGACGGTGTCGATGCTGGCGTGGCCCGCGACCTTGATCTGCGTCGCTGGCGGCAGGCTCGCGGTCGCCGGCGTCCACAGCAGCGTCCAGCAGGGGTCGTAGACGATGCGCGTCAACTCGCGCGGCAGCAACAAGTCCGGCAGCAGGGCCTTCAACTGCGGCTGCGGCACGGTCACGATCACGGCATCGAAACGGTGTGGCTGCGAATCTCCCTGCAGATACAGCGCAAAGCCCTGGTTGATGGGGCGGATCGACTCGACGTGATGCGAGCAGCGCACGTCAAGTGCATCGCACCAATAACTCGCCAGTGCCTGCACCGTCGGTACCCCGGTGATGGCCCCTGCGCCGGCGGCCGGCCATGGCGCCGCATGCCCCAGTTCGCAAGGCTGCTGCAGTGCGTCGACAAAGCCCGCCGCACGGGGCATGAAACCAGGCGCGCCGTGATCGAACACCCCATGGGCTGTCTCACGCACAGCCATCCGGCCACCTACCCGGCGGCCCTTGTCGAAGAGGGTGACGGCGTGACCCTGCTGCTGCAAAACACGCGCAGCAGCAAGACCCGCCGCCCCGGCCCCGACAACGGCACAAGCTCGCGGCTGGGCCGCGATCATTGCAGCCACCTCGCGCTAGCCTGCGTAGGCTTTACACCAGCCAGCCTTGGCGACCAGCTTGCCGCCCACGGCGCCGCAGGGCGCGTAGCCGGATTTCTCCTGCGCGGCCACATACAGCTTGCAATTGCCACAGTGGGAGCCGGCCTTGTAGGTCGGCTCCTTGGCAGCGGTCACCTTTTTGGCATCCAGCACGTAGCCGAGTGCAACGGCGGTGGGGTCCTTGAGGTCGAGCTTGGCGGGGGCGGCATCGGCTGCCATCAAACGGACAGGGATGGCGGCTAGGGCGGCAGCGCCGCACAGCCCCAGAAAGGCGCGGCGGTTGGTGTTGATCGTCATGGTGAAACTCCGATGGCTGGAAGAGAAAAATCTGGCTGCCG
>JBKJJE010000008.1:0-2748 GCA_046598075.1 Stagnimonas sp.
CGCCATCACCACGCCCCACAGCATGGGTGCTGGCAGCCCCAGCCACCAGAACATCAGCCCACCGAGAAAACCCTGCAGCGCGGCCACCGCCAAGGTGCCGTAGATGGTCGCGTGCAGGGTGTCGCCGACGCGCGCGAACAGGCGGTCCATCTCCGGCGCGGTGAGCGGCGAGAGCGCGCGCAGCGCGGCAAGCACCAGGCTGCGGTCACGCAGGAAAAAGAACAGCAGATAGAGCGTCAGCCCGAAGCCGATGAGGTGGAACACCGAGCCCTTGACCACCAGGCCGGCAAACCCGGTGAGCTTCGCGGTGAGCGATTTGACTGCGCCCGGCAGGTCGATCTGCTGCTCGATGCGGTCGACCACAGGCGCCAGTCGGGGCTGGGCTTCGATGGCACGTCGCCATTCGCCGGAGGTCACCTTGTCGTCGATCAGCTGCGCACCCTTGGCGGCCTGCACCACCAGCTGCTGCCCGACAAAGATGACCGGAACCACCACCAGCAGGCTGATCACCATCACCGACATCAGTGCCGCCAGGCTGGCATGCCTGAGCTTCGATTCCAGTCGGTGCTGCAAGGGCATGAACAGCACCGCGAGGGCCAGCGCCCAGGCAATGGCAGGCAGAAACGGTGCAGCCATCCGGTAGCAGAGTGCGATGCCAAGCGCGGTGAGCAGCAGCAGCACCAGCGCCTGCAGGTGACTGCGTGAAAACCAGTCGCCACTCCTGGGGACTGCCGGGGGCTGGCTGCCTGGCTCGCAGGCACTGGGAGGCGGCGTATTCATAGAGACCGGCATGGGCACCAGGACAGGGATTGCCAGTATAGGCTCGGCTTTCTAGCGCATCGGTCTGCCGGCGCAGGGACTCCACCGAGCGTCGATACGTGCAGCCACGCCCTGCGCTGGCTACTCTGCGGCCATGACCAGACAACTACCCGCCTGGGTTGAATGGGGCGCCTGGCTGCTGGCGTTCAACGCCGGCGGCATCAATGCAGTGGGACTGCTGAGCCTCGAGCATCAGGCCTTGTCACACGTGACCGGCTCGGCATCGTGGCTGGGCCTGGAGCTGGCCAAGGGCGATCTCGGCCGGACCCTGCACCTGATGCTGGTGATCGGCGCATTCTTTCTCGGCGCTGCGCTCAGCGGCTGGATCATCCGCGACGGCACGCTCAGGCTCGACCGCCGTTACGGCCTGTGCCTGCTGGTCGAGGCCGCACTGCTGGTGGCTGCGCTGGCGGGCTTTGGAGCCGATGCCGAAACGGCGGCACTGTGGGCCTCCGCCGCCTGCGGCACCCAGAACGCGATGGTCTCCACCTACAGCGGTGCGATCATCCGCACCACCCACATCACCGGCACTGTCACCGACCTCGGCATCACCTTCGGTCACTGGCTGCGCGGCCTGCCGGTGGAGTCCCGCCGGGTGCGGCTGCACGCGCTGGTGGTGAGCGGCTTCCTGATCGGCGCGACGGGCGGTGCGGTGGCCTGGCTGCAGCGCGGATTTGCGGCACTCTGGCTGCCGGTGGCGATCTGCATCGGACTGGCGGCGGCGCACACCGTGTACTACCGTCTGCGCAGGCGGCAGGACAGCCTTTAGCCAGACCGCAACTGCACCACCCGCAATTGCAGATTCTCGCTGCCGTTGTAGCGATTCACGCCCAGCTGATAGGCCAGCTGCACGGCACTGCCCACCGCCGCGGCGCGCTCGGCGCCGCCAAAATCCACTGCCTCGATGCCGCTGCCATCGGCGGCACGCAGCTGGTAGCGCACATGCTGCTGCTCGCTGCCCATCAGCCGCAGGCCGATGACCTTGAAATCACCGTCGAACAGCGGCTCCTCGAAGCCCTGCCCCCAGGGGCCGAGTGTTTCCAGTACCTGGGCTGTGGCCATGCAGAGTTCACCCGGTTCCAGCGCGCCATCGGTGAGCAGCGTGCGTTGCAGCGCCGCCGGCGGCAGGCTGCTGCTGCAGATGGCGTCGAAGGCGGTGCAGAACATCTGATAGCCGGCTTCCGGCAGGGTCAGCCCCGCAGCCATCGCGTGGCCACCAAAGCGGGTGATCAGCTGCGGGTGCGCAGCGTCGACAGCAGCCAGCGCATCGCGCACATTGAAGCCGGAAATGCTGCGTGCGGAGCCTTTCAGCACACCGCTTTCGCTGGCGCGCGCAAAGGCAATCGCAGGCCGGTGGTGGGTCTCCTTGAGCTTGGCAGCCACCAGTCCAACCACGCCTTCGTGCCAGCTCTCGTCGAAGGCACAGACGCCCACCGCATCAGTACCGGCAGTGATCACGAAGGCCTCGTCGGACATCTGCGCGGTGAGCGCACGGCGCTCGCGGTTGAGCGCATCCAGCTGGCGCGCCAGCGGCCGTGCCGCCTCCAGCGTGGGTGCGAGCAGGCACTCGATGCCCATGCGCATGTCTTCCAGCCGCCCAGCTGCATTCAGTCGCGGCCCCAGCACGAAGCCGAGATCGATGGCGCTCAGGTGCGCGGACTGGCGGCCTGCCACTTCCAGCAGCGCCTGCAGACCCGGCTGCGCGCGCCCGGCACGGATGCGCCGCAGGCCCTGCTCGACCAGGATGCGGTTGTTGTGGTCCAGCCTTGCGACATCGGCAACCGTGCCGAGTGCCACCAGGTCCAGCAGCGTCGCGAGATTTGGCTCCTGCGCCAGTGTGCCGCGGCTGCGCAGCTGCTGGCGCAGCGCCAGCAGCAGATAGAACATCACGCCGACGCCGGCGAGCGCCTTGCTGGCAAAGCCGCAGCC
>JBKJJE010000104.1:0-5492 GCA_046598075.1 Stagnimonas sp.
CTGAATCGCTACGTGATCGCGCCGATGGCTACAGCCAAAGCGCGCGCCACTACCGCAACGGCCTCGCACGCTGGATCGGCGAAGCGGCCTTCAATCCGCTCTGTCCCGATCTGCCAGCGGATGCCGCACCCGACGTACCGGCGCTGATCGCGGCGCTGCGCACGCACCCGCACTTTCTCGCGGAGGCGAAGAAAGTTGCGGTGGCAGAGACCGACATTGGTCTCGCCCGGCAGGACTACCGGCCCGACTGGGCGGTGAGCTTGGGCTACGGCCACCGGCCTGCGTTCGCTGACTACGCGCAATTGCAGTTTGAGATCGGCCTGCCGGTGTTCTCTGCCAATCGGCAAGACCGGCAGCTCGAATCCGCGCTGGCAATGCAGTCGGCACAGCAGGCGCGGGTTGATGACGTGCTGCGTGAACAGACCGCCTTGATCCGTCTGAACGCCGACGACTGGCAGCGCCTGCAAGCGCGCCTGCGTCGCTACGACGACAGCCTGCTACCGCAATCGCGGGCGCGCATCGAGGCGGCACTGGTTGCCTACGGCGTGGGCACGGGCCTGCTCAAGGACGTGCTCGATTCCCGCCGCATGGCACTCGAACTCGCCATGCAACAGCTCGATCTGCAACTCGATTCCGCGAAGCACCAAGTGCAGCTGCGCTACTTCGCACCCTGATTAGGAAGACGACCATGAAAACCAAAACCATCGCGGTGCTCACCGTCATCACCCTCGTTGCCGCCGGTGGCGGCTGGTGGCTGGCCCAGCCCGACGCGCCCCACAAGCACAAGCTCGAAAAGCGCATGACCGCCGAAGGCAAGACCTACTACACCTGTGCGATGCACCCGCAGGTGAAGCAGGGCGAGCCCGGCAGCTGCCCGATCTGCGGCATGAAGCTCACCAAACGCGAGGAAGCGCCCGTTGCCGCCATGTCTGATGGCATGGCGATGTCCAGCGAGGAAAAGAAAATCCTCTACTGGTATGACCCGATGGTGCCCGCGCAGAAGTTCGACGCACCGGGCAAGTCGCCCTTCATGGACATGCAGCTGGTGCCCAAATACGCCGGCGAGTCTGGGGGCATGGGCGGCGGCACGGTGGTGGTGATTGACCCGCGCATGGCGCAGAACCTGGGCGTGCGGGTGGCACCGGCCACCCTCGGCACGTTCTTCCAGCGTGTGGAAGCAGTCGGCAGCGTCGCCCTCGACGAGCGTCGCATTGTGGTGGTGCAGTCGCGCACGGCGGGGTGGATCGAGCGACTCGATGTGCGCGCCGAAGGCGACCCGGTGAAGAAGGGCCAGCGGCTGGCCGCGCTGTATTCACCCGATCTGTTCGCGGCGAAACAAGAACTGAAGCTGGTGCAGGACTCCGGCGATGCCGCCCTCGCCAAAGCCAGTCAACAGCGCCTGCGCCTGCTCGGTGGCGGCGCGGGCGCGGGCAGCCAGTCCGGCGTGTTCTCACCCGCCAGTGGCTTCGTGGTGGAGCTGATGGCGCGCGAGGGCGCGCAGCTTGAACCCGGTATGCCACTGATGAAGCTCGCTGATCTTTCGCAGGTGTGGATCAACGTCGAAATCCCCGAAGTGCAGGCGGGCTGGATTGCCGAGGGCAAGAGCGCGGAGGCGCGGCTCAAATCGCTGCCGGGCAAGGTGTTCGAGGGCACGGTGGACTATCTCTACCCGCAGCTCGACGCCGGCACCCGCACGCTGCGCGCGCGGCTGGTGTTCGACAACGCCGACGGCGCGCTGCGGCCGGGCATGTTTGCCGACGTGAGTCTGTTCGGCGGGGGCCAACGCGATGTGTTGCTGGTGCCGAGCGAGGCGGTGATCCGCACCGGCGAACGTACCGTGGTGATGGTGGCCGAGGCTGCGGGCCGTTATCGCCCGGCAGCAGTGACGACCGGCCCGGAGCGCAACGGTGAAACGATGATTCTTTCCGGCCTCGAAGCCGGACAGAACGTGGTGGTATCGGGGCAGTTCCTCATCGACTCCGAGGCCAGCTTGCTCGGTGCCTATCAACGCATGGGCGCTGGCGCAGGCATGGCGGAAGGCATGGACGGCATGTCCGACATGAAGGGCTCGATGGGAGAAGCAATGGGAGATTCCATGCAGCCCGCGATGCAGGACATGAAGGGCATGAGCGATATGGAAGGCATGTCCGAAGAGGCGCACAAAGAGATGCACCCTGGTGAGCCCGCTGGCGAGCGTCCGATGGCGGAGCAGACCCCATGATCGCCAAGCTCATTCATTGGAGCATCCATAACCGTTTCCTCGTGCTGCTGGTGGCGGTGATGCTCTCGGTGTGGGGCGCGCACTCCGCGCTCACCACGCCGCTCGATGCGCTGCCGGATCTGAGCGATACCCAGGTCATCATCCGCACCACCTATCCGGGCCAGGCTCCGCAGGTGGTGGAGGATCAGGTCACCTATCCGCTCACTACCACCATGCTCTCGGTGCCCTACGCCAAGACCGTGCGTGGCTACTCGCTGTTTGGCGAGAGCTTCGTCTACATCCTGTTCGAGGATGGCGTCGATTTGTATTGGGCGCGCTCGCGCGTGCTGGAATATCTCTCGCAGGTGCAGGGCCGCTTGCCTGCCAATGCGCGCGCTGCACTGGGGCCGGATGCCACTGGCGTCGGCTGGATCTACGAATACGCGCTGGTGGATCGAACCGGCAAGAACGACATCAGCCAGCTCCGTGCGCTCCAGGACTGGTTCCTGAAATACGAGTTGAAGACCGTGCCCAATGTGGCGGAAGTCGCCACGCTCGGCGGCTTCAACAAGCAGTATCAGATCGTGCTTGATCCCTCACGGCTACGCGCCTTCAAGCTGCCGGTCGAGACCGTGATGAAGGCCGTTCAGGACGCCAACGGCGAAACCGGCGGCTCGGTGCTGGAGCTGGCCGAAGCCGAATACATGGTGCGCGCGCGCGGCTATCTGAAAACGCTCGATGACTTCCGCAGCATCCCTGTGGGACTGGGCGACAACGGCACGCCGATCCTGCTGCGCGATGTGGCGACCATCCAGCTCGGCCCCGAAACCCGGCGCGGCATCGCAGAATTGGATGGCGAAGGCGAAGTGGTGGGTGGCGTCATCGTGCTGCGCTCCGGCACCAATGCCGCCAGCACCATCGCGGCGGTCAAGGCTAAGCTGGAAACTTTGAAGGCCAGCCTGCCGGAAGGTGTCGAGATCGTCGAGACCTACGACCGCTCGGCCCTCATCAAGCGCGCCGTGGACAATCTCACGACCAAGCTGGTGGAAGAGTTCATCGTCGTCGCGCTGATTTGCGTGCTGTTCCTGTTCCATCTGCGCTCGGCCCTGGTGGCGATTCTCACCCTGCCGCTCGGCATCCTCATCGCCTTCTCGGTGATGAAGGCGCAGGGCATCAACGCCAACATCATGTCGCTCGGCGGCATCGCCATTGCCATTGGCGCGATGGTGGATGCGGCGGTGGTGATGATCGAGAACGCGCACAAGAAGCTCGAACACTACAAGCATGAAAACGACGGACGCGACCCCGAAGGTGCGGAACGTCTGAAAGTGATGGCCGATGCCGCCGCCGAAGTCGGCCCGGCGCTGTTCTTCTCCCTGCTCATCATCACGCTCAGCTTCGTGCCGGTGTTCACCTTGCAGGCGCAGGAAGGACGGCTGTTCGCGCCGCTGGCTTACACCAAGACCTACGCGATGGCGGCGGCAGCGGGGCTGTCGGTGACGCTCATCCCCGTGCTGATGTTCTGGTTCATTCGCGGCAAGATTCAGGACGAGCAGAAAAACCCGCTCAACCGCTTTCTCATCGCTATCTACCGGCCCGGCATCCATGCCGTGCTGCGCCATCCGCGCATGACTCTGGTCGTCGCGTTCATCGCGCTGGGGCTGTCGGTGTGGCCTGCGGTGAAGCTCGGCAGCGAGTTTATGCCGCCGCTGGATGAGGGCGATCTGCTCTACATGCCAACCGCGCTGCCAGGGCTCGCTGTGGGCAAGGGTGCGGAAATCCTTCAGCAGACGGATCGGATTCTCAAAACCTTCCCGGAGGTGCATCGCGTGTTCGGCAAGATTGGCCGTGCCGAAACCGCGACTGACCCGGCACCGCTGGAAATGATCGAGACCACGGTGCAACTCAAGCCGAAGGCGGAGTGGCGCGCTGGCCTCACGACTGAAAAACTGATTGAGGAAATGGACGCGGCCTTGAAGATTCCCGGCATGGGCAATGTCTGGGTCAATCCCATCCGCAATCGCATCGACATGCTCGCCACGGGCATCAAATCGCCGGTGGGCATCAAGATCGCAGGGCCAGACCTCGCGGTGATCGAGCGGCTGGGTGCGGAGGTTGAGCGTGCGGTGAAGGACATCCCCGGCACTTCGTCCGCGTTCTCCGAGCGCGTCTCCGGCGGGCGCTACATCGACATCGAGCCAGATCGCATCGCCGCCGCGCGGCTGGGTCTCTCGATTGCCGACGTGCAGCGCATCGTCGCACTCGCCATCGGCGGCGAGAACATCGGTGAGACGGTGGAGGGCCTGCAACGCTTCCCCATCAACCTGCGCTACCCGCGCGAACTGCGCGACTCGCTGACCGATCTGCGCGAGCTGCCCATCGTCACCATGCAGGGCGCGACCGTGACCCTCGGCCAGATCGCCGAAGTGAAGATCGTGGACGGCCCGCCGATGATCAAGTCGGAGAACTCGCGGCCCAATGGCTGGGTGTATGTGGACATTCGCGGACGCGACCTCGGCGGCTATGTGGCGGAGGCCAAGCGCGTGGTTGCCGAACAGGTGCAACTGCCAGCGGGTTATTCCATCAACTGGTCTGGGCAGTTCGAGTACCTGGAACGCGCGAGCCAGCGGCTCAAGCTGGTGGTGCCGTTCACACTCGCCATCATCCTGCTGCTGCTATATCTCACCTTCCGCAACTTCGGCGAGGCGCTGCTCATCATGGCGACACTGCCGTTCGCATTAGTCGGCGGGCTATGGCTGATCTTCGGCCTGGGCCACAACCTGTCGGTGGCCAGCGGCGTGGGCTTTATCGCGCTGGCCGGCGTGGCAGCGGAGTTCGGGGTCATCATGCTGATCTACCTGCAACAGGCCATCACCCAACGCGAGCAGCAAGGCCGCATGAAGACCGTCGCTGATCTGGAAGACGCCATCGTAGAAGGTGCCGTGCTGCGGGTGCGGCCCAAGGCAATGACCGTCGCGGTCATCATCGCGGGCCTGCTGCCGCTGTTCTGGGGCGTGGGCGCAGGTAGTGAGGTGATGCAGCGTATCGCAGCACCCATGGTGGGCGGGATGATTACCGCGCCGCTGCTGTCGATGTTCGTGATTCCGGCGGCGTATCTCCTGATGCGCCGCCGCAAACTCAGGAGCACGCCATGAGCGGATTGACCGTGAGCCAACTCGCCCGCGCTGCCGGTGTCGGCAGCGAGACCGTGCGGCACTACGAAGAAATCGGCCTGCTGCCGAAAGCCGTGCGGGGCGGCAACGGCTATCGGCATTTTCCGGCGGAGGCGCAA
>JBKJJE010000049.1:0-2531 GCA_046598075.1 Stagnimonas sp.
GAAGGTCGTCGCCGACCACATCCGCGCGGCGAGCTTCCTGATTGCCGATGGCATCACGCCGAGCAACGAGGGCCGTGGCTATGTGTTGCGCCGCATCATGCGTCGCGCCATCCGCCATGGCTACAAGCTGGGTCTGAGCGAGGCTTTTTTCTACAAGCTGGTGGCGCCACTCGCCGCCGAGATGGGTGAGGCCTTTCCGCAGCTCAAGGCACAGCAGGCGGCGATTGAAAAGACCATCCGGCAGGAAGAGGACAGCTTCGCCACCACGCTCGACAAGGGCATGAAGCTGCTTGAGGACGCCATTGGCAAGCTCAAGGACGATGTGATTCCGGGCGAGGTGGTGTTCAAGCTCTACGACACCTATGGCTTCCCGCTTGACCTCACCGCCGACATTGCCCGCGAGCGCAACCTCAAACTCGACGAGGCCGGTTACGAGCGCGAGATGCAGGCGCAGCGCACCCGTGCCCGTGCTGCGAGCCAGTTCAAGTCCGGTGAGGCGCTGCGCTACGAAGGCGCCGCCACCCAATTCCTGGGCTACGAGGCCTTGAGCATCGAAGGCGCAAAAGTACTCGCGCTCTACCGCGATGGTGCTGCCGTGCAGAGCCTCGCTGCCGGCGATGCCGGGGTGGTGGTGCTCGATAAAACCCCCTTTTACGCCGAGGGCGGCGGCCAGATCGGCGACGCCGGTCATATCGGGGCCTTCAAGGTCGCCGATACCCAGAAGATCACCGGTGGTGCCTTCGGCCACAGCGGCAGTCTTGAATCCGGCACGCTGAAACTGGGCGATTTGCTGACCGCGACGGTCGAAAGCAGCGTGCGCCGCGCGACCATGCGCAATCACTCCGCCACCCATTTGCTGCATGCGGCACTCCGGCAGGTGCTGGGCACCCATGTCAGCCAGAAAGGCTCGCTGGTGAATACCGAACGCACGCGCTTCGACTTCAGCCATGGTCAGGCGGTGACTGCCGACGAGATCGCCGAGATCGAGCGGCTGGTGAATGCGGAGGTGCTGGCCAACCACGAGGTCGCTGCCAAGCTGATGGGCTTCGACGATGCCGTGGCCTCCGGTGCGATGGCGCTGTTCGGGGAGAAATACGGTGCCGAAGTGCGGGTGCTGAAGATGGGCTCGTTCTCCACCGAGCTCTGCGGTGGTACCCACGTGACGCGCACCGGCGATATTGGTCTGTTCAAAATCGTCAGCGAGGGTGGTGTGGCTGCCGGCGTGCGTCGCATCGAGGCGGTGACAGGCGAGAATGCGCTTGCCTTTGTCAGCGAGCTGCAGGGCAGGCTCAACACGGCGGCAGCGGCACTCAAGACCTCACCGGCCGATCTCGGCAGCAAGATCGGCGGCCTGCTGGATGCCAATAGGACGCTCGAAAAAGAACTGGCCGTGCTCAAGAGCAAGCTGGCGGCGGGGCAGGGTGACGAACTGCTGACCAGGGCCGTGACCATCAAGGGCGTGAAAGTGCTGGCGGCGCAAGTGGAAACAGATGCCAACGGCCTGCGCACCCTGCACGATCAGCTCAAGCAGAAGCTCGGTTCCGGCATCCTGCTGCTGGGTGCCGCGAGCGATGGCAAGGCAAGCCTCATCGCCGGGGTCACCGCCGACCTCACCGGCAAGGTGAAGGCGGGCGAGCTGGTGAACTTTGTGGCGGGGCAGGTGGGCGGCAAGGGCGGTGGCCGGCCGGATATGGCGCAGGCGGGCGGCACGCTGCCTGAGAACTTACCTGCAGCCATTGGCAGTGTTGCGTCTTGGGTCGAAAGCAAGCTTTAAATGCGCTGACACTGCCATGTCTAGATACCTTGGCTGGACTCGTGAGCAACTGCTGGTCGCATTGCGGCTCTATTTGCGTCTGCCTTTTGGCCGACTGCATGGGCGTAACCCAGAGATCGTGAGCCTCGCTGGCAAAATCGAACGTAGTCCTAATGCGTTGGCGATGAAAGCCTGCAACTTCGCCAGTCTCGACTCGGCATTCTTGGCATCCAATAGAAAGGGGCTATCCGGTGCGAGCGAGTCTGATAGGCAGCTCTGGCGCGAGTTTGAGGGAAACTCTGAGCAATTAGCTGCGGAAAGCGAAGAAGTGCTTGCACGACTTGAACAACCGCCAGGCCAGCAAGAGGTCCGCGAATTGACGACGCCCACAGGCGAAACCGACGTTCTGCGTATCGTTCGCGCACGTCGAGTGCAGTCATTTTTCCGCGCCGCAGTGCTTACTTCCTACAACAATCGCTGCACGATAAGTGGCCTGGCCGCGCCTGAGCTCTTGGTGGCGAGCCACATCATTCCTTGGGTGACGTCTGTAGAGCGACGTGCCGACCCGCGTAATGGCCTTTGCCTGAGCGCATTGTTTGATCGCGCTTTTGATAGGGGGCTGATGACAATTGATGCGCAGCACAGAGTGATCGTGTCCAAATGATGAAATGGCTCTCTCCCCGCTTTTCTTGCGGGCCTTTGGATTGATCTGAGAGAGGAGAGCCGTCATGAGTCAGCACGTTACTACCGTCGCTGTGGACTTAGCAAAGGACATTTT
>JBKJJE010000014.1:0-8666 GCA_046598075.1 Stagnimonas sp.
TGGTCGCGCGAGGGGAACACGCCGCCGATGACTGCCCGGCCGGTAGCCGGCCCGCTGTCCCAGCCAGCGGACAGCGACTTCTACGAGCTGACCTTGCGGCTGGTCACGGCATGAAAACCACCCAGCTCGCCAATGCCGTGGTGAACGCCCAGGCCGATGCCCTGGCGCGCCAGCTTGATGATGGCTATCTGAGGATCTATGGCGGCAGCCAGCCTGCCAATGCCAACACCGCCGTCGCCGGCCAAGTGCTGCTGGTGGAGCTGCGGTTCGCCAACCCGAGCGCGCCTGCAGCCAGCAATGGCGTGATCACCTTTGCCGCATTCACAGCCATCTCTGCGGCAGCCACCGGCACCGCCAGTTGGTTCCGGTGCTTGAAGAGCGACGGCAGCAGCGCCGTGTTCGATGGCTCGGTCGATGTGCCAGAAAACAATCCGAACATGAGCATGATCACCACTGCCATCAACGCGGGCGAGCTGTTCGTGCTCGCCAGCTTCTCCCACACCGTGGCCAAGGCCACGGCCGGACTCTAAAGGACGCACCCGATGACCATCACCACCCAGGACATCAAGATTTTCAAGAGCGAGGTCATCGCCGACACCGCCGACGGCGGTGGCCGCATGACCGGCAACGAGGTGGTCGACGGCGAGCTGAACAACCTGTTCGACGACAGCTCGCGCCTGGATCGCGTCAATGGCCGGGTGTCGTTGCGCAAGTTCTTTGGTGCGTTGGTCACCACCAACACCGACAAGTTTCTCGGTGCCCACGCCATCATCACCCGCCCCGCGCTGGATGGCCGCGTGGTCTGCACCCTGCTGGATTTGAAAGACCATGCTGATCGCCGCGCGGTGGCCAAGGCCTTCGTCGAGAAGTATCTGATCGCGGGGGTCGAGACACAGCTCACGCTCTACAGCAACCAGCCGGCTGAAACCCGCACGGTCATCGCCTACATCGACCTTTCAGACCCGCTGCCGGCGGTGGGCGATGTGTACTGCCTCAGCGTCGAGCAGATCGGCAACGCCAATTTCGGCAAGGAGCAGTTTGTGCGGGTGCTGAACGTGTCATCGGTCTCGGTCAGCAGCACCGATGCCGGTGGTCTGTTCACCAAGCGCCTGGTGACGATGGGCATCAGCGAGGCGCTGGAGATCACGTTTCCGGGTCTCGACCTGCTGCGCGCACCGCAACCCAGCTCACGCATCACCCGCGTCCGCAAGGCCGAGATCAATCCGCAGGCCAATTTCTACGGCATCGTGCCTTCTGCAGAAGCCATCGACATCGGCGATACCGCACTGAAGGTGAGCACCATCCTGCAATCGATTGTGCCGGCGAGCTACAGCGAAACCCCGCTGCTGGATCGCCAGGTGGGGGCCAGCATTCAGGCGGCGGTGGCGGCAGGGCCGGCGTTCACACAGACCTTCTCCACGGTCGCTGTGGCCGGCACCCTGGGCGTCAACCTGTTGCGCCCGGCACTGCCGGGTTCTGTGACCGTGGTGGCAGATGCCGCGAGTGCCGATAACGATGTGACGCTGACCGATGCTGGCGGCGGAGTACTGACCCGGTCAACGGGCGGGGCAGGCACCGGCACCACCACCGGCAGCGTGGTTTACGCAGCCGGACAGATCAGCCTCGCTGGCCTGCCGAATGTGGCCTACACCGTCACGGTCAGCTATGTCCCCAGCGTAGCGGTGACCGATGTGCAGCACACCAGCGCAATCCCCATCACGCTCGCGAACCGCGGGTTCAATTACGCGCAGACGTTGCTGCCCAAACCGGCGCCGGGTGCTGTAGTGGTCAACTACCGCGCCCTCGGCAATTGGTATGTGCTCACCGACAACGGCAAGGGCCAGCTGGTAGGCCCGGCGGGCACCGGCGCTGGAACCGTCAACTACCTCACCGGCACCGTGAATGTGACCGTGGGCTATCAGCCGGACGTGAACAGCCCGGTGCTGTTTGGCTGGGGCACGGGCGTTCACTACGCGCAGGCCATCGCCAGCGTCGACGCGGATCTCGGTGCTGTAAACGGCTTCCTGTCCGCAGAAGCGGGGCTGGTGCCAGGCACGGTGGTCGTGTCCTGGAACGACGGCGCCGCGAAATCCGCGACTGACAACGGCCAGGGCCTGCTATCCGGCGATGCCACCGGCACGGTCGAATATGTCTCCGGCAGGGTCACGATCACGCCCAATGCCCTGGTGCCAGCGGGCACCAGTTTTACCATCGCTGCCACCAAGAAACCCGTGGTCAGCGACACGCTGACGCCAGTGGTCAGCGGTGCCAACGTGGAGTTCACACTCAGCACGGTTCCTGCTGAAGCCGACACGCTGCAAGTCGAGGCGATCTATCGCAGGCCCAACGGCCAGAGTGTGCTGGTGAAATTCCGCGAGCGCGGCAGCGTTTTCAAGCAGCTCACTGGTGTGGGCTCCAATGCGAGAGGGGTTGTTGGTGCCGGCAATCTGGTGGGCTCTGTGAATCTCGTCACGGGCACCTGCGTGCTGCCCAATGTCCTGCTCAACAGCTACCGTAGTCACGGCTTCGATGGTATTTCGTGGGACGACGGCCTGGATGACATCACCTTCGATTCCTTGGTCATCGTCAGCTATGCCGACGCTGACGGCGCACCGGCGGCATCGAGCACCACGCTGAACCAGACCTCGCTACGCGTCGATTTTTCGAGAGGTCTGAATGTCGGCGCAGTGCCTGGCTCGCTGCTGTTCACGCTCAATGGCCGTATCTACTACGACCTGGGCGGCACCCTGTATTACCGCAATGGCTCCAATGTCGAAACTGCGGCAGGCAGCTTCGATTACCTGACCGGGATCGGCACCGTAACCAATTGGCTGGCAGGTGCCTTCACTGCCTCGGTGCAATCACTGCTCAGCAAGTACGGCCAATGGCTGATGAGCAGTGTGGTGTGGCGCACCGATGGCGAGCCGATCCGCGCGCTGTCGTTCCAGGTCACCGATGGCATTTCGGTTTCCAGCGCCAACATCGGCGGCATCCTCTCTGGTGGCTTTGCGACCGGCACCATCAGTCTGGAAGACGGCGTCTACACACTGACCTTCCCCACACCCATCGTGCCGGAGCTGGCGCGCTACAACGCCGTTGCGCTCACCTATCTGCCCAGCGACCCGGAGATCCTCGGCATCAATGCCGTACGCCTGCCGCTCGACGGCCGGGTGCCGATCTTCCGCCCTGGCGGCACCCTGGTGCTGCTCAATGACCAGACCACGGCGCTGCCCAACCCGGTGATCGCAGGCACCACCTACACGCTGCCGCGCAACCGCCTCGCCTATGCGGTGCTCTACGACGCCAACGGGCTGAAGATTCCCACCGACCGCTACACCACCACCAATGCCGAGCTGGACGCTGGCGAGATCACGATGGCAAACCCGCTGGATTTATCCGGCTACGTGCAGCCGCTGGTGGTCGAGCACCGCATCGAGGACATGGTGCGTTGCGTCGATGCCCAGTTGTCTGGCGACGTGCAGATCAGCGGCGACATCACCCATGCCTACCCGCTCACCGGCACCTATCTGGCCAGCGCCAAGTTGTATGGCGACCTGCAGGGGCATGCCTTTGCTCCGTTCAGCCAGCAGGCCTGGACGGGCGAGTGGAGCGATGTGCAGATCGGCGCCGACACCAGCGGGCAATACAACAACGCGGCCTATCCGATCACCGTCACCAACGCCGGCGCGATCACCGAACGCTGGCGCATCGAGTTCACCAGCCCCACCGCCTTCCGCCTGATCGGCGAAACCGTGGGGCAGATCGCCACCGGCGATACCAGCCTGACGTTTGTCCCGGTCAATCCCGCGACCGGCGCAGCGTATTTCACGGTGCCTGCTGCGGGCTGGGGCAGTGGCTGGACGGCAGGCAACCAGGTGCGTCTCAACACCACCGCCGCAGCCGCAGCGGGCTGGCTACTGCGCTGCACCTTGCAAGGGCCTGAGAGCGAGCCGACCGACAGCTTCCGCATCCAATTTCGTGGCGACAACTGAGAACACCCATGACCGTCAAAATCTATCAATCGACCGATGCAGACGCACCCGTTCTCACCGGACAGGCCGGCACGCTGGTCACTGTGCTCGACGCCTGTCTAATCAATGGCTATTCCACCCGAACGATCAGCGCCCTGACCCGCTCAGGCAGTGTGGCCACGGCCACCACCAGCGCCGTGCATGGCCTGCCGGTCGGGGGCGTGATTCCGGTCCGTCTGCTTATCGCCGGCGCCGATCAGGCGGAATACAACGGCGAGCATGTGGTAACCGCGATCAGCACCAATCAGTACACCTTCACGGTGACCGGCACGCCTGCGTCACCAGCGACCGGCAGCATCACCAGCAAGCGTCCGGGTCTGGGATGGAGCAAAGCCTTTGCCGGGACCAACAAAGCCGCGTATCTGATTCCCGCAGGTGGCACTCAGCACTATGTGCAGGTTCTGGATGACAAGACTGGCAGCAGCCAGCGCAGCGCCAATCTGCGCGCCTATGAGGCGATGACCAACGTAGATACCGGCACCGGCCCGTTTCCGACCATTGCACAGCAGGCAGCACCGGGGCTGTGGGTCTACAAATCTTCTGTGCAGGACGGGAGCACTCGTCCGTGGGCGATCATCGGAGACGAGCGAGGCTTTTGGCTTTTGACATACCCGTTTCCCGGCTCTGGGGACACCTCGCCTGCATTCTGTTCTTGGTTTGGTGACACGGAGAGCTACAAGGCCGGGGATGCCTACCCCGATGCCATCATTGCCGGAACCGCAGAGGCAACGACAACTGGGATTGGTGGGTCAACCCCTTCAGATGCCCCTTTCTATCAACTCACCTCAAGTTTGACTACCGGCACTGGAGGCCACTTTATTTCCCGTAGTCACAGCCAGATCGGCAGTGCCGTTGCTTTTGCCAAGCTTTCTGATGGCCTTGTCACATCTGCTATCGGTAACGCTGGGATGGCTTACCCCAATCCCGTAGACAACGGCTACCACGTTTCTCGTCTCAGATTTGGTTATGCCTCTGTGATCAGAGGGGTGATGCCGGGGGTGTATCAACCACTGCATAACAGCGCGTTAACCACTGGCGACACGGTGACCGACGTCGATGGGTTGCCCGGCAGGGTCTTGCTGATTACCGCCGTATCAATCGGTAGCTCCGGCACCGGTCGGGCTGCTTTCGATGTCACCGGGCCGTGGAGGTAGTTGTGGCCACATACAGCGGCGGGCGGCTCTCCACCGATAGCCAGGGACTGCGCGAGCACCTGACATCCATTGTCGGAACGGGGGTATCCCGACTGACTAAGAGAGTGCTACGTAGAGATGTGGCCTTTGGCGGCAACGACCACGTAGCAGGCGTGGTCGAGATCAACAGCGTCGCCAAGCTCGCCAAGGTGCGCCTGCATGATCAGGTGACCGGCCTGGTGGTGGCGGGCAAGTCGACCGACGCGATGGGCGTGTTCCGCTTCGACAACCTCTCGCCGACGCTCAAGTACTACATCACCGCATTCGACCCGATCACGGGCGAACAGGCGGTGATTTTCGACCGCATCTGACGGCCTGAAATGTGTCTTACACACCGCCAGATCGTCATGCGCTCAGCCTGCGGATCAGCGGCGTCTATACGCCGCCAGACCGTCACACCCTGCGGTTGCCGATTGCTCCGGTCACCGCGGCTGCCAGCACCGCGCAGGCGCAAAGCGCGGATGCTATCGGCCGGGTGGTGGTCCCCGCCATCGCAAGCAGCACGCAAGCGCAAAGCGCCGATGCCATTGGCCGGGTGGTGGTCACCCGGCGAGTGCTGGCGGCGCAATCGCGCGCACGCTGGCAGGTGGGTCAGCGGCGCGACCATCAGTCGGCGTTGCCCTGGAGCAACGGGGTGCCCATCGATGACCAACGCAGCATCAGGCTGTCTCATGGCGAAGCCCTTGCGGTCAGCCTTGATTTGTCCTGGGCGGTCAGCGCCTCAATCGCCAGTGATCGGCAGATCAGCCTCGGCAAAGCCAGCCCTTTTGCGACCCAGCGCGGCCTGCCTTGGTACACCCCGGCGGCACATGACCAGCAGACCAGTGATCGCTGGCAGCGCGCCGCTGTGCGAGACGGTGAGGTCCATGCCCTGCGGTGGCGTAACCCTCCGCGTCACGACCAGCAGCGCCAGCTGCGCTGGCAGGTGGCGCTGCCGCGCGATCACCAGGTGTGGCTGGCCAGCGGCAAGGCCAGCGCCGTCGACACGCAGCGCAGGCTGCCCTGGGGCGCGGCAAATGCAGTGCCCTGGGCGTATCTGCTCGTCGCACCGCCGCCGCCCGCTGTTGCCCCACCGCTCGGCTGCTATCAGCCGCCCGCGCGCCACGCGCTGCGACTGCGCCTGGGCAGCCGTGGGCTGCTCTACCTGCCGCCTGATCGGCACCAGCTGGCACTGGGACTCCGCTGCGATCACAACCGTCGCTTCGACCTCCGGGAGACGCTACACATGAGCCACTCGCTGAGTGTGGTCCGCCTGCCGGATCGCCTGCCTCTGGCAGTGCGCAGCGTGAGCTTGGGTGCCGACCGGGACAGCTGGGCCTGGTCGGTGCAGCTCGGCTTTGCCGACGCCGCCAGCCTGATTGCCGTCGAGCCGACCCCGACCGGGCTGGCCAGCGTCGAGATCACGCTGGATGGCCATGTATTCACCGCCCAGGTAGAGGGCTATACCGAGGATCGCAGCTTTGCCAAGCGCGGCGGCAACGTCAGCGGCCGCAGTCGCACGGTGCAGCTCGCCGCCCCCAACGTGCCGGAGCGTGCCTACACCAACCCAGCGCCCGCCACAGCACAGCAGCTGGCACTGCGGGAGCTGGAGTTCACGGACTTCAGCCTCGACTGGCAGATCGACGACTGGCCGGTGCCGGCCGGCGCATGGGCCTACGACCGCGAGACCCCGATCAGCGCCATCACGCGGATCGCCGCTGCGGCCGGGGCGATGCTCCAATCGGGTACCGGTACCGACACCCTGATCGTCGCCCCGCGCCTGCCCGCGCTGCCCTGGGCCATCGAGGCCGAGACGGTGGACTTCACCCTGGCGGGCGGCTCCTGGCTGTCCAAAGGCAAGCGCTGGAACGGTGGCGGGCGCTACAACGGCGTCTATGTCAGCGGCCGCGAGCAGGGCGTGCTGGCCAACGTCTACCGCGACGGCACCTCCGGCAGCCCCTATGCCCAGCTGGTGATCGATCCGCTCATCACCAGCAGCGTCCCTGCACGCGGCCGCGGTGGCCAGATACTGGCCGACAGCCTGCCGCGCCATGAGATCCCCATCGTGCTGCCCCTGACGCCGTTCGGTAGCGCGCCCGGCCTGCTGCTGCCCGGCGAACTGGGCCAGATCCAGGACACGGTGTGGGGCGACTACCGCGCGGTGGTCGACAGCGTGCAGATCACCGCCGAAGTCAGCGCCGAGGGCCTGGTCACCACGCGCCAGAGCGCCAGCCTGTGGAGGTATCTCCCATGAACGTCTGGAAACAGTTTGAGGCCCTGCTGCCGGCCGATCCGCTACTGGTAGGGCAGGTGCTCAGCCACAACAGCGACGGCACCAGCAGCGTGACGCTGCCCGGCGCTCAGATCATCCGGGCGCAGGGGCAGAGCGTGCCGGTTGGCAATTTCGCGTTCGTGCAGACCGGGCGCGTGCAGGGCGATGCGCCCAATTTACCCAGCGTGGAGGTGCCCATCTAAGCCGCAGATCAAAGAGGTAGCGACCACGCCCTGTTAGAGCAGAACGTGGCCGCCACACACCTGAAATCACCAGGTGAGCAGCCAAGGCTACCCCACCCCGTACGGAGCGGGTCGAGCCTATCAAATCCCACTCATGGAGCTCACCAGATGTCCCTATCTGCACCCATCATTCCGTGGCTTGGCGGCAAGCGCCGCCTCGCCAAAACCCTCCTTCCCCTTTTCCCAGAGCACGTCTGCTACGTCGAGCCCTTTGCCGGGGCTGCCGCGCTGTTCTTCCTCAAAGAGCCCTCCAAAGCCGAAGTGCTCAACGACGTGAATGGTGACCTGGTCAATCTCTACCGGGTCGTGAAATGCCATTTAGAGGAGTTTCTAAGGCAGTTCAAATGGGCTTTAACCAGCCGCCAGATCTACAAGTGGCAGCAGGAAACCCGGCCCGAGACGCTCACCGATATCCAGCGCGCCGCCCGTTTTTTCTATCTGCAGAAGCTCGCCTTCGGTGGCCGGGTGTCTGGCCAGAGCTACGGCACCAGCACCAGCGGCCCGCCCCGGATCAATCTGCTGCGACTGGAAGAAGACCTCAGCGCCGCCCACCTGCGCCTCAGCAGTGCGCAGATAGAGCATCTGCACTGGGCCGACTGCATCGAGCGCTACGACCGCCCGCACAGCTTCTTCTATGTCGACCCCCCGTATTGGAAGACCGAAGGCTACGGCGTGCCATTCCCCTGGGCTGAATACGAACGCCTGGCCAGCCTCTACCCAAAGCTCAAGGGCCAGATGCTGATCAGCCTCAATGACCACCCCGATATTCGGAAGCTCTTCGCCGGCATCCCGATGATCACCACCGAGATCGCCTACACCGTCGGCGGGAGCCATAAAGCCCAGTCCGCGAGGGAGCTGATCATCGGCCACGCCGCAAAAGCGTCTGCGAGGCCGTAATTGATACCTCAAACCATCTCTAAATCTGCCTCAGACCAAATCGCGTTTTACA
>JBKJJE010000087.1:0-11132 GCA_046598075.1 Stagnimonas sp.
GTGGCTCCGTGACCAGGACTCGAACCTGGGACCCAGTGATTAACAGTCACTTGCTCTACCGACTGAGCTATCACGGAAAAATCGGTGGCCCGGCGCATTCTGGCGTCGGGCAAGGGCGCGGATTGTAGTGAGGGTGCCCGGCGCTCGCAAGCGGGCTGCTAGCTGACCATGGCCCTGATTCGCGCCACGCTGCCTTCCAGCACCTTGTCGCTGGTGGCGAATGACAGTCGTACATGGCCGGGTGCGCCAAAGGCGCTGCCGGGCACCAGGGCGACCAGGGCGTCGTTGAGCAGCTTGTCGCTGAGCTCGATGTCGGTCTTGCAGCCGAGCTTGCGCATCAGCCCCTCGACGTTGGGGAACACGTAGAAAGTGCCATCGCCGGCCAGGCAGCTCACGCCCGGAATGGTATTCAGGTCGGCCACCAGCTTGTCGTGGCGGCGCTTGAACACCACGCGCATGTCTTCCACGCACTGCTGGTCGCCGTTGAGGGCGGCCTCGGCGGCTACCTGCGCAATCGAGTTGGGGTTGCTGGTGGACTGGCTCTGGATGTCGGCCATGGCGGTAATGAGCTTCACAGGCCCGCAGGCCCAGCCGATGCGCCAGCCGGTCATCGAGTAGGTCTTGCTCACGGCGTGGATGACGATGGTGCGGTCATACAGGTCGGGGCAGGCGTTGATGATGTTGCTGTACGGCTCGTCGATCCACAGGATCTTTTCGTACATGTCGTCGGTGGCGATCAGTACCTGCGGGTGCCGGCGCAGCACCTCGCCGAGCGCGACCAGCTCTGCACGGGTATACGCCATGCCGCTGGGGTTGGAAGGGCTGTTGAGGAAGATCATCCGCGTGCGCGGCGTGATGGCGGCTTCCAGCTGCGCCGGAGTGATCTTGAAGCGGGTGGCGGCGGTGGTGGCGAGGATGATCGGGGTGGCGTCGGCCAGCAGCACCATGTCCGGATAGCTCACCCAGTACGGGGCGGGGATGATCACCTCATCCGTGGCGTTGAGATACGCCATGCACAGGTTGTAGCAGGACTGCTTGCCGCCACAGGACACCAGCACCTGATTGGGTTTGTAGTCGAGTGCGTTGTCGCGCCGCATCTTGTCGACGATGGCTTTCTTGAGGCTGGCGGTACCGCCAACGGCGGTGTACTTGGTAAAGCCCGCATCCATCGCCTTCTGCGCCGCATCCTTGATGTGCTGCGGGGTATCAAAGTCCGGTTCACCAGCGCCCAGGCTGAGCACATCCTTGCCCTGTGCTTTCAGCTCGGCGGCTTTGGCAGTGACGGCAAGAGTAGGCGACGGCTTGATGCGGCTGACGCGCTGGGCGAGGGTGAGTTCCACGGGGTAAAGCTCCGGTGCGGGCGGGTCGAAAAAAGCGCGCAATTCTAACGGCTACCTTCCCTTAAGGTGGACCAGCTTTGGCCTGCGCCCCAACCGGCGGCACCGCACCGATCACCCCATCTACACCAAGCGGCGCAGAAAGCCGTCGGTAAACGCATCGGCAGGAAACAGGCACTCCACCCGCAGGTTGTCGGCCGTGAGATCCAGCGGCGTGCCGAAGCTGGCCAGCATGGTGATAAAGCTCAGAGTCACCCCGCCCAGCCCCAGACGGGTGGGCAGCACCGGTGCCAGCGGCGTCCATACCTCAGCGAGCCGCCAGCGCGGCGGGATGCCGGGGTAGGCCAGCACGGTCTCCAGCACGGCGGCCGCGGCCTCGCTTTCGCGTGCTTCACGGATGGCGCGCGCCAACAGACCCGGCCCCAGTTCATCGAGGTTGCGGATGTAGGGACGCAGACCTTCGGGATGGAAAGTGAGCTTCATCAGGTTGGGGGGCTCATCGCCGCAGACGCGCTGCCAGAGGGCTGCCGGATCGCCGAATGCCGCCAGCAGCCGGTCGATGGCGCTGTTGGTCTGCAGCACGTTCCAGCCTGCATCCAGCACCATCGCCGGATACGGGTCCTGCTGCTTGAGCAGCATGTCGAGGGCGAGTTTCACCGGCGCCATATCGGCGCTGTGCAGGGGGCGTTCGGCAAATAGCGGGGCAAAGCCCGCCGCAATCAGCCAGCGGTTGCGCTCGCGCAGCGGTAGCGCCAGGGCCTCGGCCAGTTGCAGCACCATGGCGCGGCTGGGGCGGGCCTTGGCGGATTCCAGAAAGCTCAGGTGCCGCTGCGACAGACCCGCATCGGCGGCAAGCGTCATCTGGCTGAAGCCGTGCCCGCGCCGCCGCTCGCGCAGCAGATTCGGAAAGTGGTTGCTGGCGGCCTGGGACTGGGCGGTGAGGGTATTCATGGCAGGATTGTGCTCCTGCAACCCCGGATGGCGGTATTACCTGCCACGTCATTGAGGCGCATGCACGGCCAGCGGAAAGTGGCCGCACACCGCAACCACCGGAGAGTCACCATGCACCTGCCCCGCCCCCTCATCCTCGCCATCCTGCTGCCGTTCGCGCTGTATTCCAGCTATGTGCTGGTCGAGGTCGGCTACCTCGGCCTGTTGCAAAGCCATATGCACCTGGCGGGCTATCAGGTGATTGCCGACCTGGTCATCGCCTGCCTGCTGGCGATGGTGTGGATGTGGCGCGACGCCGCTGCCAACGGCCGTACGGTGTGGCCGTATCTGCTCACCACGCTGGTACTCGGCTCCATCGGCCCGATGCTCTACCTGCTGCGGGCCCGCCAGCCGCACGCGGAGCAGACCCGCGCCTACGGCTGATCAGCGATGCATTTCAACCAGCAGACCCCGCTGGCAGCAGCCCTGCTGCTGGCGGGCCTCATCAATGCCCTGCCGCTGATCGGCGTGCTGGGTGCCGAGCGGCTGCAGGCACTGTATGCGCTGCCTTTCGAAAACGACAGCCTGCGCATCCTCATGCGCCACCGCGCGATGCTGTTCGGCCTGCTCGGCGGCGGCATGATGCTGGCCGCGTTCATCCCGCACTGGCGTACCCCGATGGCCGTCGCCGGCCTCGTCAGCATGCTGGGCTTCGTTGCCATCGCGGCGCTGGAAGGCGGCGGCAACGCCGCCATCCGCCGGGTGCTGGCCGCCGATGTCATCGCCTCCGTGCTGCTGGCAGCTGCCTGGCTCTGGGCGCGGCGCTGAGCCTGGCCGGCCCCTGACTGGCAGGTTCCAGGCGTCCAGCCGCCAGCGGGCTGCGGGCGTTCTCGGATACGGGCATCCATCCCGTTTTGCCGCAACCCGACAAGGATCGGAGCAGAGGAACTAAACGTTTTGCCGGGCACCCGTATCGAAGCGACAACGCAGGCGCGCGACAATGCCCGCCTCAACAAAGGATCTTGATGAAGGGAGAATCCATGTTTTCGGTCGACACCCGTTCCACCGTTGCCTTGCCAGGCCTGAAGCTGCCGCTGTTTGCCGCGGTAATGATCGGTCTCGCAGCCTGCGGCAAGGGCGAGGCCAAGCTGGAGGAGGCCAAGCCGGTGGTGCCGCCGGCCGAACTGGCCGCCGCCGATATCGCGGTCGTCGAAAACCGTGCGCTGTCGCGCCTGCTGCCGCTGTCAGGTTCGCTGATGCCGGTGGTGCAGGCCATGGTCAAGTCGAAGGTCGCCGGCGAGTTGCTGACCGTCACGGTACGCGAAGGCGAGAGCGTCACCCGCGGTGCCGTGCTGGCACGCATCGACACCCGCAACCAGCAGGCGCAGGTCGACAGCCAGCGCGCGACGGTGGAAAAAGCCCGCGCCGATCTGGCAATGGCCAAGCTCGAGCTCGACAACAACCAGCGCCTGCTCGACCGTAACTTCATCGCGCCCACAGTGGTCGATACCTCGCGCAGCGCCCACGCCGCCTCCGCTGCCGGCCTGAAAGCCGCCCAGGCACAGGCGCGGCTCGCCGAGATCGGCTTGAGCGACGCCGTGGTGCGCGCGCCCATCAACGGCATCGTCGCCAAGCGCATGGTGCAGCCGGGCGAAAAAGTCTCGCCCGACGAGCCGCTGCTGAGTCTGGTCGATCTTTCCCTGCTCGAACTGGAGGCGCCCGCGCCGGCTTCTGAAGTGCCGCTCATCAAAGTCGGGCAGGCGGTGCGGTTCACCGTCGACGGTTTTGGCGAGCGCGCATTCACCGGCCTGGTGGAACGCATCAATCCGGTCGCCGAGAGCGGTTCGCGTTCTGTCCTCATCTACCTGGCGGTACCCAATGCCGATGGCAGCCTGAAGGGCGGCATGTTCGCCAAGGGCACGCTGCTGCTCGACGCCAATGCCGCCGCGCCGGTGATTCCACTGTCTGCCGTGCGCACCGAGGCGGGCTTGCCCTATGTGCTGGTGCTGAAGGACGGCAAGCTGCTGCAACGCAAGGTGACGCTGGGTCTGAAGAGCGAGGAGATGGGGCTGGTGCAGGTCAGCCAGGGGCTGGCGCTGGGCGAGCAGGTGCTGGCGGCAAGCAGCGGCCTGCTGCAGGCCGGGATGAGCGTGACGCTCAAGCCCAAGGCTGCCGATCCGGTCGCCGTCAAGAACTGAGCGCGCGGAGTCCGCCATGTGGATCACCAACACCAGCATCAAGCAACCCGTCTTCGCGACCATGGTGATGCTCGCCATCGTCACTCTCGGCGTGTTCGCCTACCAGCGCCTGCCGGTGGAGCAGATGCCCGATGTCGCCAACCCGGTGGTCAGCGTCACCGTGCGCTGGCCGGGGGCGTCGCCCGAGGCGATCGAGAACGACGTCATCAAGCCGATGGAAAACGTCATCAACACGGTGGACGGCATCAAGCGCATCTATGCCACCACCCGCGAAGGGGTCGGCTTCATCCAGGCCGAGTTCCGGCTCGATACCGAAGTCGCCGTCGCCGCGCAGGAGCTGCGCGACAAGGTGGCCCTGGTGCGCAGCAGTTTTCCGCGCGAGGTGAAAGACCCCGAAGTCAGCCGCAGCAACAACGACGACAACCAGCGTGCCGTGGTGGAGCTGGTGGTGCTGTCGAAAACCCGCAGCCTGCGTGAACTCTCCACGCTCACCGACCAGGTCATCGTCAAACGCTTTCAAAGCTCGCCGGGGGTCGCCAACGTCGCCGTCAACGGCAGTGTGGTGCGGCAGGTGCAGGTGTTCCTGCGGCCGCCGGAAATGCAGGCCTACGGCGTCGGCGTCGACCAGATCGTCGCCGCCATCCGCAACGCCAACCAGGATCTGCCCGCCGGCAGCATCAGCACCGGCAACCAGGAGCAGCTGGTGCGGGTCGAAGGCCGGATCAAGTCGCCGGAGGCATTCGGGCAGATCATCGTCACCACCCAGGCCGGCGGGCCGGTCTACCTGAGCCAGGTGGCCAACGTCGTCGATGGCGAGGAAGAAGTCACCTCGCTGGCGCGCGTCAACGGCGAACCGGCGATCGGGGTGTCGATCTTCAAGGTGCAGGGCTCCAACATCATCGAGGTCGGCAAGGGCATCGAACTGGCCCGCCAGGACCTCGCCAAGCGGCTGCCGGAAGACGTCCAGATGCGGCTGATCTGGTCGAATGCCGAAGGCATCAAGGACTCGCTGGAAAACGTCAAGCGCACCATTTTCGAGGGCGCAGCCCTCACCGTGCTGATCGTCTTCCTGTTCCTGCATTCCTGGCGCTCCACCATCATCACCGGCCTGACGCTGCCGATCTCGGTGATCGCCACCTTCATGGTGATCGACGCCATGGACTTCACGCTGAACTACCTCACCCTGATGGCGCTGTCGCTGTGCATCGGACTGTTGATCGACGACGCCATCGTGGTGCGCGAGAACATCGTGCGGCATCTGGGCATGGGCAAGAGCCATCATCGGGCAGCACTCGAAGGCACCCAGGAGATCGGGCTGGCGGTGATGGCGACGACGTTCGCCATCCTCGCGGTGTTCGTGCCGGTGGCCTTCATGAAGGGGATCATCGGCCTCTACTTTTTCCAGTTCGGCATCACCGTCGCGGTGGCGGTGCTGGTGAGCCTGTTCGTCAGCTTCACGCTCGATCCGATGCTCTCCGCGATCTGGCGTGACCCGCCGGGGGATCGCTTCAAATACCTGCCCTGGCTGGGCTGGCTGATGGCGCGCATCGAGCACGGCATCGAGGGCCTGCACCGCTTCTACGGGCGGCTGATGGTCTGGGCCCTGTCTACCCGGCGGCACCGGGTGTGGCTGCCGATATTCGGCATCGTCGATGCCGTGGTGCAGCGCAACTGGCGCCGCCTCGGCACCATCAGCCACCGCGGCATCGTGCTGTGGACGGCGGCCTCGGTGTTCTTCGGCAGCTTCCTGCTGCTGCCTTTCATCGGCAGCGAGTTCTTCCCGCAGAGCGACGAAGGGTTCATCTCGGTGCGCATGAACACCGCCATCGGCTCCAGCCTGGAATACACCGATGCCAAGACCAGGCAGGTCGAGGCGGCGCTCAAGGGCTTCACCGAAATCGAAACCATGAGCACCCAGGTGGGCACCGAGGAGGGCAAGAATTATTCGCGCCTCAACCTACGCCTCACCGATGCCGAAGTGACCGGCCGCCGCAGCCAGCAGGAGCTGGAAAAAGCCATCCGCGAGCGGGTGTCGAGCGTCGGCGGCGTCGAGCTCAACATCGGCTGGAACAAGCCGATCTTCATCTCCATTCTCGGCCCGGATGCCGCCCAGCTCACCGCCATCTCGCAGGAGGTGATGGCGAAGCTCGCCAAGGTGCCCGGCATCGCCGATCTCGAAAGCAGCGAGAAGGGTGCCAACCCGACGCTGGCCATCCGCATCGACAACGAGCGGGCCAGCGACCTGGGCCTGAGCAACGCCGCGATTGGCGCTGCCCTCAGGCCGTTGATCGCCGGCGAGACCATCAGCTATTGGCTGGCGCCGGACGGCCAGAACTACGATGTGCTGGTGCGCCTGCCCAAGGACGAGCGCCGCATCGCCGCCGATCTCGGCGCGCTCTACATCACCAGCAGCCGCATGCGGCCGGACGGCACGCCGCTGCTGGTGCCGCTGCGGCAGGTCGCCGAACTGGTGCCGACCAGCAGCGCCCAGCAGATCAAGCGTTTGGATTTACAGCGCCGGGTGTCGCTGTATGCGGGCGCTGAAGGCCGGCCCTCCGGTGACGTCGGCAACGATGTCGAGAAGCTCATCAAGACCATCGAGCTGCCTCCGGGTTACCGCTTCGATGTCGGTGGGCAGCAGCAGGAGATGACCGAATCTTTCGCAGCGGCAGTCGCTGCGCTAGGGCTGGCGGTGATCTTCATCTACTTCATCCTCGCCTCACAGTTCGGCAGTTTCCTGCAGCCCATCGCCATCATGATGTCGATGCCGCTGTCGCTGGCCGGAGTCTTCATCGCTCTGCTGGTCACCGGCAGCACGCTCAATATCTTCTCGATCATCGGCTTCATCATGCTGATGGGGCTGGTGACCAAGAACGGCATCCTGCTGGTGGACTTCACCAACCAGGGCATCCGCGAGGGCAAGCCGCTGTACCAGGCGCTGCTGGATGCCGGGCAGGTGCGTCTGCGGCCGATCCTGATGACGACAGCCGCAATGATCTTCGGCATGCTGCCGATGGCCATCGGCGGCGGCAACGGCGGCGAAACCCAGACGCCGATGGGGCGCGCCGTGATCGGCGGCATCATTACCTCCACCCTGCTGACGCTGGTGGTGGTGCCGGTGATCTACAGCTTTCTGCATGCCATCGGAGAGCGCGGCAAGCGCTGGTTCGGAGTGAGCGCGGATGACGAGGAGCCGGCGGCGGATCCCTTGTAGCTTCAAGGCTGAGCCTGATGATTTCCGCCAGTCCGGGAATCATCAGGCAGTTCAGCTCAATGCCTGGTAATCGCTCATCTCGAACCGTTTCATCTGCTGCGCAAACTGCGTCGCAAAGCCCGGATACATGGTCGCGTTGTAGCCGTCGGCGGTCAGGTACCAGCTCTTGCAGCCGGTGTTCCAGTTGGTGGTCGCCAGCCGTTTCTGGATTGCCTGGTTGTAGCGGGCCTGCACTTCCGGCTTCACGTCCAGCGCCTTGTAGCTGCCGCGCAGCAGGGTGCTGATGCCCTGCACGAGGTAGTCGATCTGGGACTCCATGTAGACCAGTGCCGAATTGTGGCCGGGGCCGGAATTGGGGCCGAAGGTGACGAACAGATTGGGGTAGCCGGAGACGTTGATGCTCTTGTAGGCGGTGGCACCCCGTGACCATTCCTCGTTGAGCTGGCGGCCACCCAGACCCTGCACCGGAAACGGCGTGCCGCTCTTGCAGACGTCGAAGCCGGTGGCGAACACGATGCAGTCCACCTGATGTTCGATGCCTTCGACGGTGCGAACGCCTTGGGGGCTGAGTGTCGCGATCGGCCAGGTGATCAGCTTGGCATTGGGCTTTTGCAGGGCGCGGAAATAATCGTTGCTCATCAGCACGCGCTTGCAGCCGATGGTGAAGTCAGGTGTCAGCTGGCGGCGCAGCCAGCGGTCTTTCACCTGATGCTGCAGATGCACCCTGGCGAGGCGTTCCAGCAGCGGGGTGACGGCGGTGTTCCAGACGATACCGGTGGCCATCGCCTCGTGAATCCAGAACATCGCCTCGCGCACCGCCTTCTGGGTGAGCGGCGCACGCCGGAACAGGCGCTTGAGGCGCGACGAGGGGGTGAAATCGACTCTCGGCAATACCCAGCCTGGCGTGCGCTGGAACACTTTCACCTGGGCGGCAAGCTTTACCAGCTCCGGCACGATCTGCACGCCCGAGGCGCCGGTGCCGATCACCGCCACCCGCTTGCCGCTGAAGTCATAGCCGTGATCCCAGCGGGCACTGTGGATCTTGTGCCCCTCGAAAGTCTCGATGCCCGCCATCTTCGGCAGGCTGGCGTTCGACAACGGGCCCGGGGCCATGACGATGGCGCGCGCCGCATGGCGCTGGCCGCCACTGGTCTGCACCCGCCACAGGCCTGCGCTCTCGTCGAAGGCAAGGCCGCTGACGTTCTGGCCGAAGCGGATCAGCGGTTCCAGTTCGTAATGCGCGACCAGGTGGTGAATGTAGCCGAGGATTTCCGCGCTGCCGGAATAGGCCTGCGACCAGTCCGGATTGGGCGCGAAGGAGTACGAATACAGGTTGGAGGGAATATCGCAGGCCGCGCCCGGATACTGGTTGTCGCGCCAGGTGCCGCCGACGGCGCTGCCGCGTTCGAGGATGGCGATGCGGGTGATGCCCGCCTGCTTGAGGCGGATGGCGGCACCCAGGCCCGCAAAGCCGGCGCCGATGATCAGCACATCGTGCAGGGTGGTTTCCGTGGGGAGGGGTTTTGGTCTGCTACGAGTGGCGGTGGTCATGGTGGGTTTCGCTAGAGGATATTGAAGGCGGTTGCGAATCAGCGACCAGAAGCAACCGCAGATTTCACAGATTGCGCAGATTTGTTTATCCGCCCTGTCGAAGCCTTCATCTGCGAAATCTGTGAAATCTGCGGTTCAAGCCTTGTCTTCAAGAAGCCGGCTTCCAAGTCAGCTCGTTCACCCAACTCGGCGGCGTTGGCAGCCAGCGGGCAGGGATCTTGCCGGTGAGCCAGACCAGTCCGTCCACCGGCGCGTGATAAGCGCGGTAGCGGCGGTTGGCGACCAGCTGGCCGTGGCGGGAGATGATCTGGAACCAGGCGTTGCGACGGCCCTGCGCAGTGCGGCCGCCGATGGTGCAGTACTTGCGCAGGGCCATGTTTAGCCGCTCCTCGGGCAGGCCGAGCGCCATCAGGTTGTCGCGCATCTTGTTGAGCAGCGGCATGTAGCTGAGGATGCCCATCAGCAACTTGGGGTTGAGCAGATTGCCGGCAGCCTTGATGCCCAACTGGTAGCCCTTGCCGAAGCCGAGCATCTCCAGCACCTGGAAGTCGACACCCAGATGCCGAGACTCGTCGTTGTTGATGCGCTCGAAGGCGGCATGGCAGACCGGGTCGTGCACCTTCTCCAGCAGGAACTTGCAGAGCGAGCCGTCGAGCACGATCTCCAGCATGGGGATCACCGAGCCCAGCACTTCCAGCGGTTGCTCGTCGGCGTAGCGGTCCAGCCATTCCACCACCAGGCGGATGTTGATGTTGGGCTCTGGCAGGGTATCGCCGTCCAGCATGCCCCAGCGTTTCATCAGCGCCATTTCGGCGTTGGCGTGGCGCTGTTCCTCGGCGTGAAAGTATTGGTAGATCTCTTTCAGGGTGTCGTTGGGCGCGACTTTCGCCATCGCTGCAAAGCCGCGCGCGCCGACGTGCTCGATCCACATCAGGTCGGCCATGAAGGTCTTGAGC
Source organism: Stagnimonas sp. (assembly GCA_046598075.1). Lineage (GTDB taxonomy): Bacteria > Pseudomonadota > Gammaproteobacteria > Nevskiales > Nevskiaceae > Stagnimonas. The sequence continues at coordinate 10,187 of JBKJJE010000087.1, forward strand.
TTGGGGTAGAGCACCGGGTCTTCGGTGACGATCTCGCGGCCGGGTGCATCCCAGTCGATATCCGCCAGCGCCCACTGGCTGGCCTTGATCTTGGCCAGCATCTTGTCGAGCTTTTGCATCTGCTCGGTGGCGCTGGCAACGGGCAGTTCCTTGGCGTTGAGGGTTTTCATGGCGGGCTCCTTCAGGCAGCTACTTTCTTCAGGAAAACGCGGTTGAGCAGCCCCGCGCCGCGGGTGTAGAGCGCCGGTGTGAGGCGCTTGGCGCGCCAGATCATTCGCGCCTCGATCTGCGGCAGGACATAGAGCTGGTTGCGGTCGAGCGCGTCGAGGGTTTTCCGCACCACGCTCTCGGGCGACACGCCGGTGCGAGCGATGAGCTTGGCGGCGAAGTCCGCGCTGCTACCTTCGATGCGACCATCCTTGACGATGTTGGTCTTGACGAACGTCGGACACAGCGCGGTGACGTGAATCTTGCTGCCCGCCATTTCGGCAGAGAGCGTTTCGGTGAGCGCGAGCACGGCGGCCTTGGTGACGTTGTAGGGACCCATGCTTGGTGCGGCGGCGAAGCTGGCAGTCGAGGCCACGTTGATGATGCCGCCGCGTCCCAGCGCCCGCAGCTTCGGCGCAAACACATGGCAGCCGTGGATCACGCCCCAGAGGTTCACGTCCATGGTGAACTTCCAGTCTTCCATGCTGAAATCGCCGATGGCCTTGCCACCGATGCCGATGCCGGCGTTGTTGATGATCAGCGTGGCGGGGCCGCCAAACTGCGCCTCGGCCACCGCAGCCAGGGCTTCGACCGCTGCCAGCTGTCCCACATCGCACTGCATAGCCCAGGCCTGACCGCCTTGCGCGGCAATCAGCGCCACGGTTTCTTCGGCGCCGGCGAGCTTTATGTCAGCGCACACCACCTGCCCGCCGCGGCGGCCGAGTTCGAGTGCAAAGGC
>JBKJJE010000081.1:0-16549 GCA_046598075.1 Stagnimonas sp.
ACGCCAGTGGCATCGCTGGGTAGCTAAATATGGACGGGATAACCGCTGAAAGCATCTAAGCGGGAAGCCCACCTCAAGATGAGACTTCACAGGGATTTAATCCCTCTAAAGAGCCCATGTAGACCACATGGTTGATAGGCGCGGTGTGTAAGGGTGGTAACACCTTCAGCTAACGCGTACTAATTGCTCGTGCGGCTTAACCATATAACGCTCAAACATTCTATTGTTGAGAGCCGTTAAGCCAAACCTTTAAGTATTGAGAAAATACGAACGATTACTTGTTCAACTACAGATCTATTTATTCCGCTGATTGGTGGCCTACCGGCACCAGTTAGACAACAGTTTGCTTGGCGGCAATAGCGAGTTGGAACCACCTGTTCCCATCCCGAACACAGAAGTGAAACGACTTAGCGCCGATGATAGTGTGGCATTAGCCATGTGAGAGTAGGACACTGCCAAGCTCCAAACATGAAACCCCGACTCGACCGAGTCGGGGTTTTTTGTTGTCTTGAGATTCGACCAGCCGAGCTCGCGGCGGTGCCTGCCTGTATTGCTCATGGAGCGCCGCAATAAAGTTCGTATATCAGGCCTTGAAAGTCGTCATTCCATCCGCAACAATTAGCAGCCTACGAGATAGAGTGCTAACAAAGTGGCCTCAAGCCGTCTCCTCGCGGACATGCCGTTCAAACCTGTTTCAACCCCCATACAAGCAACCACTCTTAAGGAGAGTCCATGAACCTGCGCCCCCTGCACGATCGCGTGATCGTCAAGCGTCTCGAAGAAGAAAAGAAGTCCGCTGGCGGCATCATCATCCCCGACCAGGCAGCTGAAAAGCCCGTGCGTGGCGAGATCCTCGCCGTTGGCACCGGCAAGCGCGGCGACGACGGCAAGGTGCACGCCATGGACGTGAAAGTCGGTGACACCGTGCTGTTCGGAAAGTACTCCGGCTCGGAAGTGAAGATCGAAGGCAAGGAATACGTCGTGATGCGCGAAGACGACATCATGGCCGTGTTCACCAAGTAAGACCCCGAACAATCAACATTCAAGGAATCTCAAATGGCAGCTAAAGAAGTCAAATTTGGTGACGACGCCCGCACCCGCATGGTCGCTGGCGTCAATATTCTCGCCAACGCCGTGCGCGTCACTCTCGGCCCCAAGGGGCGTAACGTCATCCTCGACAAAAGCTACGGCGCACCCACCGTCACCAAGGACGGCGTCAGCGTCGCCAAGGAAATCGAGCTGAAGGACAAGTTCGAGAACATGGGTGCCCAGCTGGTCAAGGAAGTCGCTTCCAAGACCAATGACGCCGCCGGCGACGGCACCACCACCGCCACCGTGCTGGCCCAGGCCATCGTCAACGAAGGCCTGAAGTCAGTCACCGCCGGCGTTGACCCGATGGACATCAAGCGCGGCATCGACAAGGCCGTCGAGGCCGTCACTGCCGAGCTGAAGAAGATCGCGCGCAAAGTGCCGAGCAACGATACGAAAGCTATCGCGCAGGTCGGTACCGTTTCGGCCAACGCCGACGAAGCCGTCGGCGAAATCATTGCCAAGGCCATGGGCAAGGTTGGCACCGAAGGCGTGATTACCGTTGAAGAAGGCAAGGGTCTCGAAAACGAGCTCGACGTCGTCGAAGGCATGCAGTTCGACCGCGGCTATCTCAGCCCCTACTTCATCAACAACGCGCAAGGCCAGACGGTCACGCTCGAAAATCCGGTGATCCTCATCACCGAGAAGAAGATCAGCAACATCCGTGATCTGCTCCCCGTGCTCGAAGGCGTGGCCAAGTCGGGTCGTCCCCTGCTCATCGTGGCTGAAGATGTCGACGGCGAAGCCCTCGCCACCCTCGTCGTCAACAACCTGCGCGGGATCCTGAAAGTGGCCGCTGTCAAAGCCCCGGGCTTTGGTGACCGCCGCAAGGAAATGCTGAAGGACATCGCCACCCTCACCGGCGGTACCGTCATCAGCGAAGAGCTGGGCATGAGCCTCGACAAGGTCGTGGTCGAAGACCTCGGCAACGCCAAGAAAGTGTCGATCGACAAAGAAACCACCACCATCATTGATGGCGCTGGCGACAAGGCCAAGATCGACGCCCGTATCGGCGAGATCAAGGCACAGGTCGAGTCCGCCACCAGCGACTACGACAAAGAGAAGCTGCAAGAGCGCCTGGCGAAACTCGCCGGCGGTGTTGCCGTGATCAAGGTCGGCGCCGCGACGGAAGTCGCTATGAAGGAAAAGAAAGCCCGTGTCGAAGACGCTCTGCACGCGACCCGCGCAGCCGTTGAAGAAGGCATCGTCGCCGGCGGTGGTGTGGCACTGGTACGTGCTGGCAAGGTGCTTGAAAACCTCAAGGGTGCCAACGAAGACCAGACCATCGGTATCAACATCCTGCGTCGCGCAATCTCGGAGCCTCTCCGCCAGATCGTCAAGAACGCCGGCGCCGAGCCCTCGGTCGTGCTGAACAAGGTGCTGGAAGGCACCGGCGCCTTCGGCTACAACGCCGCCGACGGCAGCTACGGCGACATGCTGGAGCTGGGCATTCTCGACCCGGCCAAGGTCACTCGCTTGGCGCTGCAGAATGCCGCTTCGGTCGCTGGCCTGCTGCTGACCACGGAAGCCATGATTGCCGAACTGCCGAAGAAAGACGAGCCGATGATGCAGGGCGGCGGCGGTGGCGGTATGGGCGGTATGGGCGATTTCTAAGGCGGCAATCTTCGCAATGCTGCAAACAATCAGGGCGCCTCAGGGCGCCCTTTTTGATGTTCGCATCTTGGGCGCTGGATCCCGAACGGGAATGAGCTGAATACCGGCAGCCCTCCCTGCGGCTAATCATTCAGGCTAGCAGCACCCCATGTGCCTGCTGGTCCGCATGGTAGGAACTGCGCACCATCGGCCCGCTGGCAACGTGCGAAAATCCCATTGCCTCGCCAACCAGGCGCAGACGCTCGAACTCGTCGGGATGCACGTAGCGGGCGACCGGCAGGTGATGCTTGCTGGGCTGCAGGTACTGGCCGAGGGTGAGCATGTCGACATTGTGCGCGCGCAGATCACGCATCACCTGCTCGATTTCCTCTATTTCCTCCCCGAGGCCCAGCATGAGCCCGCTCTTGGTGGGGACGTCCGGATGCAGGCCCTTGAAGCGTTCCAGCAAATCCAGAGACCAGTCGTAGTCGCTGCCGGGGCGGGCCTGCCGGTAGAGGCGCGGCACGGTTTCGAGGTTGTGGTTGAACACGTCCGGGGGCGTGTCCTTGAAGATCGCCAGCGCCGGATCCATGCGGCCCCTGAAGTCTGGCACCAGCACCTCGATCTGCAAACGCGGCGAGGCACTGCGGCTCTCGCGGATGCAGGCGGCGAAATGTGCGGCACCGCCGTCGAGCAGGTCATCGCGATCAACGCTGGTGATCACGACGTAGCGCAGTCCCATCGCGGCGATGGTGCGGGCGAGCTTTGCGGGTTCGTCCAGATCCAGCGGGTTGGGGCGGCCGTGTCCGACATCGCAGAACGGGCAGCGGCGGGTGCAGATATCGCCCATCACCATGAAGGTGGCGGTGCCCTTGGTGAAGCATTCGTTGAGGTTGGGGCAGTTGGCCTCCTCGCAGACGCTGTGCAGGTCGTTGGCGCGCAGGATGTCCTTGACGCGCTGTACCTCGCTGCTGGTGCCGAGCTTGGCGCGGATCCATGAAGGCTTGCGTAGCGCCTCGGTGGTCGGCTCGATCTTGACCGGGATGCGCGCCATCTTGTCGGCAGCGCGCAGCTTGACGCCCTGAATGACGGGTGCGGGTTTGGCAGGTGTCGCAATGGTCGTGCTCATGGCCGGCATTTTAGCTGCCGCTGTTTCACGCTGCCTTGGAGTGCGCCTGCCGCTCCAGAAGCGCCGGCGTCTTGAAATCAGTGTCAGGTGCAACCAACAGACGAATCGACTGCTCGGCTTGGCGCGCCAAGGTCATGCGGTCGATGTATTGGTGTGCCAGTAGCGGCTCGCAATAGAACAGCTCGGCGGTGAGGCCGGAAGATCTCAGCACGCGCACGACATGTGCAAACAGGCTGTCGTCGCCGACGAAGGGCGCCAGGTCCTCGCCCTCGGCCGTCAGGCCGTAGCGCAACGCCACCGGCTGCACGGTGGTCCGGCAGTCGAGCGCGGCCTGAAACAATCGCGGGTGGAACGGCAGCACCTCGTGACCGTCGGTGGTGGTCCCTTCAGGGAAGATCACCACCGCCCCGCCGCGGTCAAGATGCGGCTTGAGCTTTTCCAGCAGCGGCTTGCTGCCACCGGCACCACGTCGGATGAACAGGGTGCCGATGGCGCGGGCGATGAAGCCGATCATCGGCCAGTGCCGGATTTCGCTCTTGGCGACGAAACGGCTGCTGAGCGCAGCACCCACCAGCGGGATGTCGATCCAGGAGACGTGGTTGCAGACGATCATTTGCCCGCCTGCCAGCGGCGTGCCATGCACAACGAAGCGGATGCCGATGAGGTGCATCAGCCGACGGAGCCATCTCCGGGACCAGTCATCGGCATTCACACGGCCGGTGAAGTCCAGATTGATGACTGTGCAGAGTGCGAGCGCGAAAGCCAGGTGAAGCGCGACGCGCAGGGAGCGCAGCAGAAACCGCAGCGTGGGCACAGGTTTGGTACGGCTCCTCGCCGGGAATCGATCAAAAGGACGCGACAATGCAAAACGGCGACCGTTGCTGGTCGCCGCCCGGGGATGCGCGATCCACATTACGCGAGTGCGACTTGCTGCCCGAGTGTCTGCGCAGTGCTGCGACCGAGAAAATGCCGCGCATAACGCGGATTCAGATCGGTGACATTGAGCAGCATGAATACATCGGCGCAGTTGAAGTCGCGATCCCAGTAGGCTTCGCCGCATGCCTTGGCACCCAGGCTGACATAGGCCTTCAGCAGCGGCGGCATCCGCACCGCGCCTGAGGGTTTCTTGTCGGCCAGCGGCAGACCGTAGTAGGGCCGCACGCGCTGGCCGGGTGCGCTCATGCTCTTGCTGCGGAGCGTGTCGAGGATCTGGTGCGCGCTGGCACCGCCATCTTCCAGCCCGATCGAGGCGCAGCCAAACAGGTAGTCGTAGCCGACGCGGGTGATGTATTCGGCGATGCCCTGCCAGAGCGTGGCAATCACGGCGCCGCTGCGGTACTCGGCGGCGACACAGGTGCGGCCGATTTCCATCACGCGGCCCGGCAGCGATTCGAGCATTTCCAGATCGAATTCGCTGGCGGAGTAGAAGCCGCCAGTGAACTCGGCCGCCTCTTCGGTGAGGATGCGCGTGCAGGCAATCACTTCGCCGGTGCTGTTGTCGCACACCATCAGGTGCAGGCAGTGGGCGTCGTAGGGGTCGGTATCGAGACCTTCACTACCGCCGTCGATCTGTGCCCCCAGCTCGCCCGCGAAGATGCGGTAGCGCAGTTTCTGGGTGGCGATGATTTCTGCGTCGTTGGTGGCAAAGCGCACCGTGAATCGCGGTGTAGTCTCAGGCAGCGTGACAGCAATCATTTCAGTCATGGCAGCGTCCTTTCGGTGAGTCCCTGCTCTGGGGACGCTGCGCAAGATAGGGTTGGCGCGTTGCTCTGTTTTGACTACATCGTTAAACATTCGTGACAGCCACCGGGCCTTTCCGCTGCAATCTTCAGCCTAATGCCGCCAGAGTTTCTCGTGTGTCGCGACGAGCGCATGGCGGCTGCTCAGCAGGCGATTGCGCGTCGGCGCATCGAGGCTGTCGAGTCGATTGAGGGCCACCGCTTGCATGGTCTCCTTGCCCAGGTTGACGCTCCGGTTGGTCGGAGCCAAGGCATGGATCAGTGCCTGCGTCAGTGGCGCACGCAGGGCGCGGGCAAAGCCGTTGCGATAGTCCCGGGCTTCGCCCATCAGAAGGTGCAGGCGCTTGAGTTCGGGTGGCGGCGTACTTTCTTCCGGGATGAGAAACAAGGGCAGGCGGCGCGCGGTGCGGCCCCAGCGGGCGCGGCTGGAAAATACCGACAGCGGGATGGAGATCAGCAGCGAGCCAGCGACCGGAATCAGCCAGTAGATGAGCTTCGGATTGAGCTGGTAGATGAAGGCGAGCCAGGCGCCGCCGAGCAATGTGCCCATGCCGTGGCGCCACAGCGCCTCGCTCCAGGGGGTTGCGGCGTCTTCCCGCGGTGGTGATTTCCACTGGATGGCGATGCCGAGCAGGGCACTCACCACGAAGCGGGTGTGGAACAGCATGCGCACCGGCGCCAGCAGCGCCGAGAACAGCATCTCGCAGAACAGGCTGACGATCAGTGCGGCACCGCCGCCAAACGCGCGGCGCTCATGGTTCTTGAACAGGATCAGCAGGGTGGCAAGAATCTTGGGCAGGAACAGCAGGCCGGCAGTCAGCCCGAACAGGCGCATCGCCCATTCCGGATGCCATTCCGGCCAAGTCGGGAACAGCTGGTTGGGTTGGCTGAAGTAGACCGGCTCGGCGGTGGCGTTGATGGTCAGCAGGGCAGTGGAGAGCGCCAGAAACAGGAACCACAGCGGTGCCGAGAGGTACGCCATGACACCGGTCATGAACACCGCCCGGTGGGCCGGGTGCAGGCCACGGGTGAAGAACAGCCGAAAGTTCTGCAGATTGCCCTGGCACCAGCGGCGGTCGCGCTTGAGCTCGTCGAGCAGGTTCGGTGGCATTTCCTCGTAGCTGCCGGGCAGGTCGTAGGCGATCCAGACGCTCCAGCCGGCACGGCGCATCAGCGCAGCCTCGACGAAGTCGTGGCTGAGGATCTCGCCCGACATCGCACCCTTGCCGGGCAGCCGGCCGAGTGCACAGTGCTTCATGAAGGGGGCGACGCGGATGATGGCGTTGTGGCCCCAGTAGTGACTCTCGCCCAGCTGCCAGTAGTGCAGGCCAGCCGTGAACAAAGGCCCGTAGACGCGGGTGGCGAACTGCTGGATGCGCGCGTACAGGGTGTCACGGCCGGAGGCGCGCGGCGCGGACTGGATGATGCCGGCGTTGGGGCGAGCCTCCATCAGCTGCACCAGGCGCTTCAGGCAGTCGCCCGACATGATGCTGTCGGCATCCATCACCACCATGGTCTTGTAGCGGCTGCCCCAGCGGCGGCACCAGTCAGCGACATTGCCGCTCTTGCGCTTGATGCGATGGGTGCGGCGCCGGTAAAACACACGGCCGTAACCGCCGACCGGAATACACAAATCGCGCCAGGCCTCGACTTCCGCCACCCGGGTATCGGGGTCGCTGGTGTCACTCAGAATGAAATAGTCGAAGTTCGCCGCCGCGTCCGTGGCATCGACGGATTCAATCGTTGCGCGCAGGCCGGCGAACACGCGTGCAACATCCTCGTTGCAGATCGGCATCAGGATGGCGCAGCGGGCATCGGCAGGGATGGCGTGATCGGCGCCGACGCTGGCGGTAATGGCGTGCTTGTCATGGCCCCGCAGCAGTACCAGGAAGCCCATCAGCGCGGTCCAGAACCCCAAGCCCACCCACATGAACAGCAGCAGATAGAGCGCCAGGATTGCGCCCACCAGCCAGTGCTCTATGGGGAGTGTGCCCTTGTAGGGCAGGATCGCCTGCATGTAATAGGTCGCGGCAAAAGCCTGCGCAACGGTCAGCACGCCCAGCACGATGCGGCGGTTACGCGCCGCCACCCGCCAGCGGCTGCGGGCCGGGGCCGGAGTGCTGGCCTCGTGCGCGCGCGTCGCCATGCCGCGCTTGCCGACGGTGCGTGCCCGCAGGCTGCGATAGGCTCGGCGCAGAGGGTTGTCCGACCAGGGGGTGGGCGACATGCTGGCGCGCGCCAGCGGCGGGGTGGCAATCAGACGCACCGCGCCTTGGCCGTCGTGGCCGATCAGCTTGGGCGGGGCGGTGTCACCCAGCGCGAGGCGCAAACGCGCCTCCTGCGAACTGCTGGCATCGCCGCCAGCCAGTGCTTGCGGTAGGTCGGCGACTGCCGCGTGCAAGGTCGCCCAGACATTTTCCGCAGCAGCAGCGGTCAGCTGCGCGGCCAAGCACTGTCGCCGCGCATCAGGCAGCGACAGCGCATCCAGATAGGCGAATGCGGTGGCGTGGGGATCGGCCTGCGCCATCGTCGGTCAGTTCAATTCGGCGGATAGAGGTAGCTCCAGGTCTCCGAGACCTGGGCGTTGCCACGCTTGAGATAGGCGCGCATTTCGATCGGCTTGTCGTCGTCCCTGCGGCGGAAGCGGAAGCTCATCCGCCAGCCGCCGCTGATCTCGTTGCGGAAGGTCTGCTTCTCGACGACCTCGGCGTTGTCGTCCATCCAGACGCTGCCGGTGACGGGCTCGCTGGCGCTCGGCCTGGCGATAGCCTTGATCCTTGCCGACTTGCTCTTCTTGGGGGCGGCCTCGGGCGGCGGCGGGTCTTCGAAATCGACGATCAGTCGCTGGGTGTCGTCCGGCGTTTTCAGATAGCCGTGACCCTTGCGGGTTTGCAGCACGCTGGCCACCGGCGGACGCACGCCATCGTCCTTCTGCCAGGACAGCCGATACGCAAAGTCGAGTGCCTGGCCAGGGGCCGGCGGCGCGTTCGGCACCCAGAAGGCGACGATGTTGTCATTGGTCTCATCCGGGGTCGGGATCAGCACCAGCTCGACACGCCCCGCGCCCCAGTCACCCTTGGGTTCGACCCAGGCGCTGGGCCGCTGGTGGTAATGCGCCTCCAGATCTTCGTAGTGCGCGAAGTCGCGGCGGCGCTGCATCAGCCCGAAGCCGCGAGGGTTGATCAGCCCGAAGCTGGTGGTGATGAGGCGACGCGGGTTGACCAGGGGTCGCCAGATCCATTCGCCATTGGAGTTTGCGACCAAAAGGCCATCGGAGTCGTGCACTTCAGGCCGGTAGTCTTCCGCAAAGCGGCTCTGGTTGCTGCCGTGCAGGAACATGCTGGTCAACGGCGCCAGCCCGAGTTTGGTGACCCCCTCGCGCAGGAACAGGCGCGACTGCACATCCATCACGGTCTGTCTGCCGGGGTTCATCACGAACTTGTAAGCACCAGTGACCCGCCTCGAATCGAGCAGGGCATAGATGGTGATGGTGGTGCTCTTGAGAGTCGGTGTCTCGATCCAGAATTCGGTGAAGCTCGGAAACTCCTCGCCAGAAGAAACTCCGGTGTCCACCGCCAGACCACGCGACGACAGGCCATAGCGTTGGCCTTCACCCAGGGCGCGGAAGTAGCTGGCACCCTGGAACACCAGCAGCTCGTCCTTGTATTTCGGCGAGTTCAGCGGGTAGTGGACGCGAAAGCCGGCATAGCCGATGTTCTTGAGCTTGCTGCGATCCAGCCGGTTCTTGCCGTAATCGAAGAACTCGGAGTTGAACTCCAGGGGGGCTGCGCGGCCATTGGCCACCAGGCTGATTTTGACTGGAGCGTTGTAGTAGAGGCCGGGGTGGAACAGCTGCAACTCGAACGGCAGCCCCTGCTTGCGCCAGATCGACTGTGCGGGCTTGAAGCGGATATCGCGGTACTGGTCGTAATCGAGTTCCTTCAGCTCCTTCGGCAGGTCATTGCTGGGAGCCGCGTAATCGCGCTGCGCCAAGGTTTGCGCGCGGGCGGCAACGTCCTCGAAGCCAAAGGCGGCGCGTGCCGACACCGGCAGGACGGCGATCGCCGACAGCAGTATTGCAGCCAGCACGCGAGACTTAAGCCGCAGGCGGGGACGATCCAGACGCAGTGAATCCTTGGGCATATCGAGCGGGCCAGACCGATTGAAAGTTGCGGGAGCGGAGGATATGGCCATTTTAAGCGTCGACGGCATCCGGAGATTCATCGGTGGCGGGCATCTTGAAGCTGGCGTGAACATCGCGCAGCCGGTTGAGCAGCAGGCAAAACAGGTCGGCGGTTTTCTCGGCGTCGTAGATCGCCGAGTGCGCCTCGCTGGAACTGTAGCCAAGCCCTGCCGCCATCAGCGCCTTGGCGAGTACGGTCTGCCCCAGCACGGCGCCGCCGAGTGTCGCGGTGTCGAACACCGAGAACGGGTGAAAGGGATTGCGCTTGATCTGGGTGCGATCCACCGCCGCGTTGATGAAGCCGAGATCGAAGTGGGCGTTGTGGCCGACCAGGATGGCCCGCGTGCAGGCATTTTCGGAGACAGCGTTGCGGATCGGACGGAACAGCTTGTCGAGGGCATCTTTTTCCGGCACCGCCATGCGCAGCGGGTTGTCGACCTTGATGCCGTTCACCTCCATCGAGGCCTTGTCCAGATTGGCACCGGGGAAGGGCTGCACCTGGGCAAAGACGGTCTCACGACGAATGAAAGTGCCTTGTTCGTTGATGCCGATCAGTACCGCTGCGACTTCCAGCAGCGCATCACGATCCTTGTTGAAGCCGCCGGTTTCGACATCCACCACCACCGGCAGAAAGCCGCGAAAGCGATGCCCGATCTTGGGGCGGCCTGAGGCGGTGAGGGCAGTGGCGAGGGGGTTGGGCGGCAAAGCGTCGTTCATGTCCGCATTGTCTCACGCAGGTGCATCCTATAATCGCGACATTCCCTGGAACACCTCGCCATGCAACAGAAAATCAAGAAAGTCGCGCTCGCCTACTCGGGGGGTCTGGACACCTCCGTCATCCTCAAATGGCTGCAGGACACCTACGGCTGCGAGGTGGTGACTTTCACAGCCGACATCGGCCAGGGCGAGGAGCTGGATCATGTCCGTCCCAAGGCGAAGGCGCTGGGCGTGAAGGAAATCTTCATCGACGATCTGCGCGAGGAGTTCGTGCGCGATTTCGTGTTTCCGATGTTCCGCGCCAACGCCATCTACGAGGGCGAATACCTGCTGGGTACCTCCATCGCACGGCCCCTGATTGCCAAGCGGCTGATGGAAATCGCAGCACTCACCGGCTGCGACGCGATTTCGCATGGCGCGACCGGCAAGGGCAACGATCAGGTGCGCTTCGAGCTGGGCGCTTACCACTTCAATCCGAATATCAAAGTCATCGCCCCCTGGCGCGAGTGGGATCTGACCTCACGCGAAACGCTGCTGGCATACGCCGCCAGGCACAAGATCCCGATCACCAAGAAGAAGGGCGGCGGCTCGCCCTATTCGATGGATGCCAACGCCCTGCATATTTCCTACGAGGGTGGTGGCCTCGAGGACCCCTGGTGGTGCCCGGATGATTCGATCTGGCGCTGGACCAAGAATCCCGAAGACGCACCGGATGCGGCCGAAACCATCACCATCAAGTTTCTTGCAGGCGACGCTGTCGCCATCAACGGCAAGAAGCTCTCACCCTACAAGCTGCTGGCCAGGCTCAACGAGCTCGGCGGCCAGCACGGCATCGGCCGGCTGGATATGGTCGAGAACCGCTACGTCGGCATGAAATCGCGCGGCTGCTATGAGACCCCGGGCGGCACCATTCTGCTCAAGGCACACCGCGCCATCGAGAGTCTGTGTCTCGATCGCGAGCAGGCCCACCTCAAGGATGAGCTGATGCCGCGCTATGCCAAGCTCATCTACAATGGCTACTGGTTCAGCCCTGAGCGGCGGGCGCTGCAGGCGCTGATCGACGACACCCAGGGCAAGGTCAACGGCGAGGTCCGGCTCAAGCTCTACAAGGGCAACGTCTACAACGCCGGGCGCCGCTCGCCCGACTCCCTGTTTGATGCGCGTATCGCCACGTTTGAGGACGACAAGGGTGCCTACAACCAGAAAGACGCGGAAGGCTTCATCCGGCTCAATGCCCTGCGGCTGCGCACCGCCGCCAAACGGGATCGCCGCTCGTGAACATTGACCGCCGCAAGGTCTTGCTGGGGCTTGGCAGTGCGGCGTTGGCGGGCTGTTCGACCGTCGGCACGGTTCCTGGAGCGCCGCCAAAATCGGTCATCTACCAGATTCTGGATTCCTATCGCGCGGTGGATCGTGCCAAGAAGCAGTACTCGGTGTCGCGCGCCGACATCGATGGTCAGCCGCTTGGTGTGCTGGGCGTGCAGGTCGAAGATGGGCTGAAGGGATTCGTGGTGTGGGCCAGGCGTGAGGGCGAGCTGGACTACTGGCGTTCCGGCAATGGCGTTGAAATCGTCACCCGCGCCGGGCGCTTGATCCGTACCAGCGGGTTTCCCCAGGATCAGCTGGACAGTCGCATCCTGACCGGCGTGGACCCTCTCGGTACAGTGCTGGACCCCAGCCAGAAGTACCGGGTGAGCCGTCAGCTCGACTACCGGGAAGATCCCAAGAGCTTCCAGGCGGACTACCAGCTTGAATATGTCCGCGATGTGGAAGTGCGGATCATGGAGCAGCCACTGATGCTGGCAGAGTGGCGGGAGACGGTTCGCCTGCCGGCGACACGGCGCAAATGGAAGCAATTGATCCAGGTCGATCGCAGCAGCGGGCAGGTCACGCGTTCGATCCAGCACCTGGGTCCCAACATGCGGGTGATCCTTGAATTGCTCAAGCCTCCCGCGCTGTGAACGAGGAGCGTTCAGCAATAAAAAAGCCGCTTTCGCGGCTTTTTTATTGCTGACGGAACGACAACTTACGGCGTTGTCGAAGTCGGTGCGTTGTTGTCTTCAGCAATGATGGTGACGGCAACCAGCAACGCGATCGGAGCGATGATCGTGGCGGCAGTCGTGAATACGGTGCCTTCAGCAAGTGCGTCTGCGGCGTTGGCGGAGAGGGCGAAAGAGGAGGCCACGAGGGCCAGAGCGAGCTTTTTCATGGCAAATCCTTAAAGTTGTGACGAGTGGTGAAAGCTTTTTACCGTGCTATTGACTCAAAAGCAAGTACTGAGCCAGAGCAGCAAGGTGTTGGGCCGATCACTGGCGGCGACCGTTCAGGACATAAAGGCGGTGAGTGCCCGCATGGCCCGACGTTGCATCGGCATAATAATGTCTCGAGCGTCGTCCATTCAAGGCAGGTCAAATGAAACTCACATCGCGGCGCGTCAGTGCGCTTTGCATCATGGTGCTTGCGATGACAGGCCTTGCCTCGGCGGCAGACGAGATCCCCTTCAACGGCGATTACGGCGCGACGGGGATCTGGCAGACCCCGACGGCCCGATTCGGAGCCGATGGCTCGATGACCCTGGGCATCGGTGCCAACTCACCCTACAACCGCCTGTTCGTGAGCGTAGTGCCGTTGGACGGCGTCGAGGCCACCTTCCGCTATACGGACCTTACCAAGCTGCCGTACTCGCTGGATCCATCATTTAGCACTCAATCGCTGAAAGATCGCGGGGCGGATCTGAGGGTGCGTTTGCTTAGCGAATCTCAGTATCTACCCGCGATAGCACTGGGCCTGACCGACCTCGGCGGCTCGCAGCTGTTTGGCTCCCAGTACCTGGTGGCTTCCAGAAACTACTACGATTTTGATTTTTCGCTGGGGCTTGGCTGGGGGCGGCTGGGTTCTGGCGGTCCGATCAGCAATCCGTTTCAAAGGAACGGCAGGAAAGGCGGCGGCAGCCGATATGCGCTGGGCAGCGTGTTCTCGAGTCCCAAGATCGGCGTTTTTGGCGGCGTGACCTGGGAAACCCCAATCGACGGACTGCAGCTTTCAGCGGAATACGATTCCAACGACTACCAGAATGAGCCGAAAGATACTGCGCTTGATGCAAGGCTGCCGGTCAATTTCGGCTTGAAGTACCGGCTGCGGTCGGGGGCGACCGCCGGACTTTCCTATCAGCGCGGAAGCATCCTTTCTTTCCAGCTGGCGATTGGGATCAATCTGGCGACTCCCGGGGGCATCCCCAAACTCCTGGATCCGCGTGCGCCGACCTCCCGCAAGCAGACGCTCGAGGCGGCAGCCGCCAAGGGACAGCCCGAAGAGCCCAGCAGCGACCCGGTAGTGCTCGCAAAGCGGGTTGAGAAAGCACTCGACGCGCAGCATATTCCGATGGATGGGTTCCAGCTTTCGGCTGACGGCAGTGCAGCGCAGATCTGGATTCTGCCCTCGCCGTATCGCGACTCGCAGAAGCTGGTAGGGCGTGCCGCGCGCGCGGCTTCGACCGTGCTGCCCGACTCGGTAACCACGATTCACCTCACCGAGGTTGCCAGCGGCGTCGAAACCTACGACGTCGAGATCTCACGCACCGCACTCGAAAATGTCGCAGTCGGCGAGATTTCGATCGACAGCTTCCAGAGTGCGGTGAAGGTCGCCAGCCCAGCCGACGACAAGCCTGAAAGCCAGTATTCGCCGCTCAGCTATCCGCAGTTCGGCTGGAGCTTCAATCCCTCGCTGCGCTCCAGCATCGGAGGTCCGGACAGCTTCTATTTCGGGCAGTTGTTGCTGAAGGTGGGTGGTTACGTGAACCTGACGCCGAACTGGAACCTCGACGCGCTGCTCGGGTTCAACATCTACAACAATTTTGATGATCTGAAGCTCGAATCCAACAGCGAGTTACCGCATGTGCGCAGCGACATCAAGAATTACCTGCAGGAGGGCGAGCAGGCGCTGGTGCGGCTGGAGACCAACTACATCCGGCAGCTGTCATCGCACTGGTATGGACGTGTTTCGGGCGGCATCTTCGAGGAAATGTATGGCGGTATCGCTGGCGAGCTGCTGTATCGGCCGGCCAACCCGCACTGGGCGGTGGGCGTCAACATCAACCGCGTGCGGCAGCGCGATTTCAACCAGAGGTTCACCTTCCGCGACTATGAGGTGACCACCGGGCACATCACCGGTTACTTCGAATTCTCCAAACCTTCGGTACTGGTCAAGCTCAGCGCCGGCCAGTATCTGGCAGGCGATCGGGGGGCGACGCTGGATGTCTCGCGACAGTTCCCCAGCGGCATCCGTATCGGCGCGTTTGCGACCAAGACCAATGTCTCGTCCAGACAATTCGGCGAAGGCGAATTCGACAAGGGTATTTACTTCTCGATGCCGCTGGACGTGATTCTGCCGCGTTCGACGCCGGGTTCGGGCTCGCTGCTGCTACGGCCGCTGACCCGCGATGGTGGCCAGATGGTGCGCGATGGCCGGCCGCTCTACGAAACCACCAATGGCGCGGTCAAGGTGCGCTTGCCGCTGCGCGACCAGCTGTTCTTCGAGTAGGCCCCTCTGGTGGCGCTGCTGCCGAGGTTCATCTGCGCCAATGGGCTCGATTTCGGCGTGCTGGAAGCGGGGCCAGCGACTGGCGAGCTGGTGCTGGTTGCGCATGGCTTTCCCGACAGTGCCTGGAGCTTTGAGCCCCTGCTCGGGCAGCTCGCGGCGGCCGGCTATCGGGCGGTGGCGCCGTTCATGCGCGGGTACCTGCCGACGGCGATGGCCGCGGATGGCGATTACCGCGTCACGACACTTGCGCGCGATCTGATCGCGTTGATTGACGAGCTGGGTGCGCCGCGTGCCGTGGTGGTCGGCCACGACTGGGGTGCGGTCGCTGCCTACAGCGCTGCCGCGATGAGGCCAGACCGGGTGCGCGCCGTGGTGTGTGCCGCGATCCCGCATCTGCGGCGATTTCTGTTACGACCAACGCCCGCTCAGCTGCTGCGCTCGCGCTACATGCTGCGCTTCCAGTGGCCGGATGCCGAGAGGCATCTGGCGGTAGACGACTTTGCGGCGCTGCGGGCGTTGGCTCAGGCCTGGTCACCGGGCGCCGATCTGTCGGCAGCCCTGGCACCGGTAGTGGCCGGCTTTTCAGATCGCGCGCGGCTGTCCGCGGCGCTGGGCTATTACCGGGCGATTCCACGACTGCTGTTCAGCGGTGAGGCCTGGCCGCTGTGGACCGCGCCGACGCCGGTGCCCGCCTGCCTGATCCATGGCGCACGCGATGGCTGCGTCGGGGCTGAAATGTTTGCCGGGCAGGCACATCTGTTTGCTGCCGGCTTGCAGTCGGTCTGTTTCGAGAACGCCGGGCACTTCATGCAGGTGGAGCAACCGACACGGTTTGCCGAAACCGTGCTCAGGTTTCTGCGCGAACTGAAAAACTAGCGGTCCAGCCCGGGCTCAGTCGCGAAAGCGGCGGGTGAGATCGCCGTAAGCGTCGACACGGCGGTCTCGCAGGAACGGCCACCAGCGGCGGACCTGCTCGCTGCGGCCGAGATCGATCTCGACCAGCAGCACGTCCGCCCTCTCGCCAGCCTTCGCCAGCAACTCGCCCTGCGGGCCGACAGCGAAGCTGTGTCCCCAGAACTGCGCGCCGGCCAGTTGGCCCTGCGGATCGGGTTCGAAGCCGACCCGGTTGGCCACCAGCACGGGCAGACCGTTGGCCACGGCATGGCTGCGCTGGATGGTGACCCAGGCATCGCGCTGGCGGGCCTGCTCGTCACCGTTGTCCTCAGGGTTCCAGCCGATGGCGGTGGGATACAGCAGCATATCCGCCCCGGCCAGCGCCATCAGCCGCGCGGCTTCGGGATACCACTGATCCCAGCAAACCAGCACGCCGAGCTTGCCGACGCTGGTCTGGATCGGCTGGAAGCCCCCGAGCTGTTCGCCACTGGCGGTGCGGTGCGCCGCATCTCCCGGGGTGAAGTAAAACTTTTCGTAATAGCCGGGATCATCCGGAATGTGCATCTTGCGATAGGTGCCCGCCAGCGAGCCGTCGGCTTCGAGCACCACGGCGGTGTTGTGGTACAGCCCTGGCGCCCGGCGTTCGAACAGGCTGCCGACGATGAC
>JBKJJE010000170.1:0-9001 GCA_046598075.1 Stagnimonas sp.
CAGCACCAGCGCCAGTGCGTGATAGAGCTGATATTCGACTGCGGTTTTCCACACTGCCAGCAGTTCGGGCGTGAGCCTGTGCTTCAGGGCATGGGCACCAAAAGCACCGAAAGCGACGCCCAGAAAACCGTACCCGGCACCTGTCAGCACAGCCAGCTGCGCAGGGTTCATGCGGCTTCCAGCACCTCGAACCGGATGCCGGCCGCCTGCAGTCGCTTGAGCAGTGCATCGCCCATCGCTACCACGGTAGTGAGTTGCCCGGCCTTGGCCGGCAGCTTGTCGAAAGCGAGACAGAGACCGCTCTCGGCCAGCATTTTTGAAGTCTCGCCATAGCCGGGATCGCCGCCCGACACGCAGGTGACCACGCGCTGGCCAGCCGTCTCGGCAATGAAGGTGACCTTGAACCAGCTTTTCGCGCGGCGCGCGGCACTGGGGCCATCACCGGGTTGCTTCATCGCCAGCAGCTTGTTGCGCAGAAATTCCACCTGACTGCCGAGCAGCGCTGCAGCAGCACCGGCGCCGAGTTTGAGCACCCCACCCAGGGTGTCCATTTGGATGAAATGGCCATAGCGGAACGCCGGGCCATAACGCTCCAGCGCGGCGGCCGAACGCAGCACCACTTGCGGGTCAATGGTGGGCATCGGTGCCGTCCAGCTGCCCAGCTGCTTGATGAAGCGCACGCCGGCGTTGACGCCGCCGATCTTGCGATCGAGTGGCCATTCGTCACGCCGTTTGCGCGCACTCTTCACCTTGGCGTACTCCGCCAGACGCGAGAACTGGTTGACCGCGGAATGCAGGGTACCGCCTGAAAACTGCCCGCCGGCGCGCACGAATCCCTGCATGCGGATGGCGTTGTCAGCCGGCAGTTGCAGCACGGTGAAATAGGCGCCGAGATCGTGCGGAATGGAATCGAAGCCGCAGCAATGCACCAGCTTGGCACCGCTGCGCTTGGCCGTCTCGTGGTACTTCAGCCACATGCTGTCGACGAACTCCGGCTCGCCGGTGAGATCGCAATAATGCGTACCCGCTTCCGCGCAGGCTTTCACCAGCGGCTCGCCATATTTCAGGTACGGCCCGACGGTGCTGATGATGACCTTGCTGCTGCGGGCGATCCCGGCCAGCGCCGCCGCGTCGTCGGCCTCCAGCACCAGCAGCGGCATCGCCGCACAGGCAGGATTGAGGCTGGCGAGATGCCTGCGCACCGTTTCGAGCTTCTGCAGCGAGCGTCCGGCGATGGCCCAGCGCCCGGCGGTCAGCATTTTCGGCGGCGCGTTGCGGGCGAGATACTCCGCGGTCAGTCCACCGGTAAAGCCGGTGGCACCAAACAACACCAGGTCGTAGCTGCGGGTATTCATGTCGGCCACCGCTCAGGATTTGGCGACGGTGTAAGCCGTACGCACTTCTTCGACGTGCTTGCGGTTGGCGCCGAGGTCGGCGTAGCCGATCCGGCTCGACGAACGCACATGGATCACACCCGGCTCTTTCTGCGAGAACACGAACTCGATGTCGTCGACATATTTCATGATGCCGCTGGTATGGGTGGCATGCAGGTAGTCGCCTTCGTTGGTGACCACTGCATAGCCCAGGCTCTGCATGCGCTTCAGTACCCGCGCCAGTTTCTCGCGCGCCGCGACGGCACTGCCGGTGTAGCGCAGCGCGGCAATGGCGTGCCCCGCATCGCTGGCCTGGGAATTGACGCAATGCGGTGCCGAGGGACATGGAGCCAGATCGCCGGTCACGGTCGAACGCAGTACCGGCGACCCTGCACCGCAGCCGCTCAACAGCAAGCTAGCGGTCAAACCCGCGGTCAATGGTTTCCACATAAGTCACTCTCCCGTCTTCCAGAATTACTCGCCGCATGGGGCTGCGGCTGCCAAAGTTGTAAACCCACTCCTCGCGATATACGGGAGTGAAGTACTGATTGCGATAAGCATAGGGATCACCGTTGCCCCGGTAAATCTCGGGCTGCGAGTGCAAGGACCTGAGCGCCTGTTCGCTGCGCTTGGTGAGCGGCTCGCCACATTGCGCGACCAGCCGGTACTTTGACAAACCCTCGACCACGGTGCGCGGCTCGCAGCGCGGCGTGCTGTTGGGGCTGAAGCCGTAGCCGTCGCTCTCGATGTTGCTGATCTGGCCATTGCGCAAGGTCACCAGCTGCAGCAGCTTTTGCGGGCCGAAGTCGTAGGTCCAGATTTCGGTATCGGCGATGTGCGCGCCGTTGGGAGTCTGCACCAGCAACTGGTCGCGATAGCTGGGCTCGCCGCAGATGGCCAGCAGTTCGGCCGCCAGATCTTCTTCGTCGACGATGCGGGCGCCGCAGCGCAGCGAGCCGCTGGCCAGCGCCGCACTGCTGAGTGCCAAGGCTAAGATGCCGGTCGCTATGTTTCGGAAGCGCAATGTTGCAAGCCTGTGGAGAATCTTCGGGAACCGCGTTGCAGCCATTCTGTCTCAAACCCACTCTAGCCCGATCCCGCCATCCATGATTCGCTTTTTTGCATTTCTCGTCTGTGCCTTGGGCTTTGGCCACGCGGCATCTGCCGCAGAAGCGCCCGAACAACACGCCAGCGCGGAACTGGTGGCTGAGACCACGGCGCTGCTGCGCGGCGGCGACACCACGGTCGCACTGATGCTGACGCCGCAACCAGGCTGGCATACCTACTGGATCAATCCCGGCGATTCCGGCCTCGCCACCAAGCTTGAATGGACTCTGCCCGCAGGGGTCAGCGCGGGCCCGATCCAATGGCCGGCACCGCACCCTGCGCCGCTCGGCGAACTCACCAACTACGGCTACGACGACGAGACCCTGCACCTGGTCAACATCTCGGTACCCACCGGCTGGCCGCAGGATACGCCGGTCACGCTCCAGGCCAGGGCCAAATGGCTGGTCTGCAAGGACGTCTGCATCCCCGGCACGGCGGAGCTGACACTGACGCTGCCAGTGGCCGATGCGGTGCAACTGGATGAACGCCATCTCGCCCGCTTCGAGCGTGACCGCGCCCTGCTGCCGCAAGCCCTGCCGGCTGCGGCCCGGGCACGGTTTGCGATTGCCGGGGGCGCGTTCTCGCTGGCGCTCGACGGCGCTGCACTGCCGAAGGCCAAGAAGATCGAGTTTTTTCCGCTCGCCGGTGATCTCGTCAACCATGCCGCGCCGCAGCGCCTGAGTGAAAGCGGCGGGGAATGGCGGCTGACGCAGGCACTCTCGGCTTATCACCTCATCGTGCCGAAAAGCGTTGAAGGCCTGTGGGTGCTGACGCTGGCCGATGGCAGGCGGCAGGCCTACGCGCTGAAGGCCGCTGCCGGTGCCGTCATGCCAGTACCGCTGGAAGTGCAGAGCGCCACTGCCGATGGGCCGGAAACCACCGCCGCCGCGCAAGCTAGCAACCCGGGTCTGCTACTGGCGATGGTTTTGGCCTTGATGGGCGGGCTGATTCTCAACCTCATGCCCTGCGTGTTCCCGGTGCTGTCGCTGAAGGCGCTGGCGCTGCTCAAGGCGCAGGACGCCAGCGTACGCAGCCAGCGTGCGCAGGCGCTGGCCTACACCGCTGGCGCAGTGCTCTCCTGCGTTGCCGCCGCAGCCGTGCTGCTGGCGCTGCGCGCCGGCGGCGAGGCGCTGGGCTGGGGGTTCCAGTTGCAGTCGCCCGTATTCATTGCCGTGCTGGCGTACCTGATGCTGGCACTCGGCCTGTCGATGTCCGGCGTCGCGGAGTTCGGAGGCTCGCTGATGAACACCGGCTCGACGCTGGCGCAGCGCCAGGGGCTGAGCGGCTCCTTCTTCACCGGCGTACTCGCGGTGGTCGTCGCCAGCCCCTGCACCGCACCGTTCATGGGCAGCGCGCTGGGCTTTGCGGTGACGCAGCCGGTTCTGATTGCCCTCACCATCTTCGCCGCACTGGGGCTGGGCCTGGCGCTGCCGTTCCTCGTACTCGGCTTCGTGCCCGCACTCGCCAGACTGCTGCCGCGCCCGGGCGCCTGGATGCTCACTTTCAAGCAGGTGATGGCGTTTCCGCTGTATCTCACCGCCGCCTGGCTGCTATGGGTGCTGACCCGCCAGGCCGGTGCCGATGCGCTGGGGCTGGTGCTGGCCGGCTGCGTTGCCGTGGCCTTTGCACTCTGGCTGCTGGGCCGCTCGCCGCGCAGCTGGCTGACGACCAGCTTGGCGGCGCTGGCCCTGCTGGCTGCACTGGCGGCGCTGGCCTCGCCCCTGCTCAAGGCCGGTGCCGCTGCGGGCGGCAGTGCAGTACTGGCGACAGGCCATGAAGCCTGGAGCGCAGCGCGGGTCGCCGCATTGCGCGCCGAGGGCAAGACCATTTTCGTGGACTTCACCGCCGACTGGTGCATCACCTGCAAAGTCAACGAGCGTGGCGCGCTGGGGAGCGATGCAGTCAAGACCGCCTTCGCGGAGCAGGGCGTGGTGTCGCTGGTTGCCGACTGGACCCGAAGCGATCCTGAAATCACCAAGGCACTGGCTTCTTTTGGCCGCAATGGCGTGCCGCTGTACCTGGTCTACCCCAGGGGTGGGGAACCTCGTGTGCTGCCGCAAGTCCTAACAGCCAGCATCGTCGTCGATGCGCTGAAACCCTGATCGCCATCCCTCAAGGAGTCTCCATGAGTCTGTTGAAACGCATCGCTGCCAGCACTGCCGCCAGTCTGCTGATTCTCGCCGCCGAAGTTGCCGTCGCCTCGGTCAAGGTAGGCGAGGCTGCCCCCAATTTCAGCCTCGCCGGGGAAGATGGAAAAATCCATTCGCTCGCCGACTACAAGGGCAAGACGGTGGTGCTGGAATGGACCAATGCCGACTGCCCGTTCGTGAAAAAGCACTACGCTGACGGCAACATGCAGTCGCTGCAGAAGGCCTATACCGGCAAGGATGTGGTGTGGCTGTCGATGATTTCCTCGGCGCCCGGCAAGCAGGGGGCAGTGGATGCCGCAGGTGCAGCCGCCATCGTCAAGGACAGGGGCGCGGCACCGACCCATGTGCTGCTCGATGGCAAGGGCGAGGTAGGCCGCCTGTACCAGGCCAAGACCACGCCGCACATGTTCATCGTCGACAGCAAGGGCAAGCTCGCCTATGCCGGCGGCATCGACAGCGAACCGAGTGCCGACCCCGCAGATATCGCCAGCGCCACCCCATACGTAAAGAACGCGCTCGATGAATTGATTGCGGGCAAGGCCGTGACGACGGCAGTCACCAAGCCTTATGGCTGCTCGATCAAGTACTGAGGGCTGCGGCGTGGAAAAGCCTCGCTTCGGCGAGGCTTTTTTGTGGGCGCGCTACTTTGCCGCAGCACCTGCTTTCAAGGGCGGCTCAGGCACAAAACCTTTCGCGATTTCCTCGATGGCAGCCACGCTCATCTTCTGTAG
This sequence comes from Stagnimonas sp., assembly GCA_046598075.1. Taxonomy (GTDB): domain Bacteria; phylum Pseudomonadota; class Gammaproteobacteria; order Nevskiales; family Nevskiaceae; genus Stagnimonas. The sequence goes on from JBKJJE010000170.1 coordinate 5,362, forward strand.
GGCGGCTTCGATCGGGGTGTTCTTGAAAATCTTGATCGGCTCCGGCAACTGCGTGACGCCGAAACCGCGCGCCGCGGCAACCACCGCGAGATCAAGCCCGTACTTGGTGTTGTTGCCTTCCACGGCGGTGGTGCGCAGCACCCGGCCGGTTCTGGCATCGAGCACCCGCAAGTCCATCGCCACATAGCCTTTCTTGTAGCCCAGATTGAGCACGCCGAGTGCAGCGATACCGCCCTTGGCAACCGGCAGCGGGATGGGCAGCGCGCCGCCCTCGCTGCCGGTATCAAAGGCCGTGATCGCGGCTGCCACCAGGTATTCCGCGCCTTCCAGCGCACCGCCCGGCTCGGTGGTTTTCGGGTCGAAACGCGGACTCTCCGCAAACGCCTGCTCGGCAACGATGGCGGGTAGCGCACCCCGATCCAGCACGATGAAGCCCTTGCTGTTGAAAAGCTCGGTCACCAGCATGTCGCGCACGCCTGCGGTGAACTGCTCCTTGCTGACCTCCTGCTCCCTCGGCCGGTGGAGATTCACCAGCAGCAGGTTGAGATCCAGCGACTTGTTGCCGTACAGCGCGGTCTTGTCCAGCACCGGCAGTACCGCGATCCGCGGGCGCGCGTTCTCCGGCAGCGCCTGCACGGCAGCGATGCTGTCGCCACCGCCGCGCACCACCTGCGAGGAGCTGCTGCAGGCAGCTCCCAGCAGCGCAAGCGCAAGCACCGTCAGCTGCATCGGGCGCATCTGCGCCTCCGCTTTCAGGCTCGCATCAAACCTTGGTGGCGGCGATGTGATTCACCGCTTTTTCGATCGCCTGGCGGATGGCTTTTTCCATCGGCGTGTTGCTGTAGGCGCCCAGGCCTATCGGCAGCGTGCTGCGGGTGAACAGCAGGCCGACACCATTGTTGGCGCTGGTGGCTTCGACCGTGGTGGCATTCACCACCCGGCCGGTTCTGACATCTACGATGCGCAGGTTGATGGCGATGCAGGCCTCGCTGGTCGAAGCGATCAGGATCGATCCGCCCGCACACTTCGGCTCGAACTGGGTCACCGAACCGCGGATCAGCAGCTGGGCGCCTTCCAGCTCGCCTTTCGGTGCCACGGTTTCCTTTCTGAAGCGGCCGGTATCGCCCAGATCCTGCTCGGCAGTGATCGCGCCCAGACGGTCGCGCTCGACGACGATGAATTTATTGGTATTGAACAGCGAGTCGGTGAGCATGTCCGCCATGCCGGCACCCACCCCCGCACCTTTGTCCGCCGCGCGATATTCGAACGGCTCGATGGCGATGCGCTGCTTCGGCCCGTTGTAGGGTTCGGCCTGCGCCTGTGCCACCGTCGGCCCAGTACTGGAGGAAGACACGACCGTGGCAGTGGTGGTGCAGGCCGAGACGGCACATGCTGCAAGCGCAAGCACGAAATGACGCATGGTGAACTCCATCTGAAAGGAAGCGCGAAAAGTGAAGATAGACTGAATGCAGTCTTTGACATCGGCAAGCCTTGGCTGGTGCCCTGAACCGAAAATGAACCATTCAACCCCTGAAAAAACCGCTGACTTCTCGCGCTTGCGCCTCGCCATCCATGGTGGGGCCGGCGATCTCGCCCCTGGTGCCGGCCCGCAGCCGGAACACCGCGCCGCGCTCAGCCGCATTGCCGCCTCCACCCAGGACTTGCTGATGCAGGGCGGCAGCGCGCTCGATGCAGTCGAACACGCCGTGTTGCTGCTGGAGCAGTGCCCGCTGTTCAACGCCGGCATCGGCGGCGTGCTCAACCGCGACGGCCTGCCGGAACTCGATGCTGCCATCCAGCGCGGCAGCGACCGCGCCTGCGGTGCGGTGGCGGGAGTGATGCGCAGCCAGAGCCCGATCCGCCTCGCCAGGGCGGTGATGGAACGCTCACCGCACGTATTCTTTAGCGGCCCCGGTGCCGAACAGCTGGGGCGCGAGCTGGGTCTGCCGGAAGTCGAGCCTGCCTACTTCGTCACCCATGAGCGGCTGGTGCAGCTCGAGGCAGCACGGCGCAAGGGCATCATCACCCTCGACCACGACAGCGATGATTCGCGAGCGCAGAAAACCATCCGCGCCGACGCCGCCTTCGGCACCGTCGGAGCCGTCGCCCGCGATGCCTTTGGCGGACTCGCCGCTGCCACCAGCACCGGTGGCCTCACCAACAAGCACCCAGGGCGCATCGGAGATACGCCGCTTATCGGTGCCGGCACATTTGCCGACGACCGCAGCGTCGCCCTGAGCTGCACCGGCACCGGCGAGAGCTTCATCAAGGCCTGCTTCGGCCACGAGGTGCACGCCCGGATGGCCTACAGCGGCTGGGATCTGACCAAGGCCACCCAGCACGCGCTCGACGAAGTACGGCACTACGGCGGCCGCGGCGGCTGCATCGCCATCGATCACACCGGGCAGATCACGATGCCGTTCAATTCCTACGTGATGTACCGCGCCTGGGTGGACGCGGACGGCCTGGTGCAGGTGGGCATCGAGGCGGCAATGGCTTGAGTCGCGTCGGCAGTGGCTTCAGCGGGTCAGGTCATTGCGTTCTGTCGCGCCGCTGCCAGTACTCACTCGCTCAGACGGCGCTGGGTCACTTTCTGCGCCTGCACGTCGGCGTCGTTGAAGGGAAACCGCGACCACTGCTTCTGTGAATACGCCCTGGTGAAATCGTTGAAGTGCGGGTTGGCGGGGTCGGTAGACTGGCTGTAGGTGATGAAGCCATCCGCCACCGGGCCCTTGGCATCCCAGGTCACCACCTGCATGTAGCTGTTGCCGAAGGTGACGTTGTAGCCATCGGCTGCGAGGCCGGAGCTGGCGATGGTGAAGGCCCCTTCCGGGTCGCCCAGGCCGCCGAAGATGGGGATGTCCTTGCCGTTGACGCCGCTGTGCTGGAGATCGCCCATCTTTGCGTCCATCGCGATGCCCAAGCCTGAAATCTTGCTCACGGCATCACCGAGTGCGGCCTGCACTTCCGGCGAGGCGACGTTGATGGTGTTGGGCGTGTTGACTGGGTCGCTGTTGGAATACGGCGTGAGGTAGAAGCCATTGGCAGCACGCGCGCCCAGCCAGAACTCGCGCCAGATGTGACCGCCGACAGAGTCGAGGTTGTTGGAGAGGTCCCAGTTGGCGAGCACGTCGCAAGCCTCGGCGACATCCACCGGGCCGGCGGTGGTGAGCACATTGCCGGCAATGCAGAGATTGCTCACCACATCGTCGCGGGCCAACTCGCCGGAATAGATGTGGCTGTCGAGCACGCTCTCTTTCAGCATCTCCGTATTCCACTTATTGCCGGGGCGACCATCGCTGCCGTCGAAGCGCTTCTGCATCTTCAATATGGAAAGCCGGGTGCGCAGGGTGCGTACCGCGTTTTCGTCACCGATGATGCGGGCGAAGCCGGTGAGCGGCTCGGCCGGGTTGGTCAGCCAGTAGCTGTCGTTGTTGTTGCCGACCCAATCGCTGCGCTCGATCACCGGCAGATGGCTGGGGCCGAAAATACCGGGCGCTGGCGCATCGGCATCAGTATCCCACTCGCAGGAAACCATCGAGCCATCTAGCAGCGGCAGGCCCGGCACCAGCTGCGCCAATGCCTGCGCCTGCACGCTGGTGGAGCAGCTCTGCACCTTGCTGTCCGGCACATTGGGCAC
>JBKJJE010000001.1:0-2545 GCA_046598075.1 Stagnimonas sp.
CTACGTCACCATCGGCATCGGCTGCACAGGCGGCCAGCATCGCAGCGTCTATGTGGTCGAGCAGCTCGCGCCGCATTTCAGGACCAGGTTCGCGCAGGTGGTGATCAAGCATCGGGAATTGGGGAGTGACAGCACATGAGCTGCGGCATCCTGCTGGTGACCCACGGCAAGCTGGGACGCTTTCTGCTCGACACCCTCCGCGAGATGCTCGGCGTGCTGCCACTGAAGGCCGATGTGCTGGAGGTGCGGCTGGTGCAGTCCCATGAGGGCCCCCTGCTGCAGGGTACCCGGATGCTGGAAAACCTCGATAGCGGCGACGGCGTACTGCTGCTCACCGATGCCTATGGCTCGACGCCCAGCAACGTCGCGCACAAGCTCGCACTCGCCCGCGAAAACGCGGCGGCAGTGGCCGGCTTGAACCTGCCGATGCTGATGCGGGTATTCCACAGCGCCAGCCTGTCGCTGGATCAGCTCGCCCAGGCTGCGGTCGAGAGCGGCCAGCAGGGCATTGTCCGCTGCCCGCAGCTGGGCCGCGCCATCGCCACGCCGCCGGCGGCGGCGGTTTCACCGGCCGCCGGCCCGACCGTGGAACGCACGGTCGACATCATCAACAAGCTGGGTCTGCACGCGCGCGCCTCCGCCAAGCTGGTGACGCTTGCCAACAAGTTCACCGCCGATGTGCGCTTGAAGAAAGATGGCCGCGAGGTTTCGGCCAAATCCATCCTCAACATCATCATGCTCGCCGCCGGTCTCGGCAGCCAGGTGACCTTGATCGCCGAAGGCGCAGACGCCGAGCAGGCAATCGAAGAGCTGGCCGCACTGGTGGCGGACAAGTTCGGCGAGGAAGCATGAGTCTCTGGCTAAACGGCATCGGCGTCTCGCGCGGCGTCGCCATTGGCCGTGTGCAACGGCTGCACGGCAGCGATCTGGAAATTCCCGAGCGCCGGCTGCAGGCGGGCGACGTCGAGCACGAGATCACCCGCTTCTACGGCGCGCAGCGGCGCGCGCGCGATGAGCTGCGCGCCGTGCGCGCGCAGATCCCGCCTGGCACGCCGGGCGACATCGCCGCCTTCATCGACACCCACCTGCTGATGATGGACGACCGCTCCATCGTCGATACCACCATCAGCACCATCCGCAGCGCCCGGCTCAATGCCGAGGCGGCGCTGAAGAAAACCCGCGATGCCATGGTCGCCGTCTTCGACCAGATGGACGACCCCTACCTGCGCACCCGCAAGGACGACGTCGGCCATGTGGTCGATCGCATCCAGCGGGTGCTGATGAAGCTCGCTACACCGGCGGCGGCCCTCGAAGGCGCACCGAAGTTCGACATCGCCGAACCGACCGTGATCGTCAGCGACGACATCACCCCGGCCGACATCATCCTGCTGAGCCAGCAGAAAGTGGTCGCCTTCATCACCGAGTTCGGCGGGCCGCTCAGCCATACCGCAATCCTGGCGCGCAGTCTCGGCATCCCCGCCATCGTCGGCCTGCGCGATGCGCGCAAGTGGCTGCGCGAGGGCGAGACCGTGATCGTCGACGGCGAACAGGGCCATGCCCTGGCCGCACCCGATGCGCAGGCGCTGGCGTTCTTCAAGACCAAGCAGGCCAAGCTGGCGCAGGACCGGGCGACGCTGCAGCTGCTGCGCGACAAGCCGGCAATCTCCAGGGACGGCGTCAAGATCCGCCTGCTCGCCAACATCGAGGCACCCGAGGATGCGGTGCATGCCGCCGAACTGGGCGCGGAGGGCGTCGGCCTCTACCGCACCGAGTTTCTCTACATGAACCGCAAGGACCTGCCCGGCGAGGAGGAGCAGTTCAACGCCTATGCCAAGGTGGTGAGCGCGGTGAAGGGCCCGCTCACCATCCGCACCCTCGATCTCGGTGCCGACAAGCAGGTGGACAGCGGCGCCCGCATGGGGCCGACCCCCAACAATCCGGCACTCGGCCTGCGCGCCATCCGGCTGTGCCTGAAAGAACCGGAACTGTTCCGCACCCAGGTGCGGGCACTGCTGCGCGCCAGCCGCTTCGGGCAGATGAAGATCATGCTGCCGATGATTTCGAGTGTGGCCGAATACCGCCAGGCGCTGGGGCTGATCGCGCTGGCACGCGAGCAGCTGACCCGCGAGGGCCACAAGATGGCCGACCAGGTGCCGGTGGGCGCGATGATCGAAGTGCCGGCGGCCGCACTCGCCTCGCCGATGCTGGCGCGGGTCTGCGAGTTCTTCTCCATCGGCACCAACGATCTCATCCAGTACACGCTGGCCATCGACCGCGTCGACGACGAGGTGAACTACCTCTACGACCCGCTGCATCCGGCCGTGCTGCAACTGATCCAGCACACCATCGCTTCGGGCGTGCAGGCCGGCATCCCGGTGACGATGTGTGGCGAGATGGCCGGCGACGTGCGCTACACGCGGCTGCTGCTGGGCTTAGGCCTGCGGGAGTTTTCGATGCACCCGGCCAATGTGCTGGAGATCAAGCGCGCGGTGCTGGATGCCGATGTGCGGAGCTTGCAGGCGCAGACGCTGCGGCTGCTGGCCTC
>JBKJJE010000172.1:0-46941 GCA_046598075.1 Stagnimonas sp.
CCAGGTCACCTATCCGCTCACCACCACCATGCTGTCGGTGCCCTACGCCAAGACCGTGCGCGGCTACTCGCTGTTCGGCGAGAGCTTCGTCTACATCCTGTTCGAGGACGGCACCGACCTCTACTGGGCCCGCTCGCGGGTGCTGGAATATCTCTCGCAGGTGCAGGGCCGCCTGCCCGCCAATGCCCGCGCCGCACTCGGGCCCGATGCCACCGGCGTGGGCTGGATCTACGAGTACGCGCTGGTCGATCGCAGCGGCAAGAACGACATCTCGCAGCTGCGCGCCGTGCAGGACTGGTTCCTGAAATACGAGCTGAAGACGGTGCCCAACGTGGCGGAGGTGGCAACACTCGGGGGCTTCAACAAGCAGTACCAGATCGTGCTCGAACCCGACCGCCTGCGTGCCTTCAAGCTGCCGGTGGAGACAGTGATGAAGGCAGTGCAGGACGCCAATGCCGAAACCGGCGGCTCGGTGCTGGAACTTGCCGAAGCCGAATATATGGTGCGCGCGCGGGGTTATCTGAAAACGCTGGATGACTTTCGCGCCATCCCGGTCGGCTTGGGTGACAACGGCACGCCGATCCTGCTGCGCGATGTCGCCACCGTCCAGCTCGGCCCCGAGACGCGACGCGGTGTGGCCGAACTCGATGGCGAAGGCGAGGTGGTGGGCGGCGTCATCGTGCTGCGCTCCGGTGCCAATGCCGCCACCACCATCAAGGCGGTAAAGGCCAAGCTCGAAACACTGAAGGCCAGTCTGCCGAAAGGGGTGGAGATCGTCGAAACCTACGATCGCTCCATGCTCATCAACCGTGCGGTGGACAACCTCACGACCAAGCTGGTCGAGGAGTTCATCGTCGTCGCCTTAGTGTGCGTTCTGTTCCTGTTCCACCTGCGCTCGGCGCTGGTCGCCATCCTCACCCTGCCGCTCGGCATCCTGATCGCCTTCACGGTGATGAAGACCCAGGGCATCAACGCCAACATCATGTCGCTGGGCGGGATTGCCATCGCCATTGGCGCGATGGTGGATGCCGCGGTGGTGATGATCGAGAACGCGCACAAGAAACTCGAACACTGGCGTCACGACCACGAGGGCCGCGACCCGCAAGGCCAGGAGCGCCTGAAGGTGATGGCCGATGCCGCTGCCGAAGTCGGCCCGGCGCTGTTCTTCTCGCTGCTGATCATCACGCTCAGCTTCGTGCCGGTGTTCACCCTGCAGGCGCAGGAGGGCCGGCTGTTTGCACCGCTGGCCTACACCAAGACCTATGCGATGGCCGCCGCTGCCGCGCTGTCGGTGACGCTCATTCCGGTGCTGATGGTGTGGTTCATCAAGGGCAAGATTCAGGACGAGCAGAAGAACCCGCTCAACCGCGTCCTCATCGCCATCTACCAGCCCGGTATCCATGCCGTGCTGCGGCATCCACGGGCGACGCTGGTGATTGCGCTGATCGCCATGCTGCTGTCGATCTGGCCAGCCACCCAGCTCGGCAGCGAGTTCATGCCGCCGCTCGACGAGGGCGATCTGCTCTACATGCCCACCGCACTGCCCGGCCTCGCGGTGGGTAAAGGTGCTGAAATCCTGCAACAGACTGATCGCATCCTGAAAACCTTCCCAGAGGTGAAGCGGGTGTTCGGCAAGGTGGGCCGCGCCGAAACCGCGACCGACCCCGCGCCGCTGGAGATGGTGGAGACCACCGTGCAGCTCAAACCGCACAGCGAGTGGCGGTCCGGCATGACCACCGTCAAGCTGATCGAGGAGATGGACGCGGCCTTGAAGATCCCGGGCATGGGCAATGTCTGGGTCAATCCCATCCGCAACCGCATCGACATGCTGGCCACCGGCATCAAGTCGCCGGTTGGCATCAAGATCGCCGGGCCGGATCTGCGCGAGATCGAGCGCATCGGCAGCGAAGTGGAACGGGTGATGAAGACCGTGCCCGGCACATCATCGGCATTCTCCGAGCGCGTCTCCGGCGGCCGCTACATCGACATCGAGCCGGATCGCATTGCCGCCGCGCGGCTGGGCCTGTCCATCGCCGATGTGCAGCGCATCGTCGCACTCGCCATCGGTGGCGAGAATATCGGCGAGACGGTGGAGGGGCTGCAACGCTTCCCGATCAACCTGCGCTACCCGCGCGAGCTGCGCGATTCGCTGACCGACCTGCGCGAGCTACCCATAGTGACGATGCGCGGCGCGACGGTGACGCTGGGCCAGATCACAGAGATCAAGATCACCGACGGCCCGCCGATGATCAAGAGCGAAAACGCGCGGCCGAACGGCTGGGTCTATATCGACATCCGCGGCCGCGATCTCGGCGGCTTTGTCGCCGAGGCCAGGAGAGCCGTAGCCGAGCAGGTGCCGCTGCCGGCCGGCTACTCCATCGCCTGGTCGGGCCAGTTCGAGTATCTCGAACGTGCCAGCAAACGCCTGCAACTGGTGGTGCCGTTCACGCTCGCGATCATTCTGCTGCTGCTGTATCTCACTTTCCGCAACTTCGGCGAGGCCCTGCTGATCATGGCGACCCTGCCGTTCGCACTGGTGGGTGGCCTCTGGCTGATCTTTGGCCTGGGTCACAACCTGTCGATTGCCAGCGGTGTCGGCTTCATCGCACTGGCCGGCGTCGCCGCAGAGTTTGGCGTGATCATGCTGATTTATCTGCAACAGGCGGTGGCCCAGCGGCAGGCGCGGGGCACGCTCAACAGCGTGGCCGATCTTGAAGACGCCATCGTCGAGGGGGCTGTGCTGCGGGTGCGACCGAAGGCGATGACGGTGGCCGTCATCGTCGCCGGCCTGCTGCCGCTGTTCTGGGGCTCTGGGGCAGGCAGCGAGGTGATGCAGCGCATCGCCGCACCGATGATCGGCGGCATGGTCAGCGCGCCGCTGCTGTCGATGTTCGTGATTCCGGCGGCGTACCTGCTGATGCAGCGCCGCCGGTTACGGCAGGGCGTCAGATCCCGAAATTGATCTTGGCCTCGAGATTGGTACGCGAATCGGCGTTGTTGAGCGCCTCGTCGAGGTCGATCTGGCCATCGGTGTAGAGCTTGTACAGCGAGGTGTCGAAGGTCAGCATGCCGCGGTCGCTGCTGCTGGCCATCGCCTCCTTCACTTCCTCGATGCGGTGGTTGAGGATGAGATCGGCGATGTACGGCGTGTTCACCATCACCTCTACCGCAGCACAGCGGCGGCCATCCTTGCGGCGTACCAGGCGCTGCGAAACGATGGCCCGCAGCGTCATCGACAGATCCATGTAGAGCTGGTCGCGCAGCTCGTCCGGATAGAGATTCACCACGCGCTGCAGGGCCTGATAGGCGTTATTGGCATGCAGGGTGGAAATACCCAGATGCCCGGTATTGGCGAGCTGGATCACCGCATCCATGGTCTCGCGCACGCGCACCTCACCGATCAGGATCACGTCGGGCGCTTCACGCAGCGAAGACTTCAGCGCCCGCGCATAGCTTTCGGTGTCGGTGCCCACCTCGCGCTGGTTGACGATGCTGCGCTTGTTCGGGTGCAGGTATTCAATTGGGTCCTCGATGGTGAGAATGTGCCCGGTAGCATTGTCGTTGCGGTGGTTGATCATCGCCGCCAGCGTGGTGGACTTGCCGGAGCCGGTCGCCCCCACCATGAGGATCATGCCGCGCTTGTGCATGATGAGGTCTTTCAGCACATCAGGCACACCGAGCTTGTCGATGGTGGGAATCTCGGCCTTCACGTAGCGCAGCACCATCGCGATGCTGTTGCGCTGGGTGAAGACATTGACCCGGAAACGCCCCAGGCCACCGGCGTCGGTCGCCAGGTCAATCTCGAGATGGGTTTCGAGAACCTGCAACTGCTCCGGCGTCAGAATAGTTTCGACCAGTTCGCGGATCATCGACTGGGTCATCTGGGTCTTGCCCACCGCCAGCATCTCGCCCTCGATCTTCAGCATCGCCGGCGCATTGGTGGTGAAGAAAATGTCGGAGGCGTTCTTTTCGACTGCGAGCTTGAGGTAAGGCAGGATCTTGAGCATCAATGTTCTCGTTAGCGACGCAGCACGTTGGCCTTGTCTTCCACCTGCATCGACATCCCCTTCACTCCGGGATCATCCTGCAGGTTCTGCCGCGCGCGCTTGGATTCCAGCTTCACCTTCAGGCGCAGTTCGTTCTGGCTGTCGGCATTGCGCAGGGCCTCGTCGAAACCGATCTGACCCTCCTCGAACAGCTTGAACAGGGCCTGGTCGAAAGTGATCATGCCCTGCTCATTGCTGCGGCTCATCACGTCCTTGATTTCGTGCACATCGCCCTTGAAGATGAGGTCGGAGATCAGCGGTGAATTGAGCAGGATCTCGATGGCCGGGCAGCGGCCGCCGCCCTCCTTGCGGATCAGCCGCTGGGAGATGATCGACTTCAGGTTCAAGGACAGGTCCATCAGCAACTGCTCGCGCTTCTCCTCGGGGAAGAAATTGATCACGCGATCAAGCGCCTGGTTGGCCGAATTGGCATGCAGGGTAGCCAGCACCAGATGTCCGGTTTCGGCGAAGTTGACGGCGTATTCCATCGCTTCGCGAGTGCGGATTTCGCCGATCAGGATCACGTCCGGCGCCTGCCGCAGGGTGTTTTTCAGGGCGTTTTCCCAGCTCTGGGTGTCGACACCGACCTCGCGCTGGGTGATCAGGCAGCCGATGTGCGGGTGCACGTATTCGATCGGGTCCTCGATGGTGATGATGTGACCCTTGGAGCTGCGGTTGCGATGGCCGATCATGGCGGCCAGCGAGGTGGACTTGCCCGAGCCGGTGCCTCCCACCATCAGGACCAGGCCACGCTTGGTCATCACCACGTCTTTCAGGATCGGTGGCAGGCCCAGGGCTTCGATCTCGGGAATATTGGTCTCGATAGTACGCAGCACGCCGCCGACCCGGCCCTGCTGCACAAAGGCATTGACACGGAAGCGGCCAATGGCGGGCGGTGCGATCGCGAAATTGCACTCGTTGCTGCTCTCGAAATCCTTCACCTGCCGGTCGCTCATCAGCGCCCGCATCAGCATCGCCGAATTCTCCGGCGTCAGCGCCTTGTCCATCACCGGCGTGATGGCACCGTCGGCCTTGATGGCGGGCGGAAAGCCCGCCGTGATGAATAGATCCGAGCCGCCGCGCTCCTTCATCAACGAGAGCAGTTGCTGGATCAGTTTGATGGCTGCATCGCGTTCCATGAGCGGTTTCCTTACATCATTGAAAAAGTGCGCGGATCAGCCGATTTGGCGCGTGCTTCGTTCAGATCGACGAGACCGCGCTTGACCATGTCCTTGAGGCACTGGTCGAGCGTCTGCATGCCATCCTTGTTGCCGGTCTGGATTGACGAATACATCTGCGCAATCTTGTTTTCGCGGATCAGGTTACGGATCGCCGGCGTGCCGATCATGATCTCATGTGCGGCGATCCGGCCACCGCCTTTTTTCTTCAGCAGCGACTGCGAGATGACGGCGCGCAGGGACTCCGACAGCATCGCCCGCACCATTTCCTTTTCGGCTGCCGGGAACACGTCGACGATGCGATCGACCGTCTTGGCGGCGCTGGAAGTGTGCAGGGTGCCGAACACCAGATGCCCTGTTTCGGCGGCAGAGAGCGCCAGGCGGATGGTCTCCAGATCGCGCATTTCGCCGACCAGGATCACGTCCGGGTCTTCACGCAGCGCGCTGCGCAGGCTCTCGCTGAAACCCAGCGTGTCGCGATGCACCTCGCGCTGGTTGATCAGGCATTTCTTGGGGGGGTGCACGAACTCGATCGGGTCCTCGATGGTGAGAATGTGCCCCGCCTCGTTTTCGTTGATGTAGTCGATGATCGCCGCCAGCGTGGTCGACTTGCCGGAACCGGTCGGCCCGGTCACCAGCACAATGCCGCGCGGGGTGTTGGCGATGTCCTTGAAGATCGACGGGCATTTGAGATCATCCAGCGACAGGATCTTGCTGGGAATGGTGCGGAATACTGCACCGGCGCCGCGCGACTGGTTGAAGGCATTGACGCGAAAACGCGCAAGGCCCGGAATCTCGAAGGAGAAATCGGTCTCCAGAAACTCGTCCCAGGCCTTGCGCTGCTTGTCGTTCATGATGTCGTAGACCATGTCATGCACGGTCTTGTGATCGAGCGGCGGCAGGTTGATCCGTTTGACATCGCCATCGACGCGGATCATCGGCTCGATCCCTGCCGAAAGATGCAGGTCGGAAGCCTTCTGCTGCACGCTGAAAGTCAGTAGCTGGGAAATATCCATCGCCATGATGCTGGTTCCCTTCCGGGCTCCCTGAAGTATTTTTGAAGCCGCAAGCGGCAAGACTGCAAAGTAGCCAAGTCCCACAGCGGCAGCAAGCCGTCACCCACAACCAAGATCATCCACCATGCCGCTGATCCAGCAATTCACCGCCGTCGAAGCCCGCATCGCCGCCGCCTGCTCGGCGGCACGGCGACCACGCCACAGTGTGCGCCTGCTGGCGGTCAGCAAGACCGTCGCGGTGAGCGACATCGCACAGGCTGCTGCCCTGGGCCAGCTGGCCTTCGGCGAAAACTATGTGCAGGAGGCACTGCCGAAGATCATCCGCCTGGCGCCGCTGGCGCTGGAGTGGCATCACATCGGCCCGATCCAGTCCAACAAGACCGCCGACATCGCCGCGCATTTCGCCTGGGCGCACGGGGTCGATCGCCTGAAAATCGGTGAGCGGCTTGCCGCCCAGCGCCCTGCGGCGCTGCCGCCGCTGAATGTCTGCGTGCAGGTGAATGTCTCCGGCGAAGCCAGCAAATCCGGCTGCGCCCCTGATGCTGCAATGGCGCTGTGCCGTGCCCTCCGTGCGCTGCCCGGCCTCAGCCTGCGAGGGCTGATGGCGCTGCCTGCACCACTCGTCGCTGGCGGCGATGCGCGGGCGCCGTTCCGGGTCATGCAGCAGCTGTACGCGGCGCTCAGCGCCGAAGCGGCACAGGTCGACACGCTATCGATGGGGATGTCGGATGATCTCGAAGTCGCGATTGCCGAAGGTTCGACACTGCTGCGCATCGGCAGCGCCCTGTTCGGAGCGCGCACGGCTGGCAAGACGCCGGTCGAACCGGCAAGCTAGTCGCATGGATCAGAATCAGGCAAAAAAAGCGGCAGCCACGGCTGCGCTGAAGTATCTCGTGCCCGGCGAAGTGCTGGGCGTGGGCACCGGCTCCACGGTGAATTTCTTCATCGACGCGCTGGCGGCGCATCGCGATGACATTCCCGGCGCGGTGTCTTCCTCCGAAGCCAGCAGCGCCAGGCTGGAAGCCATCGGCATTCCAGTGCTGGACGCCAACAGCGCCGGCCCGCTGTCGATCTATGTCGACGGCGCGGACGAGGCCGACCATCAGTTGCATCTGATCAAGGGCGGTGGCGCGGCACTCACCCGCGAGAAGATCGTGGCGGCGGCGGCGCGCCGCTTCGTCTGCATCGCCGACGCATCCAAGCTGGTACGGGTATTGGGCAGGTTTCCACTGCCGGTGGAGGTGATCCCCATGGCCCGCTCGCTGGTGGCGCGCCAGCTGGTCGCACTCGGCGGCGCGCCCAGCTGGCGCGAGGGCGTCGTCACCGACAACGGCAACTGGATTTTGGATGTGCATGGTCTGTCGATCACCGATCCGGTGGCACTGGAGACCCTCATCAACCAGATTCCCGGGGTGGTGACGGTGGGCCTGTTCGCCCGGCGCAAGGCCGATATCCTGCTGCTGGGCAGCCCCGACGGCGTGCGGGTGCATGAGGGGCAGGTAAAACCGTCAAGCGCCTGAAATACCGGCAGCAGACCTGCCGAATGGGCTTTTGCAGAGTCACAATACCGACAGCCATGGCGTCGGCCCGAGCACCCCCGATATCCCCACCCGAAAACCAGAGAAAACAACATGAAAGCCAGACTCATCGTGACCTCCCTGCTGCTCGCGGCCCTGGCCAATGCCGCCCAGGCGCAGGACTGGAAGAAATCCATCAAGGATGCCGCCAAGGTACAGGCCCAGGGCCAGCTGGAATCCTCGCTGGGGCTGGCCAAGCTGGCTCCTGCGGGGGCCGCGGTCTACATCATCAATCTCAAGAGCGGCGACACCGTCAGCTCTCCCGTGCTGGTGCAGTTCGGGCTGAAGAACGCCGGCGTCGCCCCCGCCGGCACCCAGGGCGATACCACCGGCCATCACCACATTCTCATCGACGACCCGACGGTCGACTATGTGCAGCCGCTGCCGGCCACCGACCAGATCAAGCACTTCGGCGGTGGCCAGACCGAGACCTCGCTGACCCTCAAGCCCGGCAAGCACACGCTGCAGCTGCTGTTCGCAGACTGGAAGCACCAGTCTTTCAACCCCGCGATCGTGTCGGACAAAATCACCATCACGGTCAAGTAGGCGCAGCGCAGTCCGACAGATCGAGCCGGACCAGACAGGTGGCGGATCCTGGCCGGCTTCAGCCGGCAGGTGCCACCACCGGCTCTAGCCGCGCGCCTTTCGCCTTCAGGCCGGCCTCGAACTGTCGATAGGCCGAGGCCGCAAGGCGCTCCGGCCCCTTGAAGCCGAATTCGATGTGCGGCTCGACATCGTCACGGCCGCGAAACGGCAGGCTGGAGAACTCCAGCCCCGGATGACTGCCGATCACTGCTTCCATCAAGTCCAGCAGATCGCTTTCCGCGGCATTGCCGGTGGCGCGCAGCAGATATTCCACCGCCGGTGTGGCGTCGTGCAGATGCCGGTAATGGGTATCCAGCACCCATTCCAGCATCGGCCAGGCCATTTCCGGGAAACCCGGCACGAAATGGCAGTCGCCCATCGAGAACCCGCTGACGCGGTTGACCGGGTTGGGAATGAGCTTTGCGCCCTTTGGAAAATCCGCCATCAGCATGCGCGCCGACTGCGCCCGCTCGCCATACTGGGCGACGATCAGCGCCGCCCCTTCGACATGGCGTTCGATGGCCACCTCGAAAGCCGCCGCACAGGCCTGGCGCGTCCGGTCGTCTGGCGTTGCACCGATCCCGCCACAGCACAGCAGGATGTCGCCGCGCCGCACGCTGTCGGCTATCACGGCGGCAATGCGCGCTTCGTCGTCACCCAGAAACGTCACCTGCGTCAGCCCCAGCCCGCGCGTTTTCAACAAGCCGATGACGTGGACAAAGTGCTTGTCCTGCCTCTTGCCGGAGAGCTGTTCGTTGCCGGTGATGAGCAGATGGATCAGTTGATTTTTCATGCTTCGATTAAAGCAAAAAGGCGGCCCGCTGGCCGCCTTTGAGGATGCCTTGCGTCAGGCTATTCGGTGATCGCCGCGCCGTATTTCTCGACGGCATTGAAGATGTCGGTCTCGGTGACGATGCCGATGATCTTCTCGCCCTGCGAGATGGTGATGCGCGAAAAGCCCTTCTCGGCCAGGATGCTGGCGGCCTCGTGGATGCTGGTTTCCGCAGGCACGCTGAACAGTGGGCGGGTTGCGATATCCTTCACTTTCAGGGCGCTGGGCGATTTATTGTTGCGCACCACCTTGGTGATGATGTCGCGGCGGGTAAGGATGCCCCATTCGCCGGCGGCATTCGGCTCCACCACCACCGAGGACACGTCGTTGTCGGTCATGGTGTGCATGGCCTGCTCCACCGACTCCGAATCGCCGACCGTCATCAGGCTGTGGGTCATCAGGTCGCCGACGGTATGCGGCACCCGGCCAGTGTCGAGCATTTCCTCCATCGGCTGCAGCAGACGGCGGATTTCGCGCTGCTTGCGCTCCTTGGCCAGCAATTCCTGCTGGGCCCGCCGCTTGGTGTCGAGATCGACTCCGCCGTTGATGCGTTCGATCAGTGCATCGGCGAACTGGCTGGTGCCAACTTCGGTGGCGCCGTCAATCTGGCGGGCGAAGTCGTAGGTGACGATGCCGTCGCTGACCACTTCCGGATACACCAGAGTGATTAGATCGGCGGCCTCTTTCCAGCCCATGTATTCGAGCATCATCACGCCCGAGAACAGCAGCGAGCCCGGGTTGACCTTGTTGAGGTTGGAATACTTGGGTGCGGTGCCGTGGGTAGCCTCGAAAATGGCGACGTGATCGGCAATGTTGGCACCGGGGGCGATGCCCATGCCACCTACTTCGGCGGCGATGGCATCGGAGAGGTAGTCACCGTTGAGGTTGGTGGTGGCGATCACGTCGAACTCGTCCGGACGCAGCAGCATCATCTGGAACATGATGTCGGCGATGCGGTCCTTGATCACGATCTTGCCTTCCGGCTGCTTGCCCTTGAACTCGCTGTAGAGCTGCTCTTCGGTGATGGTGACCCCGCCGAATTCCTCGCGCGCCACCTCGTAGCCCCAGTTTCGGAAGGCGCCTTCGGTGAACTTCATGATGTTGCCCTTGTGGACGAGCGTGACCGACTCGCGGCCATTGTCCACAGCGAACTGGATGGCCTTGCGCACCAGGCGCTTGCTGCCGAACTCGGAGATGGGCTTGATGCCGATGCCCGCGCCTTCGAAGAACTTGGCCTTCATTTCCTCACGCAGGAACTTCGCCACCTTGGCGTTTTCCGGGGTGCCGGTCTTGTATTCGATACCGGCGTAGACGTCCTCGGTGTTCTCGCGGAACAGCACGACGTCGACCTTGCCGGGGGTTTTCAGCGGGCTGGGCACGCCGGTGTAGTGGCGCACCGGGCGCACGCAGGCGTAGAGGTCGAGGTCCTGCCGCAGCGCGACATTCAGGCTGCGCATGCCGCCACCGACCGGCGTGGTCAGCGGGCCCTTGATCGAGACGACCAGATCCTGCAGGACCTTGAGGGTTTCATCTGGGCAGTAATTGCCGTCGTAGAGGCCTGCGGCCTTCTCGCCCAGATAGGTTTCGCACCAGTGGATCTTGCGCTGGCCGCTGTAGGCCTTGGCGATTGCAGCATCCCAGATGCGCAGGCAAGCCTTGGTGATGTCCGGGCCAATTCCATCGCCTTCCACATAGCCGATGATCGGCTGTTCCGGCACCTGCAACTGGCCGTTCTTGATGGTGATTTTCTCGCCGGTGGTCGGGATCTTGATGTGGCGGTATTCCATGATTTCCTCTGGGCTATAGAGTCGGGATGGCGACTCAAGTTTTCGGTTATGTTCGGCTCACAGTGCGCCAATCGGGCCGATGTGGTTTGCCATTGTAATGACAGAGTCCTTAAAAAAATAAATCTCGAGGAGAAAGTCGAATGCACGAAGCAAAAAAGACCGCATTGGTGGTGATTGCCAACGGCTCGGAGTCGCTCGAGACCGTAACCATCATCAATGTGCTGCGTCGCGCCAATGTCGAAGTGACGGTGGCTGCCGTCGGCGATGCGCTGACCGTCACCGGCAGCCGCGACATCCTCCTGCTGGCCACGGTGCGCCATGCCGATGTGACGCACCATCAGTTTGACCTCGTCGTGTTGCCGGGCGGCGAAATGGGCGCGAAGGCCCTGGCAGCCCATGCGCCCCTGATCCAGCAACTGCGGGAACAGCGGCTGGCGCACCGCTGGACTGCCGCGATCTGCGCCGCACCGGCCCTGGTACTGGCCGCCCATGGCCTGCTCGACGGCAAGCAGGCCACTGGCCACCCTGCCTTCCGTGACGCCCTGCTGCATTACGTCGACATGCCGGTGGTCATCGACGGCCACACCATCACTGGTCAGGGGCCGGCCAGTGCCATCGCCTTCGCACTCGCCTGTGTCGAGAAACTGGTTGGCGAAGCCCGGCGCCGCGAGGTCGCCGAGGCGCTGCTGGCGCAATGAACCTCTGCAAAAAAAATGCCCGCGTCAGCGGGCATTTTCATCTGCGTGACGCGGGCCAGGCATTCAGGCGGCTTTCTTGGCCACCGCTTCTTCAAGCATTTTCTTCAGCTCGCCGCTCTGGTAAAGGTCAAGCGCAATATCGCAACCGCCGATCAGTTCGCCCTTGAGATAAAGCTGCGGGAAAGTCGGCCAGTTGGCGAACTTCGGCAAGGCCCGGTAGATCTCTTCATCCTCGTAGATATTGACGTAGGCATATTCGACTCCACAGGCATTGAGAGCCTGCACGGTACGGCCTGAAAAACCGCACTGCGGAAAGTCCGGCGTGCCCTTCATGTAAAGGATGACCGGGTTCTGCGTGACCTGCTGTTTGATGCGCTCCAAAGCGTCCATCATTTACTCCTGACCTGATGATGTTGCGGCCTCGCTGTCGCGAAAGGCCGTTTGAAGGGCGCGGATTATACGCCGCTGATTTGCGCACAAAAAACCGTTCAGTTGAGTGCCGTCGCAAAATCCCGGCCAACCCCTTGCTGACCGGCAGTTTGCTGGCGTTCAGACCGCAGGTTGAACTTGAAGTGCGGCTGACCTATGGTTCGCCTCCGATTTAGTTGTCTTGCACAAGAGTTGTCTTGCAAGGTTCCCCCCAGCACAAGGACAAGCCCATGGCCTACACCCTCCCCGATCTCCCCTACGCCAAAGACGCTCTGCTGCCGCACATGTCGAGCGAGACGTTTGATTACCACTACAGCAAGCATCACAAGGCTTATGTGGACAACGCCAACAAGCTGGTTGCCGGCACCGAGTTCGAGACGATGAGCATGGAAGAGGTGATCAAGAAATCTTCCGGCAAGGTCTTCAACAACGTGGCACAGATCTGGAACCACAGCTTCTTCTGGCACTGCCTGACGCCCAAGCAGACACCACCCGGCAAGAAGCTGACCGACGCGCTGGTAAAGACTTTTGGTGGTACCGAAGATTTCAAGAAAGCGTTCACCGAGGCGGCCATCAACACTTTCGGTTCCGGCTGGGCCTGGCTGGTGCAGAACGCCGATGGCTCGCTCGCCATCGTCTCCACCCAGGGGGCCGGCAACCCGATGACTGCCGGACAGACTCCGCTCTTGACCTGCGATGTCTGGGAACACGCCTACTACATCGACTACCGCAACGCGCGGCCCAGCTACCTGGAGCATTTCTGGGCGCTTGCGAACTGGGAGTTCGCTGAAAAAAACATGGCTTGAGAGCTCGGCATCCCCAAGACAAATACGGGGCCGTCAGGCCCCGTTGGATACAGTGAACTGATGACCACGCCGCGCCATTTCCTGAAGCTTTCCGACTTCTCGTCCGCCGAATTGCAGCAGGTGATCGCCCGTGCGATGGCGCTCAAGGCCCAGAAAGCAGCCCTGCCCCGCCCCTTTGTCGGCAAGACGCTGGCGATGATCTTCACCAAGAACTCCACCCGCACCCGGGTGAGTTTCGAATCGGGCATGGCCAGGTTCGGCGGCCACGCCCTGTTCCTGCACGGCGATGCCATGCAGCTGGGCCGCAACGAACCGATCGCCGACACTGCCAGGGTGATCAGCCGGATGGTCAACGCGATCATGATCCGCAACGACTCGCAGACCGATCAGCAGGAGTTTGCCGCACATTCGACCGTACCGGTGATCAATGGCCTGTCGAATCTGCACCACCCCTGCCAGCTGCTCGCCGACATCCAGACCTGGATCGAGCACCGCGGCCCGGTGCAGGGCAAGGTGGCGGCATGGATCGGCGATGGCAACAACGTCTGCCACTCCTGGATCGAGGCGGCACAGCGGTTCGGCTTCACGCTGCGCGTCGCCTGCCCCAGGGGCTACCAGCCCGATAGCACGCTGCTGGCCGCGGCCGCTGGCGCGGCGCAGCAGATGGATGATGCCGCCCTTGCCGCCGACGGGGCCGACCTGATCGTCACCGATACCTGGACCAGCATGGGGCAGGAGCGGGAGCAGGCCGCGCGCCTGGCGGCCTTCGCGCCCTACACCGTCAACGCCGAGCTGATGGCCCGCGCCAGGCCCGATGCGCTGTTCCAGCACTGCCTGCCCGCGCATCGCGGCGAGGAAGTGACTGCCGAGGTGATTGACGGCGTGCAGTCGGTGGTGTGGGACGAGGCCGAAAACCGGCTGTGGGCGCAGATGGCGCTGCTGGAGTTCCTGCTGGCATGAGCAAACACATGCCGCTGCCCGCATACCTCAACAACATCACCGAGACCGTTCGCGCAGCACTGGCTGAAGACCTGGGTGCCGCCGACTGGACCGCCCTGCTCTCACCCGATGCCCCCGCCAAGGCAAGGGTCATCACCCGCGAAGCCGCGGTCATCTGCGGCAGGCCTTGGGTCGACGAGGTGTTCCGCCAGATCGACCCGGCAGTGCGGGTCGAATGGCTGGTGCAGGAAGGTGAGCGGGTGAGCGCCGACGCCCTGCTCTACACGCTCTCGGGCCCGGCCCGCGCGCTGCTGACCGGCGAGCGCAGCGCCCTTAACTTTTTGCAGACGCTGTCGGGGACTGCCACCACCGTCGCGCAGTTCGTCGCAGCCGTCGCGGGCACCGGCTGCGCCATCGCCGACACCCGCAAAACCCTGCCGGGGCTGCGCAATGCGCAGAAGTACGCGGTGCTCTGCGGCGGCGGTATCAATCACCGCATCGGCCTCTACGATGGCATCCTCATCAAGGAAAACCATATCGCGGCAGCAGGTGGCATCGTTGCCGCACTCGCCGCCGCACGCGCGCTCAATGCCGGCGTGCCGCTGATGACCGAAGCCGAGAATCTCGACGAGGCCCGCGCTGCGCTGAACGAGGATGTCGATCTGCTGCTGATCGACGAATTGCCGGACGCCGAGATCCGCGAAGCCGTGCGGCTGGTGCGTGCGCACCGTGCCGGTGGCGGCAGGACCATTCTCGAATACTCCGGCGGCGCCACGCTGGAGAGCGTGCGGCGCATCGCCGAACTGGGCGTGGATCGCATCTCGGTGGGCAGTCTCACCAAGCACCTCATCGCCATCGACCTGTCGATGCGGCTGCTGCGCTGACTGCAAGCCGCAGGAATTATTTGGGCTTTGGCAGCAGCGCCTGAACGTCGATTTTCTGCTGTACCGCCGGATCGATACGCAACCAGTTCAATGCCGCCTCGTGCTTGCCGGCGACGATGTGGCTGCCCGGCATCAGGAAGGCCATGGTGACGCGGTTGAAATCTTCCGGCTTTTCCAGCGGCAGGTGATGACTGGCGCCCTCAAAAATGCGACAGCGACCGTCAGGCAGGCTGTCGGCAAAGGCCTGTGCCTCGGTCGGCGAAAAGTAATCGTGCTCACCGGCCACCACGAACGTGGGCATGGTCAACCAGTTCAGCCGGTCGGCGACCGACCAGCCGGACAATGATTTGAGCAAGGCCAGATAGTTCGTTCTGGATGTACGGTTGTGTTGCTGGATCACCAGCTGGCGCAATGCCTCCTGATCTGGGTGCGAAAACAGTTGCCTGGCCATCCGCACCGCCAGTACCTCCGGCCCCAGCCAGCGCATGATGAGTGATCGCTGCCAGACCAGCAGGCGCTTGCGGAAGGTGTTCGGCACGAAGCTGGGCAGGGTGTCGGCAAGCACCAGCTTCTTCACCCGCTCCGGCTTGAACAGCGCCAGCTGCATCGCCACCGCACCGCCCATCGAATGACCCATGACAAAGAACGAGCCGACCTTTAGCTCATCCAGCAGCAGCGACAGATCAATAGCGAAGCGATCGACGTTGTAGGGTCCCATGCCCTGGCTGTCGCCATGGCCGCGCAAGTCCGGCGCGATGACGCGGAACACGCGGGCGAAGAAGTCGACCTGCTTCTGCCAGTCGGCGTGGGTCGCCCCCATGCCGTGGATCAGGAGCAGCAGCGGGCCGCTACCCCTGTCCAGGTAATGCAGATGAACGCCGTTGATCTCGGCAGAGGACAGTGGACTGGTGTCCATGGCGCACGCTACGGAGACAGCCCACGACTGCCTGTCAGCTCCACTGCACAGAAACAGCGGGCATAGGCGCCGTTCGGATCGTTCATCCAGCCGGTCAATGTACGCAACTCCCGCAGCTGCCTGAATTGCAGCAGCAGGGTCTTCATCTCGCCAAAAGCGCCAAGCCGGATCGCGCCCTGACCAAACAACTGGGCCAGCATTTTCAGCGGCGATGCCGCCTCCGGCCGCAGTTCGTCGAGCCGGTAGTGACCTTCCTCGAGTTGCGCCAGTGCTGCGGCCTTGGTGACCGCGGCATCCAGCCCGCCGAAGCTGTCCACCAGCCCGAGCTCCTTCGCCTTCAGCCCGCTCCACACCCGGCCACGGGCGATTTTGTCCACCGCCTCGGCATTCATGTCACGGCCGGCGGCCACGCCATTGATGAAGTCGCGATAGCCCTTTTCGATACTCGACTGCACGATGCGCCCGACTTCAGGGCTCAGTGGCCGATCCATGCGGAAAGCGCCTGCCAGCGGCGTGGTACCGACTCCGTCAGTGTGGATGCCGAGCTTTTCCAGCGGACCATCGATGGTGGGGATCAGGCCGAAAATGCCGATGGAGCCAGTGATGGTGCTCTCGTGCGCGACAATGTGATCTGCCGCCATGCTGATCCAGTAACCACCGCTGGCGGCCACCGAGGACATCGACGCCACCACGGGCTTGCCGTCGGCGCGCAGCGCCTGCACGGCGCGGCGGATCTGCTCGCTGGCGAACACGCTGCCACCCGGCGAGTTGACCCTGAGCACCACGGCTGCCACGCCCTCGTCGCGGCGGGCCTCGTCGAGCAGGTCATAGATGACATCGCCACCGGCCTGTCCCGGTTCGCCTTCACCGTCGACGATTTCACCCTGCACCACCACCAGCGCGACCCGGGCCTCATCGCGATTGACCAGTTTTTCGCTCTGCTGGCCCAGGCGGGCAGTCGCCAGGTAATCACCGTACCAGACCTGACGGAAACTGCCGGTTTCCTCGTCTTCGCCGACCGTCGCCGACAGCCGCTTGCGGAAGTCCGCCAGGGTCTCGACATGGGTCACCAGCTTGTTGCTGAGTGCCATCTGTGCTGCGTCGCCATTGGCCTGCTCCATGCCGCTGGCGAGATTGCGCACATAGCCGTCGATGGCATCGGCAGGCAGCTTGCGTGCAGCGCCGGTGGTGGTTCCATAGCGCGTCCAGAGATCACCCAGCCAGTCGCGGTTGGCGGCCTTGGCCTCCTCCGACATGTCGTTGCGCAGGAACGGTTCGACGGCGGACTTGTACTCGCCGACGCGGAACACGTTCACCTTCACGCCCAGTTTGTCGAGCGCATCCTTGAAATAGTTCTGATAGCTCGACAGTCCTTCCAGATCGACGCCGCCAAGCGGATCGACCGAAATGTCATCGGCATGGGCGGCGACGAAATAAGGTGCCTGTCCATAGCTCGGTGCATAGGCGTGAACGGTCTTGCCGGTATCCCGAAAGCGGTCAATGGCGGCATTGAGTTCTTCCAGCTGGGCCAGTCCGGCACCGTCCAGATTGTCGAGCTTGATCACCGCCATCGTGATGCGGGTGTCGTCCCTGGCCAGATCGAGCGCCTCGATCAGATCGCGCAGCACGGTCTGCGAAGGCGGCTCGCCATTGAATTCCTCGGCAAACTGCTGGGCAGGATCCTGGTCGATCTGCTCGACCAGCTCGCCGCTGGGGGCGATCACCAGTGCGACATTGCTCTCCACGTTGGCTGCGCGCTTGCCGCCCCAGGCCAGCCAGATCAGCGTCAGCGAGATGCACAGCATGGCGATGACGATGAGGCGATAGCCCCAGACGATGATGTTCCAGAGTCCGATGAAAAAACGCGCAATCAGCGGGCGGCGAGCTGTATCGCTCATGTCTTGATGTATTGGTGTGGTGGTTCGGCCAGTGTATGCCAGCCGCAAGGCCCCGGGCGCCAATAGTGTCTGCCTATGTGGCGAATTGGCGGGCTCGCTTTGACCCTGCCACACCCCTTACCTAGACTCCGCGTCGCTTTAAGGCGCTCAAGCCGCCCCCAACATCGCCACTATCCGACATTTACACCACAGGAATTCACCATGAGCGTTCTCGTCAACCGTCCCGCCCCCGACTTCAAAGCCGCCGCTGTGCTCGGCGATGGCAGCCTGGGCGAGCTGAAGCTCTCCGACTTCAGAGGCAAGAAATACGTCGCCCTGTTCTTTTGGCCGCTGGACTTCACCTTTGTCTGTCCCAGCGAGATCATCGCCCACGAGCGCCGCCGCAAGGCCTTTGAGGACAAGGGCGTGCAGCTGGTCGGTGTCTCCATCGACAGCCAGTTCACCCACCACGCCTGGCGCCTGACGCCGGTCAACAAGGGTGGCATCGGCGAAGTCGGCTTTCCGATGGTGGCCGACGTCAACCACGAGATCGTCCGCGCCTATGGCGTCGAGCACCAGGATGGCGTGGCCTTTCGTGCCAGCTTCCTGATCGACAGGGACGGCATCGTCCAGCATCAGGTGGTCAACAACTTGCCGCTGGGCCGCGAGGTGGACGAACTGCTGCGGCTGGTCGATGCCCTGCAATTCCACGAAGCGCATGGCGAGGTCTGCCCGGCCGGCTGGAAGAAGGGCGACAAGGGCATGACCGCTTCACCTGAAGGTGTTGCGGCTTATCTGGCCGAGAACGCCAGCAAGCTCTAGCCCCGTGTGAGGTCGTGCGGCCCCTGCGGGCCGTTCTCACGCTTGATTTACCAAGGAAAGCACGATGTCCACGCCCCACCATCCACTCATCATTCTCGGTTCCGGCCCCGCCGGCTACACCGCTGCCGTTTACGCTGCCCGCGCCAACCTCAAGCCGGTGATGATCACCGGCATCGAGGTGGGCGGCCAGCTGATGACCACCACCGAAGTCGACAACTGGCCCGGGGACGTCCACGGCCTGATGGGCCCTGACCTGATGACCCGGATGCAGCAGCACGCCGAGCGTTTCGATACCCAGTTCATCTACGACCAGATCCATACCGTTGACCTCAGCGTCCGGCCCTTCACGCTCATCGGCGATCAGGGCAGCTACACCTGCGACGCGCTGATCATCGCCACTGGGGCGTCCGCCAAGTATCTCGGCATCGAATCCGAGCAGC
The DNA here is from genome assembly GCA_046598075.1 of Stagnimonas sp. Lineage (GTDB taxonomy): Bacteria > Pseudomonadota > Gammaproteobacteria > Nevskiales > Nevskiaceae > Stagnimonas. The sequence goes on from JBKJJE010000172.1 coordinate 18,833, forward strand.
TGTTCCGTGGCAAGGGCGTTTCGGCTTGTGCGACCTGCGATGGCTTTTTCTACAAAGGGCAGGAAGTCGCGGTGATCGGCGGCGGCAACACCGCAGTCGAGGAAGCACTCTATCTCGCCAACATCGCCCGGAAAGTCACCATCGTCCACCGCCGCGACAAGTTCAAGGGCGAGAAGATCCTGCACGACAAGCTGTTCAAGAAGGCTGCCGAGGGCAAGGTGGAGATCATCTGGAATTCCTCGCTCGACGAGGTGCTCGGCGACGCCACCGGAGTCACCGGCATGCGTGTCAAGAACCTGGTCGACGGCTCGACCCGCAACGTTGATCTGAAAGGCGTGTTCATCGCCATCGGCCACTCGCCCAATACCGGCATCTTCGAGGGCCAGCTGGCAATGGAAGGCGGCTACATCAAGGTCAAAAGCGGCTCCACAGGCGATGCCACCCAGACCAGCGTGCAGGGCGTGTTCGCGGCAGGCGATGTGCAGGACCACGTCTACCGGCAGGCCATCACCAGCGCCGGCACCGGTTGCCAGGCCGCCCTCGACGCCGAGCGTTATCTCGACAAGCTCGGCAGCCACTGAAAGCATCAGCTCCGATACGCCCGCAGCGTCCAATGGCGCGCTGCGGGCGTAATCGCGTACGCTTGCCCCCGGGGTTCATAAAAGAAAACTTACGCACATGAAGATGAAACTGTTCAGCTCGAAAACCTCACCGTTCGCCCGCAAGGTGCGGGTAGTGATCCATGAATTGGAACTCGACGGCCTGGTGGAGGAAATTGCCACCGATACCGGCGCCGATGATCCGGATTTTCTCGCCGCCAACCCGCTGGCGCAGATCCCTGCCCTGATCACTGAAAAAGGCGAGTCCCTGCCCGGCTCCGACCTGATCATCGAGTACCTGCAGACGCGCGGCGGTACCCTCACCTCGCTGCCTCGTGGCAGCGCCCGCTGGCCGCAACTGCGGCGGCGCAATCTGGCCGAGGGCATCCTGGACGCGGCGGTTTCGATGCTGCTGGAATCGCGCCGGCCCGCCGGCGAGCAGTCGCCGGCCTGGATTGCCCGCAAAAACCAGGCGGTGCTGCGCAGCCTCGATGTGCTGGAGCTGGAAGCCGGCCAGTTGCTGACTGAAATACCCAGCGTCGTCGAAGTCGGCGTCGGCTGCGCGCTGGGCTATCTGGATTTCCGTTTCACTGCGCTCGACTGGCGCAGCAGCCGTCCGGTGCTCACTGCCTGGTATGCGGTATTTGCCGAGCGCGCCTCGATGGTCAAGACCACGCCGGTAGCGTGAGAACGCTGGCGGGCGTTGCGCTGCTGACTGCGCTGCTGGCGAGTTGTGCTGCCCGCGCACCCTCCGGTGAGGCGGCGGCGTCGCCCAGTCGCTCCCGCGCACAACAGCCGCCCGACCAGCCGCTGCGGCGCGGCGATCGCGACCAGATCGTGATGACCGCCTTCGCCCAGGTCGGCAAGCCCTATCGGTATGGCGGCGAAGGGCCGGACAGCTTCGACTGTTCCGGTCTGGTCCGCTATGCCTACGGCGCGGGAGGGGCGAAGACCCCGCGCACCACCGCCACCCTGTTCGCCAGCGGCCAGGCCATTGCACTGGCCGAGGCCAGACCAGGCGATTTGCTGTTCTACCGGCTCGATCCCTCCCGCAGCGGGCCCAGCCATGTGGTGTTCTATCTGGGCGATCAGGAGGGGATCCATGCCCCTACCAGCGGCGGCGCGATCCGCGCCGTGCGTCTGGACATCCCGTATTTTTCGCTGCGCTTCCTGGGGGCACGCCGGCTGCTCGAATAGCGGCTGGCGCAGGTCGCCGTGGTATCGTCGATCACAGCTTTGGTCAACCGGGAATCACCATGTCGGAGGCAGTCAGCGCCAATCTTTTCGCCGGTCTGGTGCCCTTGAATGTGCTGAAGGCGGAAAGCCAGGCCACGCTCGCCAAGAAAGCCACGCTGATCGATGTCGCGGCGGGTCAATACCTGTTCCGCATCGGCGAGGAAATCCCCTCCGCGCTGTTCCTGCTGCAAGGCGCGGTGCAACTGGAGGACGCCGAGGGCAGGACGCTGCTGGTCGTACGCGCCGGCGAGCCGGGGGCCGAGCACCGGCTGGGGCATCAGACACCCCACAAGGTCGCCGCCAGGGTCACTGCGGCGGCACGCCTGCTGGCCGTCGATGCCAGCCTGCTCGACGTGATGCTGACCTGGGACCAGACCGGCGCGTTCGAGGTCGATGAACTCAGCGCCGACGACGACACCAGCGGCGACTGGATGGCGCGGCTGCTGCAGATGCCCACTTTCCAGGCGGTGCCACCGGCCAATCTGCAGGCCATGTTCATGCGCATGGAACAGGTGCAGTACGAGGCCGGCCATGTGGTGGTAAGGCAGGGCGACCCCGGCGACTATTTCTATGTAGTGATGGAGGGGCGCTGCGTGGTGACCCGCGAAGCGCCCAACCAGAAACCGGTGCGGCTGGCCGAACTCGAAACCGGCTCCTGCTTCGGTGAGGAGGCGCTGATTTCGGACAGCCCGCGCAACGCCACCGTCACCCTGCTCACCTACGGCAAGCTCACCCGCCTCGCCAAAGCCGACTTCCGCTCGCTGCTCAACGAGCCGCTGGCGCGCAAAATCAAGTTCGCCGAAGCCAGGCGGCAGATCGACTCCGGCGCCGCCAAATGGCTGGACGTGCGGATGCCTTCCGAGGTAGCCGCCTCGCCGCTGCCGGGCGCCATCAATATCCCCCTGTTCATGCTGCGCATGAAACTCAACCTGCTGGATATCCACAGCCGCTATGTGGTGGTCTGCGACTCCGGCCGGCGCTCCTCGGTGGCAGTCTTCGTGCTCAGCCAGAAGGGATACGAGGTGTCGATGCTGGACGGCGGCATACCGAAGTAGGCCGCCCGAACCGTCGGCTACATGGTGTGGGTCGGCCGGTCCGCACCCAGTGCGCCGGCCAGCGAAGCCTCGATTTTCTTCTGGGTGGCGCCGGAATCCTGCGAGGAAAACTGCACGCCGATGCCCTGCTGGCGCTTGTTCTGCGCGCCTCGGGGGGTGACCCACACCACCTTGCCTGCCACTGGCAGGCGCTCGGCGGAATCCATCAGGGTCAGCAGGATGAACACCTCGTCGCCGAGCTTGTAGGATTTCTCGGTGGGAATGAACAGGCCGCCGTTCCTTATGAACGGCATGTAGGCGACGTAGAGCGCGCTCTTGTCCTTGATGTTGAGCGTGAGGATGCCGGGCTGCCCGCCCACGCGTGGAGGTGTGCTCATTGGCCCTGTCGCCCGGTGTGATTCGATATGGTTCGCATGGTGGCCGAAAGGTTACCCGCTGAAGGCTCAGCCTGCCAGCAGCCGCCAGCGCAGCAGCAGCGATTCGAACAGCAGCTGCGCATTGGCGTTGTGGTCCTCCAGCCGCCGCAACCCATCGAGCAGCATCGCGTGGAAGGCATCGTGCCGAGCACTCCAGGCGCCGCCCTCGCGGAGCTGCTGCTGCATCAGCAGCTGCCAGAGCCTTAGCACCTGAGGCGCTTCAGCCTTGTCGCGCGTCAGTTCAACTGCGGCTTGCAACGGGTCGCTGCTGCGTTCGGCCACCTGCTGCAGGAGTTTGCGCCACAGCGCGCGGCGCGCGGCCTCGCCGCTGGCGAGCCAGACGGCTGCTTTCAGCGGTGCGCCGCCGGCCTCGGCCAGCAGCATCGCATCGGCATCGGGATGGGCGCCATAGAGCCAGCTCAGGCTCTCGCCTTTCGACGGCGTGGCAAAGCGCAGCTGCTGGCAGCGGCTGCGGATGGTCTGTTTCAGACCCTGCGGGAATACCGTAACGAACAGCAGCACGGTGCTGGCCGGAGGTTCCTCGACGGTCTTCAGCAGGGCATTGGCGGTGGCATCGCTCATGTCGCTGGCGGGATGGATCACCACCACCCTCATGCCGCCGCGATGGCTGGTGATGCTGAGCTTGTCCATCAGGCTGCGGGCGGCATCGACGGCAATGTCGCGCCGCATGCTGCCGGACTTTGGTGTCCAGTAGCTCAGCCCCGCCTCGGCTTGCAGGCTGGCCTCGGTCGACAGCCCCAGGTGGCCGTCATTGCTCAGCAGATGGGCATCCGGGTGGCCGCCGGAGGCAAGCATCCGGCAGCTGTTGCAGGTGCCGCAGGCCGGCTGCTGCGCGTCGCTGTTCTCGCACAACAGCGATGCCGCCCAGGCGCGCGCGAAGCTGCGCTTGCCGACGCCCTCGGCGCCGGACAGCAGCCAGGCATGGTGCAGCGCGCCGCGCGCGCGCGCGGCGGTGACGGTCTGCCAGTGCGCGGCCTGCCACGGCAGCGGCTGCGGCGCACTCACAGGCGTTGTTCCAGTACCGCAGCCACCGCCGCCTGCACTGCTGACAGCGGCGCGCTGGCATCGATCACCGCATAGCGTCCGGGCGCGGCGCCCGCTCTTTGCAGATAGGCCGCACGCACCCGCTGCTGGAAGGCCATCGCCTCCGCCTCGAAGCGGTTGGCATCGCCACGGCTGTGCGCCCGCCGCAGGCCCTGCTCCGGCGGCAGGTCGAAGACCAGGGTCAGCTGCGGCGTGAAGCCGTTCAGCACATAGCTTTCGAGCTGCCCCAGCCGTTCGGCGGGCACGCCACGACCTTCGCCCTGGTAGGCCCAGCTGGCATCGACGAAGCGGTCGCAGACCACGTCCTCGCCGCGCGCCAGCGCCGGCCGGATGGTCGCGTTCAAATGCGCCGCGCGCGCCGCGAACATCAGCAGCACCTCGGCCTCGGCGGGCACGCCCTCGGCCCAGTTGCCGAGCACCACGCTGCGGATCGCCTCGGCCAGCGGCGAGCCGCCCGGTTCGCGGGTCAGGGTGACGCTGCGGCCCCTTGCAACCAGCCAGTCGCGGATGAAGCCGGCGGCAGTGCTCTTGCCGGCACCCTCGCCGCCTTCCAGGGTGATGAAGCGGCCCGGTATCCCCTGGCGCATCAGCGTCCCTTCAGCTGGAAGCGCGACACGGCCGCGTTGTGCTCGGCCAGGGTCTTGCTGAACTGGTGGCTGCCGTCGCCACGGGCGACGAAATAGATGCTGCCGTCGTCTTCCGGATGCAGGGCGGCGTGGATCGCGGCACGGCCCGGCAGGCAGATCGCCGTCGGCGGCAGGCCGCGGCGGGTGTAGCTGTTGTAGGGGGTGTCGCGCTCAAGATCGACCCGGCGCAGATTGCCGTCGAAGGCGTCGCCGATGCCATAGATCACGGTCGGGTCGGTTTGCAGCAGCATGCCGATCTTCAGCCGGCGCAGGAACACCCCGGCGATGCGCGCCCGCTCGATGGCCGCGCCGGTTTCCTTCTCGACGATGGACGCCATCGTCAGCGCCTCGTCGGCGCTGGCATAGGGCAGCTCGGGCGCGCGCGCAGCCCATTCGGCGGCCAGCGTCTGGCTCATCAGCTTGGCGGCATGGCGCAGCAGCTCGACATCGCTCATGCCCTTGGTGAAGCGGTAGGTATCGGGAAAGAACCTGCCCTCGGGATGCTGCCCGGCATGGCCGATGCGGCGCATCAACTCGTCGGGGGCAAGATCGTCCGGCAGCGTGTGCGCGATGTCCTCGTGGGCGGCAATCAGGGTGAACGCCTGCGAGAACTTCCAGCCCTCGGGCAGCCGCAGCTCGCTCAACACCGAGCGGCCCTCGACGAACATTTCCAGCGCGTCCAGCGGCGTCGAGCCCGGTGCCAGGTCGAACTCGCCGGCCTTGATGCGGCGGTTGGCCTTGGTCAGCCGCGCCCAGGCGATCCAGTAGTAGGACTGCCGGCGCGACATCGCACCCTGGTAGACCAGGTCACGCGCCACCGAGACGATCCGCTCGCCGCGTGCGATGCTGACCCGCTCGACTTCGCTGATCGACAGCGGCGCCTGCAACTGTCGATGGCCGTCCCAGACCAGCCCGGCAACGGCGACGAGCGCCAGCAGTACCAGCAGCAGGGTGATGCGCAGCAGGGCTTTGAGAAAGGATTTCATGAGCAACGTGGCGCGGCAATCGGCAGGCTTCGTCTGACAGTGTGTTGGTTAAATCGAGCCATGTCGATCAGCCGGCGGTATCGCTGAGCATCGGCTGCGCCAGCGTGGTTTGCAGACGCACGGTGAGTGCCCCCGGCGGGCCAAAATCATGGCTATCGAGGCGCTTGAGCGGCCAGATGCCGATCAGGCTGTTGGTCAGGAACGCCTCGCTGGCCTGGGTGAGCCGGGCGAGCGGCGCCTCGACCGTTTCGGTCTGCAGGCCGAGCGCGCGGGCGGCATCCAGCACCTTGGCGCGCATCATGCCGGCCACCCCGCAGCCACTGAGCCGCGGGGTCAGCAGGCGGCCCTCGTGTACCCAGAACAGATTGCTGCGACTGCCGCAGATCAGCTGGCCGGCGGCATTGCCCATCAGCGCCTCCTGCACGCCCGGCGGCCAATCGCGGGCGGCGAGCATGTTCTCCAGCCGGTTGAGGTGCTTGACGCCGGCCAGCAGCGGCTGGATGGCCAGCGTAACCGGCGAGACCATCGCCGCCACGCCCTCGCTCCAGCAGCTCGCCGGATAGCGCGGTGCCGGGTAGCGCAGCAGGATGCGCTCGCATTGGCGGCTGGTCGGTGCGTAGCCGCGGCCGGCCCCGCTGCGGGCGAGGATGATTTTGCCGACCAGCGGCTGGCTGCGGCCACCGCCCAGCGATTCCAGTTCCGCCTCGAGCTGACCGACGTGCGGCGGGTCGAGTCCCAGTACCCGGCAGTCCTGCACCAGCTTGACGTAATGGCGGTCGAAATCGAGCCAGCGACCCTCGATGCGCAGCAGGGTGCGAAACACCCCGTCGCCGTAGTGCAGCGCCCGGCTCAGCAGCAGGCTGGCCTTGGGCGGTGCACCGTTGACGAGGGCGACCACGTCGCGCGGCAGATCGCCGATCACTCCGCCACTCCCAGCGCCCTGAGCAGGCCGCGCGCCTTGGCGCGGGTCTCCTCCAGCTCCAGCTCCGGTATCGAGTCGGCGACGATGCCCGCCCCGGCCCGGAAGCTCACCGCCTCGCCCTCCACCACCAGGCTGCGGATGAGGATGTTGAGGTCAGTCTTGCCATGGCGCGAGATGTAGCCCATCGCGCCGGTGTAGGGGCCGCGCCCCAGGCCTTCCAGCTCGGCGATGATTTCCATCGCGCGCAGTTTCGGGCAGCCGGTGATGGTGCCGCCCGGAAACACTGCCGCAATCGCCTCGCCGACGCCCACCCCGGGCCGCAGGCGGCCGCGGACGTTGGAGACGATGTGATGCACATGCGCATAACTCTCCACCGTCATCAGCTCGCTCACCTCGACGCTGCCGGGCACGCAGACCCGTCCGAGGTCATTGCGTTCGAGATCGATCAGCATCACGTGCTCGGCGCGCTCCTTGAGGCTGCCAACCAGCTGCGCCTTGAAGGCGGCATCCTCGGCATCGCTCAGCCCGCGCGGCCGGGTGCCGGCAATCGGGCGGGTCTCGACCCGGTCCTGGTCGATGGCGATCAGCCGTTCTGGCGAGGAACTGATGACGGCACCTGAGGCAAATTGCGCAAGCCCCGAGAAAGGCGCTGGATTGGTGTCGCGCAGGCGGCGGTAGAGGGCGGCGGGCCCGGCACCGGGCTTGAGCCTGGCGCGCCAGGCTCTCGAAAGATTGATCTGGAAGCTGTCGCCGGCGACCAGATAGTCCAGCACCCGCCGGCAGCCGGCGAGGTAACGCGGCGCTGGCTCCTCCTCCACCGCCAGCACGCAGACCGCTGCCGGTCGCGGCCCGCCATCGCTCGTTGCCAGATCGGCCTGCATCGCGCTCAGCTGGGCAGGATCGGTCTCCGCCAGGAAATGGGTCAGCCCGGTTTCGCGATCGACGATCACTACCGCCGGGCAGCGCACCGCAATGGCATCCGGCAGCGCGTGCGGCGAGTCCGGCAGCCTCAGACGGGCTTCGATGAAGCGGGCCGCCTCGTAGCCCAGAAACACGAACCAGCCGCCGGTGAACGGCAGGGCATCCTCCGGCAGGGTGCCGCTGGCGGTGACGGTTTCCGACAGCCGCCGGAAAAAATCAGGCCCGGCGCGCACCGTCTCGGGAGAGTCCCAGTCCGGAAACGCAAACAGCAGATCGTAGCGACCAGACACCGGATGTCCTGCCACGCTTTGCAGCAGGAACGGATAGCGCGCGGGATTGGCTTCGTGCAGCGCCAGCAGATCCGGCGTGCCCGGCTGCTGGGCTGTGGGCACGTTCAGCTAGAGGCGGCGGAACACCAGCGTGCCGTTGGTGCCGCCAAATCCGAAGGAATTGGACAGCACCACGTTCACCTCGGCCTGGCGTGCCGTGTGCGGCACGTAGTCAAGGTCGCAACCCTCGCTGGGATTGTCGAGGTTGATGGTCGGCGGCAGCACCTTGTCGCGGATGGCGAGTACCGAGAACACCGCCTCAATCCCCCCCGCCGCCCCCAGCAGATGCCCGGTCATCGACTTGGTCGAGGACACCGGCACCCGGGCTGCATGGGCACCGAAGGCGGCCTTCACCGCCGTGGTCTCGGCGATGTCGCCAGCAGGCGTGGAGGTGCCGTGGGCATTGATGTAGCTGACATCCTCGGGATTGATCTTCGCGTCCGCCATCGCCGCCTGCATGGCACGACGGGCGCCATTGCCGTCTTCCGGTGGCAGGGTGATGTGGTAGGCATCGGAGGACATGCCGAAACCGATCAGCTCGGCATAGATTCTGGCGCCGCGTGCCCTGGCGTGTTCGTATTCCTCGACCACCAGCACACCGGCGCCGTCGCCGAGCACGAAACCGTCGCGGTCCTTGTCGAACGGACGGCTGGCGCGGGTGGGGTCGTCATTGCGGGTGGACAGCGCCCTGGCCTGGCAGAAACCCGCCATGCCCGCCGGCGCAGAGCCGGCTTCAGCACCACCGGCGATCACCACATCGGCATCGCCGTAGGAAATCATCCGGTGCGCCAAACCAATCGAGTGCGCAGCCGTGGTGCAGGCGGAAACCACACCGAAGCTGCCGCCGGTGATGCCCATCTCGATGGATACGTAGCCGGAAACCATGTTGATGATGGATGCCGGCACAAAGAATGGCGATACCCGCTTGACACCCTTGGCGTGCAGGGCGCGGCATTCTTCCTCGATGGTGCCGATGCCGCCGATGCCGGAACCGACCGTCACCGCGATGCGTTCGCGGTTGGCTTCGGTTATTTCGAGGCCAGCATCGCGTACCGCCTGCTTGGCGGCAGCGACACCGTAATGGATGAAAGGGTCGGTCTTGCGCAGTTCCTTCGGCCCCATCGCATGCTCGGGCTTGAAGTCGGGCGAGACCAGGCCGGCGAATTTTGTCGGGTAGGTCGAGACGTCGTAATGCGTGATCGGCACGATGCCGGAGCGTCCGGCAAGGATGTTCGACCAGGCGAGATCAACTGAAGAACCGACGGGAGAGACGATGCCCAGTCCCGTCACCACCACGCGGCGATGCGTCATGCGGGATTACTGTTGTCTGGTGATAAACAAAAAAGGGGCCGCGAAGCAGCCCCTCTTGGTGCGATCAAGACGCTTGCGGCGCGTGGGTCTTGATGTAGCTCAGCACGTCCTGGAACGTGCGGATTTTTTCTGCTTCTTCATCCGGGATGTCGATCTCGAACTCTTCTTCGAGAGCCATCACGAGTTCGACGGTGTCGAGGGAATCAGCCCCGAGGTCTTCCACGAATGCAGACTCCGGCTTGATCTGGTCTTCACTCACGGAAAGCTGTTCAGCGATGATTTTCTTGACTTTGTCTTCGAGGCTCATTTGTAGTCCTTGGGGGCCGATATTGCGGGCGGATTCTAAGCGATGGTTCGTCACCCTCGCCAGCGATGGGGTGTTGCGGTGCAGCAGATAAATATTTTGCGGCACTCAGCTCATGTGCAGACCGCCATTCACATGCAGGGTTTCACCGGTGATGTAACCGGCCTGTCTGGAAGCAAGAAACAATACCGCAGCAGCGATGTCGTCGGCACTGCCGAGGCGCGCCGTCGGCACCTGCGCCAGCAGCGCGCTGCGCGCAGCCTCCGGCAGCGCCTTGGTCATGTCGGTGTCGATGAAACCGGGGGCGACGACATTGACCGTGATGCCACGCGAGCCGATTTCCTTCGCCAGCGCCTTGCTGAAGCCGATCAGCCCCGCCTTGGCTGCGCAGTAGTTGGCCTGGCCGGCGTTGCCCATGCTGCCAACCACCGAGCCCACCGAGACGATGCGCCCGTAGCGGGCTTTCATCATCCCGCGGATGACCGCACGGCTCAGGCGGAACACCGAGGAGAGATCGGTGTCGATCACCTCGTTCCATTCCTCGTCCTTCATCCGCAGCATGAGATTGTCGCGGGTGACGCCGGCGTTGTTGACGAGGATGCTGATCGGGCCGATTTCCTTGGCGATGTGGTCGATCAGCGCCTCGCTGGCACCGGCATCGCGCACATTCAGCACCCGTCCCTGCCCGCCATGGGCGCTGAGGGCTTCGGTGATGGCCAGCGCGCCAGCCTCGCTGGTGGCAGTGCCGATGACGGTAGCACCGGCCTCGCTCAGTGCGACGGCGATGGCGCGGCCAATACCACGCGAGGCGCCGGTGACGAGGGTGATCTGTCCTTCAAAGTTCATGGGGTTTCCTTGGTGTCGGTGCGCTGACAAAAATCAAGCGTCGTTCCTTTGGCCGGAATGAGTCCCGCGCAGGCGGGAATGACAATGTTGCAGGGAATGTCACGAAATCAATTCTTGAGCGTCGCTGCCGTTGCCAGCAGCACCGCCGGGTCTTCCAGTGCCGCCAGTGTCGCCCCCTCGACGCTGCGCTTGACCAGCCCGGTCAGCACCTTTCCGGGGCCGCATTCCAGCCAGTGGCTCACGCCTTGCGCAGCCAGCGCGCTGACCGTGCTGGTCCACTGCACCGGCTGGTGCAATTGCGCGGCGAGGGCGGCGCGGATGGCGTGCGGGTCCCGCCGCGGGGCAGCGTCGAGGTTGTGCAAAACCGGGATTTTCGGGCTGGCGACGGCGACATCGACGAGGGCGGCAGCGAGCTGCTGCGCGGCTCCGGCCAGCAGCGTGCAGTGCGAGGGCACCGACATGCCCACCCGCATCACCATGCGCGCGCCCTGCGCCTTGCCGTTGGCGAGCAGCCAGTCCAGCGCGGGCGTTTCACCGGCGACCACCACCTGCCCCGGCGAGTTGAAATTGGCGGGCGCCAGATGCTCGCTGCCGGGGTAGGCCCGGCACAGCGCAGCCACCGCCTGATCATCCAGACCGATCACCGCCACCATGCCGCCCCGCCCTTCAGGTACCGCAGCCTGCATCAGCCGGCCGCGCAGACGCACCAGCTGCAGCGCGTCGGCGAACGCCAGGCTCTCGGCGGCGACCAGCGCGCTGTATTCGCCCAGGCTGTGGCCAGCCAGCGCCAGCGGCGCAGCGACGCCCTGCGCCTGCCAGACCCGCCACACCGCGACGCTGGCAGCGAGCAGGGCCGGCTGGGTGTGGTCGGTGCGGTCCAGCAACTCCCTGGGGCCTTCGCGCACCAGGCCAGCGAGATCGAAGCCCAGTGCGGTGGAGGCCTCGTCGAAAGTCTCGGCGACCAGCGCATGGGCCTCGCCGAGAGCTTTCAGCATGCCGAGGGCCTGCGAGCCCTGACCGGGGAACAACAATGCATAACTCATCAACTCTCCAGGATTGTTCTTGTATGCCCTGATCGCTGTTGCGGTTCACCAACGATTCAGTGGCGACGCGGATTCTAAGGCGGCAACACGGGCAGGCCTCAAGCGCAAGCCCGGATCGGAATTTCATCGCACATTATTCAGGAGAGCTGAACATGCTTCATTACGCTGCCGTGTTTCTCATCATCGCCATCATTTCCGCTGTGCTCGGCTTCGGCGGTATTGCTGGCACTTCTGCCGGCATAGCAAAGATCCTGTTTCTGGTGTTTCTGGTGATGTTCGTGGTTTCGCTGTTGCTGGGCCGCCGCAAGATCTAAGAGTTTTTCCTGCCGCCTGAAATCCACCTGGCTGCACTGCAGTCGCTGTATCTGTTCCCAAACCGGAGTTAATCCCTCATGAAGAATCAAAACATCCTGACCCGCACCCTGATTGCCGCTGCCCTCTTCACCGGCGCCACCGCCGTCCATGCAATCGGCGTCGATCTGGGCGTTGATCTCAATGCCACCACCCAGGCCATCACCGATACCGCGCTGACCGGCTCGGTCAAGGCCAAGCTGGCCGCGGATGCCCGCGTCAATGCATCTGACGTGTCGGTCAACACCGAAAACGGCGTGGTGGTGCTCACCGGCAAGGTTGCCAGCGCCGAAGCCAAGGCTGCCGCCGAGGAACTGGCCAAGTCCGCCAACGGCACCGTCAGGGTCGTCAACCGCATCGAGGCCCCCGGCCTGCTGAGTGCTCTGTCTAGCGACGTGAAAGTGGCCGCCGACGCCACCGGTGAAGTGATCACCGACAGCTGGATTTCCACCAAGGTGAAGTCGCAGCTGTTAGCCGATACCCTGACCAAGGGCAGCGCGATGCGGGTCACCACCCGCGACAACGTAGTGTTCCTGCGCGGCACCGTGGGCAGCCTGGCCGAGAAGAATCAGGCCATCAAGCTCGCCAGCGAAACCAAGGGCGTGGTGCGGGTGAATGCCCGCAAGCTGAGGGTTTCGACCAAGGTGAATGCCAGCGCCAACGCGCAGTAAATAAATAGTCGGCAGAGTGACCAGGCCGGGGAGCAAAAGCTTCCCGGCCTTTTTCATTGGTGTTTCCAGAACGCCCATTGCTCAGGCTTCCAGAAACTCTGGAACACGACGCCGTAGACCAGCGCCGAAACCGAACCCCAGAGGTGGGAATCCAGCGCCACCTTGCCGCCGATGGCGTGCTCGTCGGATACCGGCGCGCCGGCATACAGCTCATAGCCGAGCTTGCCAAGCAGATAGACGACGCAACCCAGGGCGACGATGTCCTTCTTGACTGCCTGCGGTACCAGGCCGAGCACGAAAAAGCCGTGCATGGCGCCCGAGAGACCCACATACCAGAGCATGTCCGGTGCAAACAGATACAGGCCCAGGCTCATGCCCAGGCACAGCAGAATGGTGCGCCGCAGCCACACCAGCATCGGCAGCCGCTCCGGACAGAGCAGCACCAGCACCAGCAGACCCAGCTCGTTGAGAAAGAGATGCCAGGGGCCGTGGAACCGCCAGCCATTCCACTCCACCGTGTTGCCTGGCAGATGCACGAGGTTGCCGGTCAGCAGGCGATACCATTCGCCGCCCTCGATGGCGTAGCGGTCGTAGCGCAGGGCGTTGATCCAGGGTTCGCCGCCCAGCCCCAGCACTGCAATCAGCAGCATCAAAAAGACCGGGAACATCCAGACCCGGGCGTCCGTCCAAGGACTTCTGGCGGCGCTGTCATCGGGTGGCGCATCTGATGCGTTTATCATCGGCACGTCTTGCAACCTCTTCATTCAAGGATTTTCCAATGTCTGCTTCGATGCACAGCGCGCGCCAGTCTCAGCGCGGCTTCACCCTGATCGAGATCATGGTGGTGGTGGTGATTCTCGGCATTCTCGCCGCCGTGGTGGTGCCCAAGATTATGAATCGCCCTGACGACGCGCGGATCACCAAGGCCAAGCAGGACATCCGCGTCATCGAATCGGCACTCAACCTCTACAAGCTGGATAACTTCTATTATCCCAGCACCCAGCAGAGTCTCGACGCCCTGGTCGCCCCGCCGCAGGGCGATCCGCCAGCCAAGAACTGGAAATCCGGTGGCTACCTGCAAAAGCCGCCGACCGATCCCTGGGGCAATCCCTATCAGTACCTGCAACCCGGCACCAAGGGCGAGTTCGACCTGTTCAGCCTCGGCAGCGACAACAAGCCGGGCGGTGAAGGGGCTGCGGGCGATATCGGCAACTGGGATATCGGCAGCTAGGTGAACAGCCGTATCTCTGCGGGCACTGCGCGCAGCGACCGTGAACGGGGGTTCACGCTGCTGGAAGTGATGGTGGTGGTACTCATCATCGGCGTGATGGTGACTTTCGCCAGTCTCTCGATCGGCAGCCGGGTCAACGAGGACAAGCTCGAAAACGAGGCGCGCCGTGCAGAGGCGATCATCCGGCTGGCCAGCGAGGAGGCCGAGGCCAAGGGGGTCGAGATCGGCCTGCGGTTCACCGAGGGCGGCTATCGTCTGCTCACGCTCGATGGCTCCCGCAAATGGCAGGACTACGAACTCTCGGGCCCGCTGCGCCGCCGCAGTTTCAAGGACCCTTTCGCGCTGGCGCTGCGCGTCGATGGCCGCCCTGTGGTGCTGCCGCCCGAACTGACGCCGGAGCAGGAACGCGCGCTCGCCGCCAGCGTCGAACTCAAGAGCCAGCGCGAGAACGATGCCCAGCGGCTGACGCCGCAGGTGCTGCTGCTGTCCAGCGGCGAGATCACTCCGTTTGCCCTGCAGATGACCGCGCCGGGGCTGACTGCCAGCTATCGCATCGAGGCTGATGCTTTCGGCCGCATCAAGCGCGAGCGTGCGGTGCTCCCCAGTGCGGCGCGGACATGAAACGCCACGACCGCGGCTTCACCCTGCTGGAAGTGCTGGTTGCCGTCACCATCGTCGCCATCGCCATGGGCGCGCTGCTGAGTGGTTTCGCGCGCTATGCCGACCAGGCCGGCTATATCCGCAGCCGCACCCTGGCCACCTGGGTCGCGCACAACCGCATGAATCAGCTGATGCTGGAAGCCGGCTGGCCCGATACCGGCAGCAAGGAAGACGAGATGGAGATGTCGGGTGTGGAGTGGCGCTACCGCATCGAGGTACGCAACACCGATGATCCGCTGCTGCGCCGCATCGACCTCAGGGTGTATGCGCCGGGCGTGCGGGACATCAAGACCGAGACGCCCTCGGTCGCCTACCTGACGGCTTTTCTGGCCAGGACCGGGCGCTGATGAAAGCACTGCGCGGCTTCACGCTGCTGGAACTGATCGTGGTGCTGGCGGTGTTCGGGGTGTTCTCGACCATGGCCTACGGCGGCCTCAATTACGTGCTGAAGGCACGCAAGGACATCGAGCTGCAACTCGACCGCACCGCCGAATGGCAGAAGGCCTTCCAGCGCGTGCGCAACGATCTGGAGCTGGCCGCACCGCGCGCTGCGCGCGATGGCTTCGGCCAGCCGCAGGCGGCTTTCCTGTTTGAAGAGTTCGGCGCCCGCATCGAGTTCACCCGTAGCGGCTGGCGCAACCCGCTGTCGCAACCGCGCGCGAGTCTGGAGCGCATCGTCTATCGCTACGACGACCGCGCCCGCCAGCTGCTGCGCGAAACCTGGCGGGTGCTGGACCGTGCCAGCGACGACGAGCCGATCAAGCTGGTGGTGTTGGGGCAGATCGATGACGCCCGCTGGCGCTTCATGGACTCGAACCGCGAATGGCAGGAGCGCTGGCCGCCGCAGAGCACTTCGACCGCTGTCGGCGGCACTGCCAGCACGCTGCTGCCGAGAGCCATCGAGCTGACGCTGGAGAGCAAGGATTTCGGCGAGATCGTCTGGCTGCTGCGGCCTGGGGTGGAGCCTGTGGTTCAAGGTGCAGGTGCGGGTGACGGCCTGCCGCCCCCGCTCGGCGATGCCGAAAACAAGCGCCTGTGATGCTATGAAGACCCTCAAGCATCAAAGCGGCGTCGCCCTGATCCCCGCCATGCTGGTGATGACCCTGGCTGCCATCGCCGCCGCCGCCGTGCTGGGGTCTGCCAACAATGGCATCCGCCGCGCCAGCACCCTCATCGATGGCGAGCGGGCCTGGTGGTACGCGCAGGGGCTGGAATCCTGGGTGCGGCGCATCCTCGCCAGCGATCTCGAAAAAAATGGTGCGCTGGATTACAAGGGCGAGGACTGGGCGCGGCCGGTGGACTATCTGCCAGTGGAGCAGGGCGCGGTGCGCGGCAAGCTGGAAGACCTGCAAGGCCGCTTCAACCTCAACAATCTCGCCTCGGCGCAGCCCACCAAGTATCAGCAGCAGTTGCTGCGGCTGTTCCAGAACATCGACGGGCTCGACAGCTCGCAGGCGCAGCCGCTGGCCGAGGCCATCCGCGACTGGATCGACGCCGACCAGATTCCCAGCGGTGCCGGCGGCGCGGAAGACACCGACTACCAGAGCCTGCCCGAGCCGTACCGCGCCGCCAACCAGCCGATGGGTTCGCCCAGCGAGCTGCTGGCGATCAAGGGCATGACGCCGGCGATCTACCAGAAGCTGGCGCGCTATGTCTGCACCCTGCCCATCGGCAGCAACCGGCTGGCGACCAAGATCAACGTCAATACCGCCGAGCTGCCGGTGCTGCTGGCGCTGTCGGCCAACCCCGATCGCGGCAAGATTGCCGAGTTCATCGACCGGCGCGACAAGGATCCCGCCAGGACCGTGCAGGACATGCAGACCAGCGCCACCCTGCCCGCCGATGTCACCCCCGATCTCATCGACGTCAAGACGCAGTTTTTCCTGATGACCACCGAAGCGTTCATTGGCAGCGGCAGGGCTGCGCTCTATAGTGTGATCCAGCGTCCCGCCAGCGGCGCACCCCAAGTGATTGCCCGTAGTCTCGACACCGAGTAGCACCAAAATAATGCGCGAGACGCTGCACATCCGCCTGCCGGATTTCAACCAAGCCCAGAACGATGTCGGTGCCGTCGGCAGCGATGCACATCCGGTCGCCTACGCCATCACCAGCACCGAACCGCCGGTGAGCGTGCTGGTGCGGCTAGCACCACTCTCCGAAGTGCTGGAACAGGCCGGTGGCAGGCTGATCCGCCTGTATGCGCCGGCCCAGGACGTGCGCCTGCTGTCTGCCGCGGTGCCCGCCAAGCAGGCCAGCAAGGCAGCACTGGCAGTGCCTTACGCGCTGGAAGACCAGTTCGCCGAGGACGTGGAAACCCTGCACTTCGCCATCGCACCCGTAGCCGATGCGCGCGGCGACTGGCCGGTGGCGGTGGTGGCTGCCCAGCACATGCGCGACTGGCTGGCGCCGTTCACGGCGCGCGGTCTGGTGCCCGATGCGCTGATCCCGGAAACCCTCGCCCTGCCCTGGCGCGACGACGGCCGCTGGACGGTGCTGGCCGAGCCGGGCCACCTCACCGTGCGCACTGGCCCCACTGCGGGGTTCGGCTGCCTCGAGGAAGATCTGGAACTGTTCCTGGGCCTGGCCGAAGGCGACACCAAGCAGCCGCTGCGCATCCTCATCAGCCAGGGCGTGGATGTCGATTTCACCAAGCTCGAACGCGACATCGAGTTGCTGCCGGGCCTGAGCCATCCGCTGGAGGCGCTCGCCCGCCACTACCGTGCCGCACAGTCCATCAACCTGCTGCAAGGCCCCTTCGCGCTGCGCCGCGCGCTGGCCCGCGAGTGGCAGGCCTGGAAACTGCCCGCGGCACTGCTGGCCGCGGTATTTGCGCTGGCGGTGATCGGCAACGGTGTTACCGCGCTGATGCTGAAATCGCAGGTCAGCCAGCAGCAGAAAGCCAACGAGGAACGGTTTCGCACGCTGTTCCCCAGCGAGCAGCGCATCGTCAATCTCAGCGTGCAGGCCGAACAGCAGTTCGCCGCCTTGCAGGGTGGCGCGCGCAGCGCCAGCCTGCTGGCGCTGATCGACGCTTTCGCCGGGGGCCTGAAAGCCGCACCGACCCTGCAGGTGGACGGCATGCAGTACCGCGAAGGCGCCCTGTTCCTGAGCCTCAGCGGCACTGACCTGTCCGCACTCGACCAGCTCAAGAGCCATTTCGCCGCTGGCCATGGCGGCGCCCGGCTCGAGGTCCAATCCGCCAACAGCGGCGAGAACGGCGTGCAGATCAGAATTAAATTGAGCCCCGCATGAAAGCCCTGGACGACGCGCTGCAAAACCTGCAAGTCAAGGCGGAGCCGCTGCTGGAACGCTATCGCGAGTTGCAGCCGCGCGAGCGGGTGATGGTGGCTGCCGGTGTGGTGGTGGTGCTGCTCACCCTCATCTACCTCGTGCTGTGGGAGCCCGCCGCCAACGCGCGCAGCAAGCAACTGGCGGCACTCGCCGACGAGCGGGCGCTGGCCGAGCGGCTGGAAACCATCGCCGCCACTGTGCAGAAAGCCCGCGCTGCCGGCGTTGGCGCGGTCCAGGGCCGCGAGCAGTCGCTGCTGACGCTGCTCGACCAGCAGGGCAAATCGCCCGAACTCGGCAAGCCGCCGTCGCGGATGCAGCCTGAGGGCGACAACGAGGTCAAGGTCTGGTTCGAGGACGTGCCGTTCGATGCGCTGGTGCGCTGGATGGCGGTGCTGGAAACCCGCAACGGCGTGCAGATCGTCGGCGCCGAGCTGGAACGACGCGCCGGTGCCGGCCTGGTCAATGCGCGGCTGACCGTGACCCGACCATGACCGCGTCCAAAAAGCTGGTGCGGCCATGAAGGTCACTCGCAGGAAACTGCTGTTGCTGGCCGCACTGGTGTTCGGCCTCACTCTGATCAGCCGCACCCCTGCCGCCCTGCTCTACAGCGCCTTCAAGCCCAAGGACTCGCGCCTGCAGCTGCACGGACTGCAGGGCCTGTGGAGCGAAGGTGCGCTGTCCGGCATCAGCCTCAACGGCCGGCTGGTCGCCCAGGACCTGCGCTGGCAATTGCAGCCGCTGCAATTGCTGCTGGGCCGTGTGGCACTGCGGATCACCGGCGGTGGCCAGATCGCCACGCTCGAAGGCAGCGTCGCCAACGGTCTGGGCGGCCTGCGCCTGAGCGACTTCCGGTTTGCCGGTGCCATCAAGAGTCTGGCGGCATCGGCAGGTTATGCCTTCGTGCCGGTCGATGGCCGCGCTGGCGGTGAGATCGAAAAACTCATCGTCAGCAAGGGTGCGCTGAATTTCGCCGAAGGCAGCATCGATCTCAAGAACCTGGCCTGGACCCTAGCCCGCGAGCCGCTGCTGCTGGGCGATTTCCACGCCGACATCAAGACCGCGCCCGAGGCGATCACCGCTACCATCAGCTCTCCGGCCGGGCCGCTGGAAGCCAGCGGTTTTGCGATGCTGGCACCCGACCAGAGCTACGATGTGGATATTCTCCTCAAGCCCAAGCCGGGGTCCAGCGAGATGCTGCTCAACTACCTGAAGACTCTGGGCTCACCCGATCCGCAGGGGTTCTACCACCTGCGCCAGCGAGGCAAGCTGCCATGAACACGCCGCGACCCTGGATGCCGCACGTCACCGTCGCCACCGTCGTCGAGCGCAATGGCCGCTTCCTGTTCGTCGAGGAGGAGATCAGCGACGACGTGGTCATCAACCAGCCCGCCGGTCACTGGGAAGAAGGCGAGACCTTTGCCCAGGCCGCGGTCCGCGAAACCCTGGAGGAAACCGGCTGGAAAGTGGAGATCACCGGCCTGGTCGGCATCTACGAATACCGGCCGCCGGAACTCGATTACGCCTTTGTCCGCTTCGCGTTTTCTGCCCGGCCGATCGAGCACGACCCCGACCTGCCGCTGGATGCCGGCATCCGCCGCTGGTTCTGGATGGACCAGAACGAGCTGCGCAGGGAGGTCTACCGCCACCGCAGCCCGATGGTGCAGCAGTGCGTGGAGGATTACTGGATGGTGAAACGCTGGCCACTGTCGATACTCACCCACCTGACGGTGCAGCAGCAGCCGGATGCCGCCGGGCATGAAGCGGACGATGGCGGACTGGCCTTGCACAAGGTCTGAGCGCGCAGTGTCACCGCAGGTGTTCGTGGGTCTTTCGGGCGGTGTCGATTCCGCCGTCGCCGCCTGGCTGCTGAAGGAACAGGGCTTTTCGGTGTCGGCGCTGTTCATGCAGAACTGGTCGGAGGACGAGTCCGGCTACTGCACCAGCGCCGAGGATTACCAGCAGGCACGGGCAGTCGCCGATGAACTGGCTATTCCGCTGCACAAGGTGGACTTTTCAGCGGCCTATCGCGAGCGGGTATTCGCCGCGTTTCTGCGCCAGCTGCGCGAGGGCAAGACCCCCAACCCCGACGTGCTGTGCAACCGCGAGATCAAGTTCCAGCCGTTCGTCGAGCACGCCCGGCGGCTGGGTGCGGACCGGGTCGCCACCGGCCACTACGCGCGCATCGAGCATCGTGCCGACGGCCCCCATCTGCTCTGTGCCGCTGACCACAACAAGGACCAGACCTACTTCCTCGCCGGGGTCGCCCGCGAGCACTTCGCGAATGTGCTGTTCCCGCTCGGCGGCCTCAGCAAGCCGGAAGTGCGGGCCTTGGCCGCCCGCGCCGGCCTGCCCAACCATCAGCGACCGGATTCCACCGGCATCTGCTTCATCGGCGAGCGGCCTTTTGCCGAGTTTCTCGCCGAGCATCTGCCGCCTGCCCCCGGCCCCATCGAGACCGATGCCGGTGCAGTCCTCGGCCAGCATCAGGGCTTGCAGTTTTTTACGCTGGGACAGCGCAAGGGCATCGGCATCGGTGGCCGCCGGGACGCGGCCGATACGCCCTGGTTCGTGGTCGACAAGATCCCCCAACGGCGAGCGCTGATCGTCTCCCAGGATGGCGATCATCCACGCCTCAATCGCCACACCGTGGTCACTGAAGCCTTTCACTGGCTGCAAGCCGCACCGCCCGCAGATACACCGCTGCACGGACGACTACGGCACCGCCAGCCTCTGGCGGCCTGCCGCATTCGCCTGCTCGACGACGGCGGTGTGGCTGCCGACTTTGCACAAGCGCAGCGCGCCATCACGCCAGGCCAGTTCCTGGCGCTGTATGCGGGCGATGAATGCCTAGGCTGTGGCGAAATCAGCGCGGACCAGGCTGGCGGCTAAGGCAGCGGCGTCGCCACCACCCTGAGCGGAAAGCGCGCGACATTGGCATAGGGCTCACCGACGTTGGTCGGCGCCGCGGTGGGCACCATGAACTGCCACTGCTGGCCGTCGATCTCGTTGATCGGCTTGCCGAACAGGAAGGCGTTGTCGACATCGCCGGTGGCAAAGTAGTGGATGCCGTGCGCAGCGTAGGCGCCCTGCTTCTCGTCGCAGCTGACCTGGCCATCGCGGTTGCGGTCGGTATAGCCCGCAATCACCCGCGCGTCGGTGCTGGCTTCACCCGGATAGGGGCGCTGTACCGGATCGTCGCCGGTACCGTCGTCCAGGCAGGCGTCGTCGCGGTAGTAGGGCACCACCAGCGGTGTCGCCAGCGAGGTTGCCCCCTTCAGCTCGAAGGTATAGACCATCGAACCCAGATCGCCCTTGGCCGCCACCTGTTCCCAGTTGTCGAAGGCCAGCGGCAGGTTGAAGCTGGCATCGGCGGCGTCGAGGAAAGCCGGGCAGCGGCCGTTCTCGGCGGGACGCGGGCCATCGGAGGTCAGGCATTGACCGCCGATGGGGGCGACGCTGTCGATCTGGCCCAGATCGTCATTGACGCCGTCGATCGGCACCCCCTGCGGTCTGAGCGCGGTGTAGTAGCGGCCGGCCTGCACCCCCGCGGCCTTCTCGGCAGCGGTCGGCAGCATCGCGCCGCGGTTGTAGTCCCAGCTGGTGTAGAGGCCATCGGGCGGGATCGGATGCACGCGCACGTGGTAGCGGGAGATCACAGCATCGCGGTAGAAAGTCTCGGTCTTGGTGACGTTGGTGCCGCTGTCCGCCCCCCAGACCTCGCGCATGCAGCGCACCGGGCCGCAACGCTCGCCGAGCAGCGCGGAGTTGGCCTCCCAGTTCACCTGCTCGTCCTCGAAACCGACCAACGAGATGGTCGAATCCGGCGACTGCTGGAAGGCACGGCCCTTCCAGCGGTCGATCAGGTCGGCGCCATAGACGCCGGGTTGCGCCGGCTTGCGGATGCTGATCTCGCGCACCATCCAGCGGCCGGTGGCTTTCCACAGATAGGTGTCGGTGCTGACACTGACGCCATCGCGCGGAAAGCGGTCGCTGGAGTTCTTCCTGCCGGCCGAGGGGTGGCAGACCGTGCCGGACAGGTTGGCGCCATAGCCGGTGTTGCTGGTGCCGATTTTTTCCGGATCGTCGTCGGCAAAGAAGCTGCGGTCGATCCACTGGTTGGCATTGGCATCGCGGCTGTAGTTCACATACCGCTGGCGGCCGGCAAAGGCAGAACCACCTGGCTTGCGGAACAGATAGACAAAACGCGGCGGCAGCGTGCCCGGCTCACGCGCCAGCGGGTCTGCAAGCGTTACCAGCTGACCGGCGCTGTCGGCCGGCACATCCGGCGGCAGCGCACCTTGCGGCGCCTGCTCGCCAGCGTCGGCGGCCATGAACACCAGCTCGTCGTCGTCGTCGATGCCGGCCACCGGGTCGGGCACGCCCGCCGGCGGTACGGCGGAGCAGCCGTCCGGCGAATCGGCCGGATTCCAGGTTTCCCGGTCCCAGGCGTACGTCAGCTCCTCGTCGGTACCGGAGTAGACCGAGAAATCCGAGCCGGCATTGGCGAGGAAGAAGGGATAACGCTCGTCGACCTGCACCGGAATTTCCCGCCAGCCGCTGGCGCTGTAGGCGTAGGCGGCGATCTCGGCGACCGCAGCACCGATCCCCGCCACCGGCGCATCGCCCGGCTGCCAGCCGGCGGGGTGGAAGAACACCCCGTTGTGGGCATTGCGTACCTGCCCGGGGATGGGCGTGGGATCGAACACCGCGCCGGTGATGGTCGCTCCGGAGGGGTATGGGTACGGCGCGCCCTCAGCCGCCGGTGCCGACCAGCCCGGCAGTTGGGCGCCGGTCATCACCACCGCTTCGACATGGCGTGCCGCACTGGCACTGCGCTGGACGGCGGAGACCAGGTCGGTATCCAGACCCGCGAAGGCCCCCAGGTCTGCATTGGCCTGTTCGGCAGCGGCCTCGGGGTCGCCATCGGCCAGGTTGTCGCCCAGATGCGTCAATACCGCCACCAGTCCGGTCTCGCCGCTGACCAGCGCCGCGGCCAGATCCTCACCCAGCGTCGCCAGGGCGGCCTGCAACTGCTCGCCAGCCGCGGCGGGGTCGCCATTGGCCAGCGCCGCAATCGCCTGGTTGACGCTGGCGAAGAACTCGGCAACGGCACCCAGGATGCCGCTGCCGCGATTGCCACCCGCATCCGCCACCGGTGGCCCGCTGTCGCCCGCGGTGGTGTTGCCATAGACATCGCTGCCGGTCGCGGTGACGGCACCGTCCAGCACGGCGCTGTAAACCGCCACCAGCCTGCCGTCGCGCACCTCGATCTTCGGCAGCCGATCCTCGAACAGCCTCTGGCCATTGCTGAACAGCACGCGGCCCTGGCGCACCGGCGCGGCCCGGTCGCCCGGCACCAGCGCGTCGATCACCCGGTAGTTGTCGGGGCGCGGTGTGTAGGCCAGCGTCACTTCCACCCGGCCGTTGGCCGCCACCGGCGCCGACAGCAGCAGGCTGTCCGACGGCGTGACGCTGAACGGCTGCGAACTCAGGCTGTAGGGGGCATTAGCAGCCTGTCTTGCGATGCCGCTGACGCTGAAGCGGTAGCGCCCCAGCGGCCAGTCCTTAGGCGCCTCGAAATCCAGCGCCCAGACATGGGCGCCAGTCTGCAGGCGATAGCGCAGATGCATCTCGAACAGGCTGTCGATGGCCTCGCCGTTGGCGCGCCGCGCAGCCTGCCAGCTGCCGTTGACCTCCTGCTCCAGCAGCACCGCCGGCGAGTCGATCACCGGGTCGCCGCCCTCCCAGGCAAAGCTGGTGGCAGCGAAGCGTGCAATGTCGGCAGGCTCGGTGACCACGCGGCCTGGACGCGGGCTCGGCAGCACCGGGGCACCCGGCTGCTGCGCGTAGTACTGCTGATAGAAGTAATTCACCTGGAACTCGTCCGCCGGTGCCGCCTTGCCATCGCGCAGGGCGATCAGCAGCTCGCGGTTGACGTCGAGGAAACGCTGCCCCTGCTTCCAGCCCCAGAATGTCGTCGTGCCCTCGGTGCCGCCCATGTCCCAGTCGGCTTTTTCCGGCGCCAGGATGTAGCCGACGTGGTCTTGCGAATAACCCCAGATGAAGGTGTCGTCGCGGGCATAGCCCTCGTCGCCGGCCAAATCCAGCAGCCGCACGCCGTACTCGGTGAGCGGCTCGCCCGGCTGTGCCAGCAGGGTGATGTCGCCGATCTTGGCGGCGGTCAGCCGGGTGTCCTGCGGCACGAAGGCGCCGTTCTCGCCGACGCCGTTGTCGGCCAGATCGATCGCGTCCGGCGGCGTGGCGGGAATGCACTGCGTCGCCTTGCGTGGCAGGCCGGTCTGGTTGTAACCCGGAATGTCTCCGGGGCCACCGCCGACGAAGGGCGCTTCGATGTCGTTGTTGCACTGCGCGCCGCCCCATTGGTAGGGGAATTCACCGTCCTGGTAGCCCAGCCGCTCGCGGTTGAGGATGATGCGCTGCGACACCGTGCGCAGATCCGGCGCGGTCTGGAACCGGCCGATGCCCTGGTAGATCGCCTGCACCTCGGGTGCGAACAGCTCGCCGAAGCTCTCGATGCGCTGCAGCTTGTTGTCGTTGTCGACTCCGCGCGGGCTGATGTTGCCGCCGGTGTTCTGCACCATCATCACCAGCGGCAGGTTCAGCCGCTGCTCGGTGGCGCGCTCCAGCGAGGCCGGAACATCGCCGGAGAAATACTGGTTCTCGACATCGAAGGCGATGCCGTGCACGGCAAAGTTCATCACCAGCGCCAGCGGCGTGCCGTCGGCCCTGTCGATGCGCAGCAAGCCCAGGCGGCGGCGCACCTCGTCGTTGGCGGCCTGGCTGTAGGAGGGCAGCAGCGAGCGGCGATAGCCGTTGAGCTCGGTACGGCCCTTGACCGGATGATCGAAGCCCTCCTGCCCCATCGCGTGGCCGATTTTCGCCGGCTGCATGTTGAGCACGGCGCGCTTCACGATCTGCGCGAGATCATCCACCGCCCGCTGGTACACCTCCGGCTGATAGGCGTCGATGGCAAGCCAGAAATAGCGGATCGAGTGATTGCCCACCGCGCCCGGCCCGTCGTGGGTATGGCTGGCGGACATGATCAGGCCGTTGTGCAGATCGATACCATCAGGATGTGCGGGACTGATGGTCTCTGCCTGCACCTTGTCGGCCACACCCTGCACCAGCTCGTCGAGCATGCCGATGAAGTCGGTCTTGACCAGCACCACGTAGTCGTTGCCGTCGTAGAGCGCCACCGCTTTCGCCACCAGCGAGTCGTAGTAGCCGCGCGAGGGCGGCGAGTAGGTGGCGTAGGGCGAGTGCAGCTTGCGCAGCTCGTCCGGCAGAGCCAGCAGCGGCAGGCCGTCGTGGTCCTGCGCGGTGGGCAGAAAGTCGACCAGCTCGGCGAAGAACTTGCTCGGATCACCACCGGCGAAGGCTTCGAGGCCCGGCAGGTATTCGCCGCCCACGGGGGGACGCAGATAGCCGCCCAGCGGCGTGCCGACCGGAATGTGCACGGCACCCTTGGCAATGCCGGCCAGCAGCGGTTGCGGAGCCGGCAGCGCGGGTGCTGCGTCTGGTGCCGGCGGCGCCAGTGTCAGCCCGGCGGCATCACCCGCCGTGGTCGCGACCTGGGTCAGCGCGCTGCCAGCAAGCTGGTTGCCGCCGCCTTGCAGGATGGCGATGGCGGTCTGCACATCGCCAGCCATCAGCGCCGTCAGGAAGGCATCGAGGGTATCGGAAAGACGGCCGAGGATCGCCAGCAGGCCATCGGCCGCGCCCGTCGCCGGTGGCGTGTAGCTGCCGCCGGTCGTCGGGGCACCGCTGCTGCTCACTGCCGGGCAGCCGCTGCCATCGGCGGTGTCCAGCGAGCGGCTCACCGCTGCCGGATCGATCAGCCGGCCGACGCTGTCGCCGGCGGCTACCGCGACAGTGCGCTGCAGGAAGTTCGATGCCTGGCAGCGCGCCTGCGGGTCGCGGCGCGGGCATTCGTGCGGATCGTCGCCGACATTGCCCGGCGGCACGTTGCCGATCGGTGGCGGCGGCGTGCTGTTGCCTTCGCAGCGACCGCGTTCCTGCGGGTTGGCCGATAGCCATTCTTCGTCGTAGGGCACCAGCGCGGAACCCGCCGCGTGTGCGGGATTGCGGAAGTCGAGTGCTTCGATCAGCGCGTATTCAGCGCCATCGACCTCCGGTGAACGTGCAGCGGAGACCCGCTGCGCATCGACGCGTGCACCCACCGTGCGGGCCATCACATCGGCCGTCCACATGCTCACCTGGTGGTCGCCGAACGCCGGGTGCAGCAGCACCTGGTTGGCCGGGCCGCCGAGGGCCGTGTTGTCGCTGAGGTGGGCGGCGTAGCCGTTGTTCTCGCTGCGATCCCAGAGCATCTGCATGAGTGCAAAGTTGAGCGGCCGGTCGAGGTCGTTCGGGTAGGCGAGATAGAGCGGGATCGAATAGGTGGCGAAGTCGGTCGAGCGCGACAGCAGCGTCGAGTAGTTCATGCCCAGCAC
This sequence comes from Stagnimonas sp., assembly GCA_046598075.1. Taxonomy (GTDB): domain Bacteria; phylum Pseudomonadota; class Gammaproteobacteria; order Nevskiales; family Nevskiaceae; genus Stagnimonas. The sequence continues at coordinate 45,170 of JBKJJE010000172.1, forward strand.
GCCGAGCACGCCACGGTTGATGTCCTTCGAAGCCGCCACCAGCACGCCGCCCAGGATGCCACCCTGCGAATTGCCGTGATAGAACACTTCGCGACGGTCGAACACCGGCCGTCCCTGCACCTGGAACGCCGGGTGCGCGGCAAAGCCATCGGGATGTACGGCGAGGCGCGCCAGGAACATCTGGTTGAGCATGCCCTGCTGCGAGCCGTCCGGAACCACCGGAAAATTCGACAAGTCCACCAGCACCGTGGCGACGTTGGGGATGTCGCCGGCGGCAAAGCCGAACCAGTCCATCGCGCAGGTCATCAGTCCGTAGCGATTGCCGAAATCACTGGCCTGGCCATTGCCTTCGCCATGGCCGCCGAGCAGCCCGTGACCATACAGCGTCGGCCGCACCGGGCGCACGTCTGCCGGCAGAGCGTCCTGCATGCTGGCGTCGCCGCTCACCGCACTGCGCGGAATGTTGCAGGTGAAGTTGGTGGCGAGATCGCCAGTGGGATTGCGATCCGGCATGCCGTCGCCGTAGCGCAGGCCGGTGGGGTCTTCGCTGTTGCTGGCGTCGGGCACCGGCGCCGAGTTGTCGGTGGTGTTGTAGAACAGGCGGTTGGGCGGCAGGCTGGCGCTGGTGGCGAGCTCCGCGCCATCACCGGCACCGGCCACGCCAGGCACGCCGCAATTTCCCTGCGTGATTTGGTTGCACTGCTCGGCGAGCTGCTGCAGTTGGGCCTGCAGGTCACTCTGCTCGTCCAGCGGCGCCGGGTCTGCCGGAATCACATAGCTGGGGGTTTTCAGCACGCCACGGATGCGGCGCACGGTCTTGCCGGTGGGGCCATCCGGATTTTCGGTGACTTCGGTGACGCTGAACTCCGGCGCCCGGCCGGCCGGATAGCCCGGCTCACCGGGGTTCGGCGCGTTGGCCGGCTCGCCGAGCACGTTCTGGAAAGCGTCGTCGCGCATGTGACGCAGACGCGCGACGTCGTTGTTGGCGCTGGCGATGGTGAAATCCCAGGCCAGGTACAGCGACTCATCGCGGGCGATGCCGACCTCTGGCCGGGCCAGCACGGAGAACACCTTCTGCTCCAGCGTCGCGCAACGCGCGGCGATCTGCGGCAGCTGCGAGTAGGTGTCGTCGCCGTCACGGCAGACCTGGAATGGATGCTGGGCCGGGATGACCTCGCCTGCCTCGTTCCTGAGCTGGCGCAGCACGGCGATGTAGCGATGTCCTTCGGTGAAGTTCTTCGCCGCGCGCACGATCAGCGCCGGCCGCTTGGGCAGCGGCGAGGCCTGGTCGGCAACTGCCGGCAGCAGCAGGCCGGCGTTGAGGTCGATCTCGGCCCAGATCGGATGCCGCTCGCCAGTGTCGGCGTCGATCACCAGGATCGGCGCGTCGGCATCGGCGTAGCGGCGCAGGTCGGTGAGCGGCACTGCGCCCTGCACCGGGCCGGTCGGCTGACCTGCCTGGCTCTTGACGGTCGCCAGGCCCGGCACATAGGTGATCAGCATCGCCCCCGGCGAGTAGCCGTCGTTGCGGTTCCACTCGGTGGGGTCGATGGGCTTGCCGAAGACATTGCGCGGCATCGCCAAGGGGTTGAAGTGGATGCGCCGGCCGCTGCCGCCACGCGCCGCGCTCTGGATGCTGCCCGCTGCCGCGGCGACGGTGAAGTGATCGCTGGGGAAGGGGTACAGGCAGTGCGCCGGGTCGAGCATGTCGCAGCCACGCAGGGTGGCTTCGGCGGCCTGGGCGATCAGCTGGGTATCGATGCCGGCACCGG
>JBKJJE010000185.1:0-13049 GCA_046598075.1 Stagnimonas sp.
GGCATCGCATCGCTGACATTGAGGCCGCTGTCGCGCGCCTTGGCCAGAATCTTCTCGCGGTTGAGGCCGCGGCCGTCGTCGGAGATTTCGATGACGATGCTGCCGCCCTGATGCGCAGCCGATAAACGCACGGTGCCGACCGGGTCCTTGCCCGCGGCGATGCGCGCCTCAACGGTCTCAATGCCGTGATCGAGCGAGTTGCGAACCAGGTGGGTAAGCGGATCGGCAATCTTCTCAATCACGCCCTTGTCGAGTTCGGTGGACTCGCCCACCGTCACCAGCCGCACCTGCTTGCCGAGCTTGCCGGCAAGGTCGTGGACCATGCGCGGGAAGCGCGAGAACACGAACTCCATCGGCAGCATGCGGATCGACATCACCGATTCCTGCAGGCGGCGGGTGCTGCGGTCGAGCTGCGACAGCGCCGCCAGCAGTTTCTCATGCACTACCGGGTCGAGCGAATTGCCCGACTGGGTGAGCATGGCCTGGGTGATCACCAGCTCGCCGACCAGGTTGATGAGGGCATCGATCTTGTCGGTGGAGACGCGGATCGAGCCGGCACCTTCGGTGGCCGGGCGGCGCTCCCCGGCGTGACGCTCCGGCGGCGGCGGCCGGGTGGCGGCGTTGGCGGCGCTGCGCTCGGCTTCCGGCACCTGGCCCAGCGTCGGCGTGCCGGCGGCGGCTGGCATCGGCAGCAGCGGCGTGATGCTGAGCCGGCACTGATCCTCGACCCAGGCGAAGGCCTCGCGCACGGTGGCCTCGCTGGCGCCGGTTTCCAGTCGCATGCGCCAGCCCAGGCAGCAGTCTTCCGCCACCAGATCGGCGAGCGTCAATGCCTCGGGCAGCAGCGGCTCGCTGACCAGCACGCCGAGGCCGTCCAGCTCCCGCAGGATGCGTAGCGGGTCGTTGCCGCTGCGGAACAGGTCCGCCTCCGGCTCGAACACGATCTGCCAGCCACCGGGCGGCGCAACCGGCTCCGGCAGGGCCTCGGTAGTCACCGCGGCAACCGTTGCATCGGCGGCGAGCAGGGCGAGCAGGGCAGTCCGGGTTTCGCTCACCGCCCCCGCGTCGAGCGGCTCGCCATCGCGGGCGGCGGCCAAGAGGTTGCGCAGCACATCGACCACCCGCAGCAGCAGGTCGATGTCGGGCTGGCTGAGCAGATGCTTGCCGGAGCGCACGCGGTCCAGCAGGGTTTCCACTTCGTGGGTGTAGTCGGCCACGGCCGCAAAGCCGAACGTGGCCGCACCGCCCTTGATGGAGTGGGCAGCGCGAAAGATGCTGTTGATGGTTTCAGGGTCGGCCGCACCGCCGTCGAGTTGCAGCAGCGCCTGCTCCATGCCGTCGAGACCTTCGACGCTTTCCTCGAAGAAACTCTTGTGGAAACGCTCCAGGGCGATACTCACGGGCAAACTCCGGCACTGCACGTCCCGGCGCCGTTCGGCGTGGCAACTGCGAAACAGGAGGTGCTGGACATCGGGTCGTGACCGGGTGGCGCCGCGATCAGTCGCGGCGTTCACCGGCCTTGAGGCAAGCCCTGTTCCAGCCCGCATGCCGGACTCCCGACGCCGGATTTCAGTCTGGCCCGGTGGCCGCCAGCAGCATGCGCACCGGCTCGCGGGCGAAGCCGCGACGAAAATGGCTGATCTGCTCGATCAGGCCTGGGCTCACCGCGTTGCCGCGGGCGATCAGCAGCTGATTGCCGACGCTGCGCAGGTCTTCGGCAAACTCCATGCCGATGTCGAGCTGATCGAGCATCAGGCTGCGCACTTCGCGCAGCGTCTCGCTCACTGCGCGAATGCCGGCGAGGGCATCGTGCAGTCGCCGCTGGCCGGGGCTCGCCGCCTCCCGCAGGCGGGTGAGAATCAGGTTGGCGGGCACGCCCTGCGCGGCGAGCGTCTCGTAGTCGGTGGCCAGCTTCAGGATGCGCACTTGGGCCGTCAGCCTCCTCGCCTCGCGGCTCTCGGTCGATAGCGCACGGCCGGCTACCGCGGGTTCCGCCAGACTGCGTTGCAACAGCGTCAGCGCCAGCTCGATGTGGGGAATGCCCTGCAGCAGCAGCCGCACCCGCTGAGCCTGCCGGGTGGCCTGTAGCTGTTCCTCCGCGCTCAGGCTTTCGCCGCGCTGCCACTTGTGTTGCAGCGCGGGGGGCAGGCCGCTGACTGCCAGCGGTGCCAGCAGCGGTGCCAGTTGCAGCGGCCAGCAGTCGGTGATTCCCAGCTGCGACGCCAGTTGCAGGGCCAGCGTCTGCACCCGGCTGGCTGCGGCCTGGGCCACCGGATTGCCGAGCCCGGCCAGCTCCGACAGCGCCTGCACCGCGGCATGCAGCATCTGCCGCTCTGCCAGATGCTCGCCGGCCAGCAGCCGGTGCTGGGCCACGGCGGCGGCCAGGGCTTCGGTAAGTTGCTGTGGCGCATAGGGCTTGTTGATGACGCCGAATACCTGCGCGGCGTTGAGTGCCTCGATGGCGGCCTGCACCTCGCTGTGGCCGGCCAGCAGCAGGCGCACGCAATGCGGCGCCAGGTACCTGGCCTCGGCCAGCAGCCGCAGGCCGCTCATCGATGACAGCCTGAGACCTGCCAGAACCACCGCGAAATCCGGTCTGGCGATTAGCAGCTGCAGGGCATCGCCGGCACCTGCGACCGCCTCCACCCGATAGCTGTCGCGCAGATGGAAACGCAGCTCGGCAAGGCCGTTGCGGTCGGCATCGACGCAGAGAATTCGCGGCAGATGGCTGCGCGGCGCGAGAACCAGCGGATCGCCGCGGGCGACGACTGCACGGGCGGCGTTCATCTGCCTCAGGCCACCGCCCGCGCCTGGTGCCTGGCGATCCAGTTCGGCAGCTGATCGGCCAGGCCGAGATCGTCGAGATACTCGGTGTCCAGCCGCGCCAGTGAACCGGCCTGGGCATCGCCAGGGCAACCGACCAGCCGGTGGTCGATGGCGTCGGCGATATGGATGGCACCGGCCACTCCGAGCTGACGGGCATCGAGCATCGACGGCTGATGGTGGAATGCCACCGCCTCCACCAGGCAGCGCGGCAGTCCCCACAGCGACAGCAGGTGGGCGCCGATCTCGGCGTGAGTGCTGTTCAGAATCCGCCGCTCGGCCTCGTGCAGCGGCAGGTTTTCGCGGCTGCTGAGACTCATGGTGGCGGCATAGGCCTCGGGCATGCATACCGCCAGCGCGACCCGGCCGACATCGTGCAGCATCGCCACCGAGCAGGCCTCACGCGCCTGCTCCCGGTTGTCCAGCAGCGTCGCGGCGATTTCGGCGACCCGTACCGAATGCTGCTGCACCGCCTCCAGCGAGAACCCCGGTGGCGCGCAGATCTGCGCCATGGCGCGGAACAGCTGGGTGGAAACCACCAGGCTGCGGATCGGCTCGAAGCCGAGATAGTTGACGGCATCGCGGATGGTGGTGATGCGCCGCGGCATGCAGTAGAACGCCGAGTTCACCAGTTGCAGCAGGCGCAGCGTCATCGACATGTCCTGCTCGATGATCTGTGCCACCGACCGCGCATTGGCATTGCCACCGTCGAGTTCCTGCGCCAGCGCGCGATAGAGCTTGGGCACTGCCGGCAGGCTTCTGAGCGCGCCGAGCGCGGCCATCACACCCGGGCTGTAGAGCTGCGACTGCACCAGGCAGGCGCGCTGGATCAGCTCCAGCAGGCGGGTCGGCTCGCAGGGTCGGCCGATGCACTGGTGCGCGACCGGCAGCGCCTGCATCACCGCCTGCTGGCTGGTCTCGGCACTGAGCACCATGCGCACCGTCACCGGCCAGTGGTCGCGCACTCTCTGCAGCAGCTCGATGCCGGCACCGTCCGGGGCGTCGAATGACACCACCACGGCGTCGGCAGGCTCGGCATGCAGCATCGGCAGGGCCTCCTCGACGCGGGCGGCAAAGCGCATCCGCCAGAGCGGTTGCAGCTGCTGCAGGCGGCTCTGCTGCCGCTCGCTGGCGGCATCGACGAAGAGCACGTTGGTCATTGGTTCAGGACAGCACTTTCTGGATGGTGGCGATCAGCTGCTCGGGGTTGAATGGCTTCACCATCCAGCCGGTGGCGCCGGCAGCCTTGCCTTCGAGTTTTTTCTCCGGAGTGGATTCGGTGGTGAGCATCAGCATCGGCGTGAACCGGTAGTCGGCCAGACCGCGCAGGTTCTTCACCAGCGTCAGGCCGTCCATGTTGGGCATGTTGACGTCGGCCAGTACCAGCCGGAATTTTTCCTGCCGGGCGAGCCTGAGGGCGACCACGCCATCCTCGGCCTCGACCACCTCGTAGCCGGCGCTGGTGAGGGTGTAGGCGACCATCTGCCGCATGGAGGCGGAGTCGTCCACCGCGAGCACGCGCTGACTCATGGCGTGTCCCTGGCCAGCTGCAGCAGCGTGGTCATGCCGAGCAGCGCCGCGGCACTGCGCAGCACGGCCGAGGGCTGCTGCCAGAGCACCGCCCGCCCGGCGCTGCGCCGGTCGCGGCAGAACAGGCAGAAAAGCTGCAGTGCGGCGGTGTGGATGCGCTGCACCTCGCGGGCGTCCAGCTCGACGGGGGCCTGCACCTCCAGCTGCGCGGCCAGCTGCAGCTTGAGGGCTGCGGCCTGCTCGATGCCCAGCTCGGCTGGCAGCCTGATGGTGCTGGTGGCGGCAGCCGGCGCTGCGGCACTGCGCCCGGCGCGGCTGCGACTGGCGTTTTTTCTCGAAGCCACCTCGGTGTGTTGCGGCATTTGTAACCCCCGAATGGATGTAGCGATTCCCCGCCCAGTCGCCGCGCTTTTTGCAGGGCTGGCATCGGGGGCCTTCAGGCTGGCTGATACAAGAGTCGTTCCCGCAGCGGGCCGACGTTTATTCGGCGGACGGCTGCAGGCAGGCCAGCAGCGGCGCGGCGGCGAGCAGCGTCAACATTCGGTCGTCGCGGCTGTAGACACCGAGCAGTTCCGGCACCAGCTCATTGCCGGTGCGGGGCAGCGGCCTGATGGCGGCCAGCGGAATCGAGCGCACGTCCACCACCTTGTCGACCCTGAGCCCGATCGCCTCGCCGGGGCCATCGACCACCATGATGCACATCGGCAGCGGCGCTGCCGTCGCCGGCAGGCCCATGCGAAGGCGCAGATCGACGATGGTGACGATGCTGCCGCGCAGGTTGGCAACCCCCAGTACTGCAGCGGGCGCACCCGGCACCGGCTCGATGTCGGCATCGGTCAGCACTTCCTGCACCGACAGGATCTCCAGCCCGTAGCACTGCCCGGCCAGCTCGAAGCAGACCCAGCGGCTGTGGCGGTCATCGCGGCGTCCCAGCGGTGGCGGGCCGCTCACGGCGACGCCGCCGGGTGGCCCGCCAGCGTCAGCGCCGCGCCGTCGCCAGCGCCATCTGGCAGCGGTTCGGCAGCCTGCTCCGGTGCGATCAACGCGGTTGGTTCGGGCTGCGGCAGTGACTGGCCATCCTCAGCCGCGCCGCCGTCGGCAAGCTGCCGCGCCAGCTGCTGGTCGTCGACCCCGAGCACCACCACCAGCACCCGCCGGTTGCGGTTGCGGCCATCGACCGTCCGGTTGTCGGCAGCCGGCTGGTACTCGCCGAATCCGGCGACGCTCATCCGGGTCGGCTCGACGCCCTCCTGCATGAACAGGCTCACCACGCCGGCGGCACGGCTGGCCGAGAGCTGCCAGTTGCTGGGGAACGCCACCGTGCGGATCGGCACATTGTCGGTGTGGCCCTCGATGCGGACCGGGTTGGGAAACGGCTTCAGGATGGCGGCCAGCTGCGCCAGCACCGGCCTGGCATCGGGAGCGATTTCGGCCACTCCGCTGGGAAACAGGATGTCGGTGCGGATGTCGATTTCCAGCCAGAAGGCATTGCGTCGCACCGTCACCATCCGGCGTTCGATGAGCGGCCCGAGCGCCTTGTTCACCGCATCGGCCATGCGCTTGAGATTGGCGCTGCCATCGCGCTGCCCCTCGCCCTGCCCCTCGGCCTGGCCGTCGCCCTTCAGATTGCCCATGCCGCGCAGCGCCGAGCTGCGCAGCGCCGCCAGGTTGGTTGCCGGCTGCGTCGGCTGCGGCGGCGAGCCGCCCTGCCTGGGAATCACCGTGCTGCGCTCGGCCGGGCCTTTTCCCTTCTGCGGCCGGTCGCCGATCTCGATCGGCTTGGAGGTGCGCGGCTTGCCGTTGAAGGCGGCATTGAGAGAGTCCGACAGCACCCGGAACTTGCCCTCGTTGATCGCCGACATCGAATACAGCACCACGAACAGGGCCAGCAGCAGCGTCACCAGATCGCCATAGGGAATCGCCCAGGCCTCGTGGTTGGTGTGTTCCTCGTGGGCTTTCTTGCGTGCCATGGCCGGCCCGGGTCAGTGCAGGAAACCGAGCAGCTTCTGCTCGATGTTGCGTGGATTCTCGCCCTGCGAGATCGAGATCAGGCCCTCGATCACCATCTCCCGCACGCGGGTCTGGTCGGCAATCGCCGACTTCAGCTTGTTGGCCATCGGCAGAAAGAACAGGTTGGCCGAGGCGATGCCGTAGATGGTGGCAACGAACGCCGCCGATATGCCGTGGCCGAGCTTGCTGGGGTCGTTGAGGTTTTGCATCACCGCCATCAGCCCCATCACCGCGCCGATGATGCCGAGCGTGGGTGCATAGATGCCGAACGCCTCGAACACCTTGGCGGCGCCGAGATCGAAATGTTCCTTGCTGCTCAGCGACACTTCCAGGGTATTGCGGATCACTTCCGGCTCGGCGCCGTCGACCAGCATCTGCAGGCCTTTCTTGGTGAACTCGTCGGTTTCCTCGGCGACTGCTCCCTCCAGCGCCAGCAGGCCCTGCTTGCGGGCGCTGTTGCTCCAGCCGACGATTTTCTCGATCAGCGCGTGGCTGTCGGCGACTTCCGGCTTGAACACCCATTTGACGATCTTCATCGCCCGCTTGAAGGTCGGCATCGGCGTATGCACCATCACTGAGGCGAGAGTGCCGAGGATGACGATCACGAACGCCGCCGGCCCCCACAGGGCGGCGACGCCGCTGCCCTTCAAAATGCTGCCGCCGATGAGGGCGACCATGGCCAGCAGGAAGCCGATGATGGTGAGCAGATCCATGGCCTAGCTCCGTCCTGCCAGCTGGGTGGCGTAGGCCCGCACCAGTCCGGGAAAATCAATGATCAGGGCGACCCGGCCCTCGCCGGTGACGGTGGCTCCGGCCAGGCCGGCCAGCCCCCTAAGGCCGAGGCCCAGCGGCTTGATCACCACCTCTTCGCGGGTGCGGACATGGCCGACGATGAAGCCGAAGCGTTCGCCCTCGACCTCGGCTACCACCACATGCCGCTCGGTGAAATCGGCCAGCGGTTCGGTGCCGCTCCAGCGTTCGAGATCGACCAGTCGCAGGGTGTTGCCGCCATGCAACACGGCATCCCAGCGATCGAGCCGGCGCATGCGGCGGGTTTCCAGCGCGAACACGTCGTGGATGTCGGCCAGCGGCAACGCCAGCAGGCGCGCGCCCACCGACACCATCAGCGCCGGCAGGATCGCCAGCGTCAGCGGCACCCGCAGGCGCACGCAGCTGCCCTGCCCCAGCTTCGAGTCGATCGAGACGCTGCCGTTGAGGGCGGCGATGCGCGACTTGACGACATCCATGCCGACGCCGCGCCCGGACAGGTCGGAGACCGCGTCGCGGGTCGAGAAGCCCGCCATGAACACCAGTTGCAGGCATTCCTCGCTGCTCAGCCTTGCTGCGGCAGTGGCCTCCATCAGGCCTTTTTCGACCACCTTGCGGCGCAGCTTCTCGGGGTCGATGCCGGCACCGTCGTCGCGCACGGTGATCAGGATGTGATCGCCCTGCTGCTGCGCGGCGAGCAGCAGCCTTCCCGCTGGCGGCTTGCCTGCGATTCTGCGCACCTCGGGCAGCTCGATGCCGTGATCGACGCTGTTGCGCACCATGTGTACCAGCGGATCGGCCAGTGCCTCTACCAGGCTTTTGTCGAGATCGGTGTCTTCGCCCTGCAGCTCCACCTCAACCTGCTTGCCCAGCCCGCGCGCGACATCGCGCGCCAGCTTCGGGAACCGGGAAAACACCTTGCGCACCGGCTGCATGCGGACGCGCATCACCGCAGCCTGCAGGCTGCGGGTGATGTGGTCGAGCTCGCCGACCGCGCGGGCATAGGCGGTCGACGGCGCATCGCTGGCGCGCAGCGTCTTGATGCGGTTGCGCACCAGCACCAGCTCGCCGACCAGGTTCATCAGCTGGTCGAGCCGGTGGGTGTCGATGCGGATGCTGGTCTCGGCGGCCGCAGCCGGGGTACTGGCCACCGCCGGGCTCGCTGCGGGCGGCGGCGCGACGACTGCGGGTGCAGGCGCAGCTGCTGCGCCGACTGCTGCCTTGCCGTGGAGGGCGTCGAGCAGTGCTTCAAACTCATCGTCGCTGATCGGCGTATCGGTTTTGGCAGCAATCGCCGCGACCACTGTGGCCGTGTCGGGCGCAGGCGGCAATACCGGAGCCGCGGCAGCACTGCTGCCGGCGCAGAGTGCGGCGATGACATCGGCCGGCAGCGCACCGCAGTCCTGACCGCTGCCAACCCGTGCCAGCATCAGCTCGAGTGCATCGAGAGCCTTCAGGGTGGCATCCATCAGCGGCTCGTCGACACTGCGCCGGCCATCGCGCACCTGCCCGAATACATCCTCCGCGGCATGGCAGAGCGCCACCATCGGCGCCAGCTGCAGAAATCCGGCACCGCCCTTGACGGTATGGAAGGCGCGGAACACCGCGTTCAGCAGCTCGCGGTCGCTGCGGTTGCGCTCCAGCGCCAGCAGCTGCTCGCCCAGCGCCTGCACCAGCTCGCCGGCTTCGGCGAGAAAGTCGGCGCGGATCTCGTCATCAATGAGGCTCATGTCAGGCAGGGCTCCCGGTGGTCCTAAAAACCCAGTTCCAGCAGCAGGGCGTCGGCGTCCTGCTGGCTGACCGACTGGCTGCCGACCAGGCCCGGCACTGCCGGTCCCGCCAGCTCGGCTGTCGGCGGACTGATCCGGCCGCTGCCGGGCTTCAGGCTGCGGTTGGTGGCGTGCAGAAGCTTGATCAGCGCGCCCTCGACGTTCTGCACCAGGGTGATCACCCGGCGGATCACCTGGCCACTGAGATCCTGGTATTCCTGCGCCTGCGAGATCGCGGTGAAATGGCCTTTCAGCGCCTCGCCGGCAGCTGCGATCCGCGCGGCCAGCGGCAGCGCCGCAGCAACGTCCAGTGCGCGCAGACCGGCGACGCAGGAATCCATTACCGCCATCTGCGTCCGGCAGCCATCGACGTGGTCGAGCGTGCGGTGGGCTGCGTCCTCGCCGAGCTTGGCGACGTAGCCGAGACGCACGCAGGCATCCGGTATCTCCTCTCCGGCCAGCTGCTGCAGGCGGTGATCGAGATTGAACTCGTTCATGGCCTCGTGCAGCTCGCGGGTGAGCCGGGCGAGATTGACGAACAGACCCTCTTCGCGGCAGCGCAGCAGCTGGTTGAGCAACAGCTCGCCAGCCTCCTCGTCGCCGGATTCGAGGGCAGCCACCACCAGGCGCAGATGCGCCAGGTAGTCGGCACGGTCGCCCGAGGGCAGCAGGCCGGCGGTGCTGCTGGCGATGGCGATGTTCACGCCGTGGCCTCGGCGCGCTGGAAGATCTTGTCGATCTTCTCTTTCAGGGTGACGGCGGTGAAGGGTTTGATGATGTAGCCGTTCACGCCCGCCTTGGCGGCCTCGATGATCTGTTCGCGCTGCGCCTCGGCAGTGACCATCAGCACCGGCAGCGACTTCAGTTCGGCATCGCCGCGGATCAGCTTCAGCAGCTCGATGCCGTTGACCTCGGCCATGTTCCAGTCGGTGACCACAAAGTCGAAGCCGCCGGCTTTCAGCATCGGCCAGGCGGTCTTGCCGTCATCGGCCTCGGCGGTGTTGGTATGCCCCAGATCGGCCAGCAGGTTCTTGACGATGCGACGCATCGTCGAAAAGTCGTCGACGATGAGGATCTTGATGTTCTTGTCCATGCGCTATCTCTGGCAGGGGGTGGAGTGAGGGGCGATGCCGGCAGCGGGCAGGCAGTTCATGCGGCTTTCTCCGTCAGCGGGTAGCGCGCCCGCGGGCGGCTCTGCGGCGTCGGGCGCTCAGTGCCATCGCGCCAGTCCGCCAGCCGCGCTTTCAGCCGCAGCAGTGCCTGGCCGTGCAACTGGCAGGCGCGCGACTCGGTGATGCCCAGCACCAGGCCGATCTCGCGCAGGTTGAGTTCGTCGTCGTAATAGAGCGACATCAGGATTTTCTCGCGCTCGGGCAGCTGCTCGATGCCGCGGGCGAGAGCCGCCTGGAACGCGGAGTTCTCCATCGCCTCCGCCGGGGTATCGGCGCTGCTGATGGCGTCCATCACGCCGTCGTCGTCGCCGGCACCGGTCATCGAGATGATCTGGCACTGGGTGGCGTCGCGGATGATCTCCTGGTACTCGCCGGCACTGATGCCGAGGCGGGAAATGATCTCCGCCTCGCTGGCCTCGTGGCCGGTTTCCTGTTCGATCTGGTGGATCACCGCCGTGACGCCGCGCATCGCCCGGTGCACGGCACGCGGTGCCCAGTCGTTGCGGCGCAGCTCGTCGATCATCGCGCCGCGGATGCGGATGCCGGCGTAGGTCTCGAAACGGGCACCGCGGTCATCGCGGTAGTGCCGCACGGCGTCCATCAGGCCGATGGTGCCGGCCTGGATCAGGTCGTCCAGTTCCACGTTCGGTGGCAGCCGCGCTGCCAGGTGCAGGGCGATGCGACGCACCTGCTCGAGATGCGCCGGCGTGATCGCCGGCTCCGGCATAAAGCCCTGTGCATAGGCGCTGATCGCCTGGGAGCTGGCGTTCATACCACCACCGTATGCAGCTGGGCATGCGCCTCATCCGGAACATGCGCGCCGCGCTGCACCAGCCGCTCGACGAAGAACTCCAGGTTGCCGCGGGCGCCGCGCGGCATGCCCCAGCTCTCGGTGCGCTTGGCCAGCTGCCGGAACGATTCCGACGCCGGGCAGTTGGGGTAGGCATCGACCACGGCCCGCTGGCGCTTGACGGCGCGCTTGAGCCAGTCGTCGGCGGGTATCCAACCGATGGAACTGAGGGTGATGTCGAGAAACCGCTCGGCGACCCGGCGCAGGCTCTGGTAGACCTCGTTGGCCTCGGCGGCATCGCGCACCATGTTGACCAGCACCTGCACCCGGTCGACGCCGTGACCGCGATTGAGCACCTTGATCAGCGCATAGGCATCGGTCAGCGAAGTCGGATCGCCGGTGACCACGACGATCACTTCCTGAGAAGCCTGGCTGAAGGTGATCACCGAGTCGGCAATGCCGGCGGCGGTATCGACGATCAGCACGTCAATCGGGCAGCTCAGTTCGGAGAACGCCTGCACCAGGCCGGCATTCTGCCGGGGCGACAGTTCGGCCATGTGGCGCTTGCCGCTGGATGCGGGCACCACCATCACTCCGGCCGGGCCTTTCAGCAGGGTTTCCTCCAGCGTGCATTTTCCTTCCAGCACATGGGCCAGGTTGTAGGTCGGCTGCAGGCCCAGCATCACATCGATGTTGGCCAGCCCCAGGTCGCCGTCGAGCAGCATCACCTGCAGGCCGTTCTGAGCCATGGCCACCGCCAGGTTGACCGACACGCTGGTCTTGCCGACACCGCCCTTGCCGCTGGTGACCGCGATCACCCGCACCGGCAGCGCCGGCTTGAGCGTGCGCAGGCCGGCAGCCTGGTCGAGCACGATGGGATCGTGACCGTGAGGGCGGTTAGCCATGGATGGCTTCCTCCAGTGCCGCAGCCGGCCGCGCGGTGAACTGCACCGCCAGATATTCGTCATCGACCGGCACCGGCGTCTGTCGCGCCAGCCGCATGGCCTGCAGCACCAGCTTGTCTGCAGCCGCGACTTTCATGTCCTCCGGTACCCGCTGGCCATCGGTGAGGTAGGCCAGCGGCAGCTTGTGCTGGATGGCGACCGAAATCGCGCCGCCGATGCGGGTGGTTTCGTCGAGCTTGGTGAGGATGCAGCCGACCGGCCTGGCGGCGGCAAAGCGGCGGGCGACGTCGTCCTGATCGCTGGCCTGGCTGTTGGCAGCCAGCACCAGATAGTTCCTGAGTCTCGGATGGGCGTTGTTGAGCAGCGACAACTGGGCGCTGAGGGCACTGTCGCGCTGGCTCATGCCGGCGGTGTCGACCAGCACCAGCTTGTGGTCCGAGAGCTTGGCCAACATTTCAGGCAGCGCCTGCTGGCTGCTGACGGTGAACACCGGCACGCCCAGCAGGCGGCCGTAGGTGTAGAGCTGCTCCTGGGCGCCGATGCGGTACTGGTCCATCGCCACCAGCGCGATGTCGCGCACGCCGTGACGCTCGGCGTAACGCGCCGCCAGCTTGGCGATGGTGGTGGTCTTGCCGACGCCGGTCGGGCCGACCAGGGCGACCACGCCGCCCTCGCTGAGAATATCGTCGTGGGTGACCTGAAGCTGATGCGCGAGCACGCCCAGCGCGTGACGCCAGGCCTGATCGAAGTCGAGATCACCGGCCAGGGTGTCGCAGATGCGCAGGCTCAAGGCCGGGCTCAAGCCCAGCTCCATCAGCCGCCGCAACAGTTTGGCGCGCAACGGGTGGCGCCGCCCAAGATCGCCCCAGGCGAGCCCCGATAATTGTTCCTGCAACAGTTCGCGCAGGGTCTTGATCTCTTCGTTCATCTCCACCAATGCCGGTTCCTGTGCCCACAGGATGGAACCCTTGGTCGCTCCCGGCTTCCTGCCTTCCGCGACACTGGTACTTCCCTGTACGGCGCCGGTGGGGCGTTGCGGCTCCGCAAGTTCAACACGCGATTCAACCTGAGCCGCTGCGGCGGCGGGCTTGCTCGACTTGCGAACAGCGGGTTCGGCGACGGGTTGGGGTTGGGCGGCGGCCGACTGCACGGCCGGACGGGCCCCGCCCATCTCGTTAAACAGCTCGGCGTCATACTCCATCGCAGCGACCAACTCGATCCCGTCTTCCATGGAACGGTTGGAAAGGATGACCGCATCGCTACCTAACTCATCACGCACCTG
>JBKJJE010000187.1:0-12205 GCA_046598075.1 Stagnimonas sp.
CAGGCACTGGACCAGGCGCTGGCCGAGGGCAAGACCGAGCGGTGGTTCATCGACACCCTGACGCCTGTGCTGCAAAAGGCGGGCTGGTGGGGTGCGTTTGAAACCGACACGGCCGACGGTGGCACGCGCAAAGTCCAGCTCGGCAGCCCGCGTCGCTTGAGGCTGATCTACCGCCAGAACCTGCAAAGTGCCTACATGGCCGGCCGCTGGCAGGAACAGGCGCGGCTACGAGAGTCGCGCCCCTACCTGCAATACGTGGCGGTGCTGGATTCCCGCACGCGGCCGACACACCGGGCACTCAATGGCCGGGTGTTCCGGTTTGACGACCCGATCTGGCAAACCCACTACCCGCCCAATGGCTGGGGCTGTCGCTGCCGGGTGCGGCAGCTCAGCGAGTTCGCACTGAAGCGACGCGGGCTGAAGGTGGAGAGCAGCGACGGCCTGCTGTCGACCAAGCGCGTGTTTGCGGGCGAAGACTATGAGACCGGCGAGAAAACCTACGTCGAGGTGACCGGCGTGAAGATGCCTGGGCAGGGTGACCCTTTCTTCACCGATCCCGGTTTCAGCTTCAACGCCGGCCCCGCAACGTTTCAGCCTGATATTGATCGCTACCCAGCAGACATAGCCCGGCAATATGTGCAGGGGGTGGTGACCGGGCCGGAGTTTGAGCGTTGGTTTTCTATTTGGCAGCGGGCCGTGGCGGCCGAGCGGGCCACATCACCGCAGATGACGGCTCGCGCGGTTGGTACCAAGCTGGCACGCGATGGCCGCTTAAGCATGGAATATCCCGTAGCGGTGCTGCGGCAGCTGGATGCCGATGCGCTGCAAACCGGATCACGCGCCGTGAAGCTCTCCACCGGCTCGCTGATTGAGCATCTGGCAGCGCATCCAGAAGTCGGTGTGCTGGACTACCAGCGGCTGCAGCGGATGCTGGACGAAGGCGAGGTGTATCAGCAGTCGGACGAGCGCATCGTGCTGCTCAGTGAGCAGGGCAAGCTGTATAGGGCGAGTTTCAAGGTGGATCAGGCCCGTCGACAGGTCTTCCTGCTGAGCCTGTTCATCACCGAGGAGAAGTTCGCCGACCGGCAGGTGCGCAACGTCATGCGCAGGATCAGGTAAAGGGGTCTGGCAGTGGGCACGCACTCCCACCTAGCCCTCATCAACTGGTCATTGCTGACCAGAGGGGGTCGGAAGCATTCCGACGCCAGACACTTGAACGATACCACCAACAGGAATTGAGATGGCCGGCGCGCAGATCAAGATCAAGGTCGATGACGCCGAAGTGCTCGCCGGCCTGGGTGGGCTTAAGACCCGGCTGGGCGACCTGAGCCCGGTGATGCGCGTGATCGCTGGCGTGCTGGCCGACGTCACCGAAGAGGCCTTTGCCACAGAGCGAGATCCAGCGACCCTGGCCCCCTGGCAGAGGCTGGAGGCGAGCACCATCACCGCTCGAACTCGAAAGGGGTATTGGCCCGGCAAGATTCTGCAGCAGACCGGACTGCTGGCGGCGAGCATCACCCAGGATCACGGCAGCGACTTTGCCTCGGTGGGCACCAACCGCGAGTACGCGGCGATCCAGCAACTGGGCGGCAAGGCCGGCCGAGGCGGTTCGGCGGTGCTGCCAGCCAGGCCATTTTTGGGGCTATCTCAGGACGGGGCTGATGAGATTCTCGATCTGATCGGCAACTACCTGGTGGATGTTTAAGGCACCAATAAACCGTACCTAAAAGCGACTTCAAGCCGCTTTTGTGGAGAAACCCCGGCCAATTTTCTCCACTATTTGAGCATCTACCTGCCGAAATTGCCGTTCGATATCCATGAATCGGCTCGCTAATTCGTCTCACTCAAAGCCCTGATGTTCGGGCTTTTTTTTGTTTTCTTGTTTCTATTTCGCTACCTCAGATCAAACACTCCCCTCCACTTTATCGCGGCTACGGTTACCGCCTTTGCGCTGCTTTCAGCGCCAGCCTACGCGCAGGATGCGCCTGCCAAAAAAGCGCCCAGCGAGAAACAGCTCGCGCAGCGCGCAAAGATGAAAAACTGCAACGCCGAAGCCAAGTCGCAATCGCTGAAGGGCGATGACCGCAAGGCTTTTATGAAGACCTGCCTCTCTGGCGGCACACCGGATGCCACTGGTTCGACCGAGGCGATGCCTGCGCCGACGAGTGATCAAAAGGCCAAGATGAAAGCCTGCAACGCCGAGGCCAAGGAAAAAGCCCTGAAAGGGGATGACCGCAAGGCATTCATGAAGAGCTGTCTCACGGCTGGTTGAACTATCGCCGTTTCTATTTGGCCCGGTGGCGCATGCCGCCGGGCTTTTTTTGTGAGTCGTGAAACCCCGGCAAGCGCGGCCTCAATTAAAGAGCCGATGCACGCCATGCTGGCGTCTCTCTCCAGCTTACTGCGGTAAGTTGGGGGTCTCGAAGCCGCCCGGCATTCCGGGCTATAGCGTTGACCTGAGGCTCGAAGACTTATTTTTTTGCCGCGAACTGGCTATACTTCGCGCCCTTTTGGGCCGGGGAAGCCGTCTGTGCGGCACGCCGTCCGAAGTCTTCGTGTCAGCAGGAATAGCAAACATGGTCAAGATTCGTCTCGCCCGCGCCGGTCAGAAAAAGCGCCCGTACTACCACGTCGTTGCGACGGACAGCCGCAGCTCACGCGACGGCAAGTTCATCGAGCGCCTGGGCTACTTCAACCCCAGCGCCAAGGGTCAGGAAGTGAAGTGCAGCATCGATACCGCCAAGGTCGAGGCCTGGGTCAAGACCGGCGCCCAGGTGTCCGAGCGCGTGGCCTTTCTGGTGAAGAGCCTGCCCGCCAAGGCAGCCGTCGCGGAAGCTGCGGCAGCCTGAAATGGTTGATGCTGCCCGCGACCAGTCGCAAGACAAGCTGGTCACACTGGGCCGCATCGCCGGGGTTTACGGCATCAAGGGCTGGGTGAAGATCGTTTCTTCAACCCGCCCCATCGATGCCATCCTGGATTACGACGAGTGGTTTGTCGGGTTTCCGGGCGCTGTCAAGGTAGCCACCGGGTTCGAGGGCAAGACCCACGGGGCCGGTCTGGTGGCACAGATCCGCAACGCCAAGGGCGCGGTGGTAGCCGACCGCGACGCAGCCGCAAGGTTGGTCGGTGCGGAGATCGCAGTGCCGAGGTCGGCGATGCCACCCCCGGTCGGCGAGGAGATTTACTGGTTCGATCTGGTCGGCATGGCCGTGAAGTCGAGCGAGGGTGCGGATCTGGGTGAGGTGGTAGCCCTCACCGACAACGGCGCGCAGGACATTCTGGTGGTGCGCGACTTAGGTGCAAAAGATGAAGATGGCAAGCCCTTGCAGCGGCTGATCCCCTTCGTCAGAGGCCCGATCATCGAATCGGTGAGCCTCGAGACGAAGCAGATCGTCGCGCACTGGCAGCCGGAGTGGTGAAGCGGTGAGAGTGGAAGTGCTGACGCTGTTCCCCGAACTGGTGGAGCAGGTCACCAAGGTTGGTATTCCGCGCATCGCAAGCGAGCAGGGCAGTTTGCAGGTGGTGGCGCGGCAACTGCGCGATTTCAGCGGTAACAAGCTGAGGCGCGTGGATGAGCGGCCCTTCGGCGGCGGCCCCGGCATGGTGATGCAGCCCGAGCCTCTGGCCTTGGCGGTCGCGGCGGCAAAGGCAGCTTGTGGTGCGAACGCGCCGGTGCTGATGATGTCCCCGCAGGGTGAGCGCTTCGACCAGAAATGGGCGCAGCGTTTGGCCGACACACCGAGCTGGATCGTGATTTGCGGTCGCTACGAAGGCGTCGATGAACGCTTCCTAGCGAGTGCGGTAGATGCAGAGTTGTCACTGGGCGATTTCGTGCTCAGCGGTGGCGAACTGGCCGTGATGGCCATGATCGACGCCGCTACACGGTTGCTGCCTGGGGTGTTGGGTGATGCGGCGTCGGCGATTGAAGACTCCTTCAGCGTCGGTCGTCTGGATCATCCGCACTACACGCGACCGGTCAGCTGGCGTGGGAAGTCGGTGCCGGAGGTGTTGTTGTCAGGAGATCACAAGGCGATCAACGAGTGGAGGCTCGCGAACGCTCTGGGTCAGACCTGGTTGAAGAGGCCGGATTTGTTGGCTGGTCTCGAGTTGAAGGCGGCACACCATATGTTGCTGCGGGAGTATTTGAACGAATACGCCTCGCAGTGGCCTGATAAATAACGCAGCATTTTTTGAGAGTAAACACATGAACCTGATCCAGCAGCTCGACGCGGAAGCCATTGCCGCCGTCACCAAGAAAATCCCCGAGTTCGGCCCCGGCGACACCGTCGAAGTCAAAGTCAAAGTCAAGGAAGGCGACCGCGAGCGCCTTCAGGCCTACGAAGGCGTGGTGATTGCCGTCCGCAATCGCGGCATCAACTCCTCGTTCACCGTCCGCAAGATCGGCGCGAACGATGTCGGCGTGGAGCGCGTATTCCAGACCTACTCGCCGCAGGTGGCTGAGATCCTCGTCAAGCGCCGTGGCGATGTGCGCCGCGCCAAGCTGTATTACCTCCGCGATCTGACCGGCAAGGCCGCTCGCATCAAAGAGAAGCTGGCACCGCGCGCTGCACCCAAGGCCTGAGTGCCTTGAGGTGATCGGGCTGCAAGGCCTGATCTTGCAGTAGCAAAACAAGCGGGCGTCGGATTGAATCCGACGCCCGCTTTTGCATGTCTGGCCTTCGAGGTCGGCACTTGAACAGTGGCCGTGCACCCCCAAAAAGTGTGCAGGCTCCAAATCCCTAAAAAAGACCCATCATGACTGCCACTACCGAGACCAAAGAGTTCCAGGCCGAGACCAAGCAGGTCCTCAAGCTGGTCATCCACTCGCTCTACTCGCACAAGGAAATCTTCCTGCGCGAGCTGATCTCCAACGCCAGCGACGCCTGCGAGAAGCTGCGTTTTGAGGCGCTGAAAAATCCGGCGCTGATGGGTGGCGATACGCCGGGCATCACCCTGATCCCGGATGCGGCCGCAGGCACCTTGACGATCAAGGACAACGGCATCGGTATGAGTCGCGACGAGGTGACCGAAAACCTGGGTACCATCGCACGCAGCGGCACCAAGAAATTTCTCGAGGCCTTGAGCATCAATGGTGAGGGTGCCAAGGATTCGCAGCTGATCGGCCAGTTCGGTGTCGGCTTCTACTCGGCCTTCATCGTCGCTGAGAAAGTCACTGTGCTGACCAAGCGTAGCGACAGCGAAGGCGTGCGCTGGGACTCGGACGGCGAGGGCAGCTACCAGATCGGTCCGCATCACAAGGCCGACCGAGGTACCGAGGTGATCCTGCACCTGCGTGCGGACGACAAGGAGTTTCTCGACGGCGACACGCTGACCGCACTGGTCCACAAGTACTCGGACCATCTCGCCCTGCCGATCAGCCTGACCCGGGACGACAAGACCGAGGTCATCAACCAGGCCA
Organism: Stagnimonas sp.; assembly: GCA_046598075.1. Taxonomy (GTDB): domain Bacteria; phylum Pseudomonadota; class Gammaproteobacteria; order Nevskiales; family Nevskiaceae; genus Stagnimonas. The sequence goes on from JBKJJE010000187.1 coordinate 5,421, forward strand.
AGGCGTTCTGGACGCGTCCAAAATCCGAGCTGAAGGATGAGGAATATCAGGCTTTTTACAAGCACATCAGCCACGACTGGGACGACGCGCTGGCCTGGGCACACCACAAGGTCGAAGGCACGCTGGAATACACCTCGCTGGTCTACATCCCCAAGCGTGCGCCGTTCGACATGTTCAACCGCGACGAGCAGAACGGCGTGCAGTTGTACGTGAAGCGCGTCTTCATCATGGACAAGGCTGCCGAGCTGCTGCCGCCCTACCTGCGCTTCGTGCGCGGTCTGGTGGATTCAGCCGATCTGCCACTCAACGTCAGCCGCGAGCTGCTGCAAGGCAGCCGCACCACCGACAAGATCAAGACTGCGCTCACCAAGCGCGTGTTGGACCTGCTTGACGATCTAGCTGAGAACAAGGCCGAGCAATACGCCGAGTTCTGGAAGACTTTTGGTGGCGTGCTGAAAGAGGGAGCTATCGACGATGCGACCAACAAGGATCGCGTCGCCAAACTACTGCGCTTCGCCTCCACGCATGCGCCGGAGGGCCAAACCGTGACGCTAGCTGACTATGTCAGCCGCATGAAGCCCGACCAGAAGGGCATCTATTTCGTCACGGCAGACACGCTTGCGACAGCAAAGAACAGCCCGCATCTCGAAGGCTTCGTGGCGCAGGGTTTTGAAGTGCTGCTGCTCACCGAGCGTATCGACGAGTGGCTGACCAGCCATCTGCGCGAATTCGACGGCAAGAAGCTGGAAAGCGTCGCGCGTGCCGCCAAGGACATCGAGTCCGCCATCGCCACGCCGGAGAAGGAGGCAAACGAGAGTGCCTTCAAGGACACGCTCGAGCGCCTGAAGAAAACACTCACTGGCAAGATCAGCGAGGCCACGCTCTCGGTGCGCCTCACCGAGTCGCCGGCCTGTCTGGTCGCGGGCGAATACGGCATGAGTCTGCGCATGGAGCGGATGATGAAGGCCGCAGGCCAGGCCTCGCCGTTTGGTGGCCAGCCGGTGTTCGAGATCAATCCCTCACACCCGCTCGTGCAGCGGCTCAAGGACTGCACCGAAGACGAGGCGTTTGCCGATCTCGCCGGCCTGCTGCACGACCAGGCAGTGCTGGCCGAAGGCGGCCAGCTCGATGACCCGGCCAGCTTCGTCAAGCGGCTCAACAAGCTGATCCTCGACGGCCTGAGCGACCAGCCGCGCATCCTGCTCAGCTAGCGGCTGGCGCGGCGGCGTGTGGCCTGGCTACGGCGGCACGCAGCTGCGAGATATTCTCGCGCAGCAGGTCGGCGACGAATTCGTCGGTGCGCGGGTCGTTGAGCAGATCGCTCATCACCCGCAGCACGGCTTCGACGGTGGCAGCTATCACCTCGTCAAAAAAAGGCAGGCGCTTGAAGCGCCGCATCTCCGGATCAGCCGCGATTTTCTCCAGCGCCATCGCCCGCAGCTCGTCGCGGTTTTCGTCCAGCGCGCGGGCGATGTTCCTGGTGTAATGGCCCTGTTGCAGTACCTGCACCACTTCGTCGAGCACGGCCAGCGTCACCGGCCGGCTGATGGCCGCGGCGACCTGCGTCGCCACGCGGTTGACCAGCGTGTAGGTGAAGCCGCGTCCCAGCGCGCGGTCGGCAGCCATGCCGAAGCGCGACAGCAGGATGAGGATGCGCACGACGCGGAACAGGCGAAAGCCGCGGATGGCCGGATGCGCGACCGGGATCATGCCCAGCACCTCGTACCAGTTACGCCAGACGAACTCGCGGCGGAAACCAGCCGCCCGCCAGCGCCACAGGAACTCGGCGGCGAACAGCGCACAAATCGCGTAGTCGGCACGCAGCACCCAGGCGCGCTGCACCACGCTGACATCGCCCCAGGTTTCCCAGCACAGCAGGCTGATCGAGACGATGGCAAGAACCAGCATCAGCCAGTCGAGTGGGCGGATGACAGAAGGCTTGGCGGCGGGGTTTCGCATGCCGCAAGAATGCCAGCAAAGCCCTGTCTTGCGGCACACTGTCGGCATGTCCGCGCTCCGCTCGCTCACGCTGCCTCTGCAACGCCGTCTGCGTGACTGGATCGTCGGCGTGCTGCAACGCGACGGCGGCATGCCGGTCAATTACGACACGCCGAAGGACGACCCGGGACTGTTCGGCCCGGAGTCGGTCACCTGGCGTATCCATGCGGATTTCCCCGGCATGATGGCCGGCGGCGTCGCCGCGCTGATGCTGCAGACCCTGCACCCGCTGGCGCTTGCAGGCGTGTGGGACCACTCAAGTTTCCGCACCGACATCCTCGGCCGCCTGCGCCGCACCACGGCGTTTGTCGCAGGCACCACCTATGCGCCCGCCGCCGAAGCCGGACGCCTGATCGCAATGGTGCGCAACATCCATCGCGGAGTGCGCGGCAGAGCACCCGATGGTCGTCGCTATTCGGCAATGAGTCCGCCGCTGCTGACCTGGGTGCACTGTACCGAGGTCGCGAGTTTCCTCGCCGGCTACCAGTTCTATCGCGGCGTGTCGCTGCCGGTATCGGTGCAGGATCAGTACTTCGCCGAGACGGCCGTTGTTGCCCGTGCGCTGGGGGCGAAAAAAGTCCCCGCTTCACGTGCCGCGATGGATGCCTATTTCGCCGCCGTGCAGCCTGAGCTCGAGTTCAGTGCGCGTTCTCTTTCGGTGCTGGAAGTGCTGGCGGCAATCCAGCTGCCGATGCCGTTTTCGCAATCGGCGCGCGGCCTGTTTCTCGGTGCAGGGGCGGCGCTGCTGCCACCGTGGGCGCGCACGCAACTGGGCTTCACCCGGGTTGAACAGCTACGCCACCGGGCGGCGGCACAGAGCCTCAGGCAGCTGGCGCCGCTGCTGCGAGCAGCCTTGCGGGACGGCGTCGCCGCACGCGCCTGCCGCCGGGTCGGAATTGCCTATCCGGTACTGGGTACCATGCCTTCGCTGCCGGCCTGAGCTTCAGTTCAGCATGAGTTAAGAGGGTCTGTTCAGGATGCCCGTCAACCGAGGAACGGCATGTTCCGAGGCATCCAGCGGTGCAGCGGCCTGCATCGCGCAAACAACTAAACAGGAAGATCGACAATGAAAAAAAAGCTCATGGCAGCTGCCCTCATGGCAGGTGTCGCGCAGACGGCGATGGCGGTTAATGGCCAGCCCTATGGTGCCCTGCAAGGCACCTACATCGATGCCGACAATCTGCGCAACAACAAGGAAGGCTTTGGCGCCACCTTGCTGCTGGGCTTGCCGGTCGGCCGGTTCCTGGCGACCGAACTGAATCTGTTCGGCTTGCGTATGGACAATGACACCAACAGCTTCGACAAGCAGCTGGGCGGCGGTCTTGATCTGGCGATCTACCCTTTCACCCGCAGTGCCAGCTTTGCCCCTTTTCTGCTGCTGGGCGGCGGCGCGCAGTATGAGGATCGCAATGGTCCGCAGCGCGGCTATGGCTTTGCCAACGCCGGTGGTGGCTTTCTGGCCAACCTGACGAGCGATGGCAGGCTTGCCCTGCGCGTCGACGCCAAGCGCTACGTGGTCTATGACGACGAACTGATCCCCGGCCGCGAGCGCCTGTGGGACACCCGCATCAGCGCCGGTCTGCAAATGGCGTTCGGGCAGGACCCGGTGATCGTGGCGCCGACGCCGGCCCCCGCGCAGCCGATAGACAGCGACGGTGATGGCGTGGTCGACAGCATCGACCAGTGCCCGGGCACGGCCCGCGGCACCCCGGTCAACAGCGTGGGTTGCGCGCTGCCGCCGCCCCCGCCGCCAGCACCGGTCGATAGCGACCGCGACGGTGTGCTCGACATCAATGACGCGTGCCCCGGAACCCCGTACGGTCTGGCGGTGGACGAGCGTGGCTGTGCGATCAAGACGGCAAAGATCGTGCTGCGCGACATCAACTTCGAGTTCGATTCGTCGAACCTCACCGCCGAGGCCAAGCAGTCGCTCGACAAGGTGTCTGAAGGTCTGCGCGGTCAGCCGACGATGAACCTTCTGATCGAAGGCCACACCGATGCGAAAGGTTCCGATGCCTACAACCTCAAGCTGTCCAAGCAGCGCGCCAGTTCCGTGCGGGCCTATCTGATCGAGAGCGGTATTGCCGGCACTCGCATTGAGACCACCGGCATGGGCGAGAGCCAGCCGGTTGCCAGCAACGAGACGGAAGAAGGCCGTGCGGAAAACCGCCGCGTCGAGTTCAAGGTCACACAGCAGTAGGCAGCAACTGAAAAGCCGCCCCGCGCCAAAAGCGCGGGGCGGCTTTTTTGTGTTGGCGGCAGCGCTTTTTCAGGTCACCACATCCGGCCCTTTGCGACCGGTGAGCTCGCCCAGCCGCAGCAGTTTTTCCGCCACCGCCACCAGCGGGCCGAGCGCCTCGCGGGTGACCAAGCCCAGTTTGTCGGCGTCGCGTTCGTAGCGTTCGAAATACACCCGCACGGTGGCGCCCTTGGTGCCGGTGCCGGACAGCCGCAGGATCAGCCTGGCGGCATCGCCAAACACCACCCTGAGGCCCTGCGCGGTGGCGCGGCTGCCATCGATCGGGTCGTCATAGGCAAACTCGTCGGCCTGGGTCACCGTCCAGGCACCGAATTGCTGGCCGGCCAGGCTGCCGAGCTGGTTTTTCAGGCCCTCCATCACCGCCTGCGCCTTTTCCGAGGGCAGTTCGTCGTAGTCGTGACGCTGGTAGTAGTGGCGACCGTGCTGCTGCCAGTGGGCGGTCGCCAGCTCGCGCATCGACTTGCCGGTCACGGCCAGTACATTGAGCCAGGCCAGCACCGCCCAGAGGCCATCCTTTTCGCGCACATGGGTCGAGCCTGTGCCAAAGCTCTCCTCGCCACAGACAGTGATGCGGTCGCTGTCGAGCAGATTGCAGAAAAACTTCCAGCCGGTCGGTGTCTCGTAGCAGGGCACATTCAGGTGTGCGGCCACCACGTCCGCTGCCCGGCAGGTTGGCATCGAGCGGGCAATGCCCGCGACGCCGCCCTTGTAGCCGGGTAGCCGGTGCAGCTGTGCGGCCAGCATTGCCAGCGAGTCGCCGGGCGAGATGAACACGCCGGCACCCAGGATCATGTTGCGATCGCCATCGCCGTCGCTCGCTGCCAGCAGCTCGGGCGAGGTCGCGGTGTTCGACAAGTCCACCAGATGTCTGGCGTAGATCAGATTCGGATCAGGGTGACCGCCGCCGAAGTCTTCCAGCGGTGTCACGTTCATTACGCTGCTGGCGGGAGCGCCGAGCAGGTCGATGAACAGACGTTGCGCATACGGCCCGGTGACGGCATGCATGGCGTCGAAGCAGATGCGGCCACCGCGCTTGATCCATTCCCGCATGCGCTCGAAGTCGAACAGCTTCTGCATCAGCGCGGCGTAGTCGGCGACGCCATCGATCACCTCCACCTCCATGCCCGCGAACTGCGAGCTGCCGCGGCGGTCGAGGTCGATCTTGCTGCCGTCGCAGATGCGATAGGCGGTGATTTCCCTGGTCCGCGCGTAGATCCGATCGGTGGTGGTCTCGCCAGCCTGGCCGCCGTTGGCGATGTTGAACTTCAAGCCGAAGTCGCCGTCCGGCCCTGCCGGGTTGTGGCTGGCGCTGAGCACGAAGCCACCGGCAGCAGCGTGCAGCCGAATCAGGTGCGACACCGCTGGCGTCGAGACGATGCCGCCCTGTCCGACGATGACTTTCGCCACACCATTGGCAGCGGCCATGGCGATGGCAGTCTGGATGGCAGCGCGGTTGTGGTAGCGGCCATCGCCGCCGATCACCAGCGTCCTGCGTTTAAGCTCGGGCACGCAATCGAATACCGACTGCAACAGGTTCTCCAGGTAATGCGGTTGCTGGAACACCGCGACTTTCTTGCGCAAGCCCGCAGTGCCGAATTTCTGGTCGGGATAGGGCTTGGTACTGATTTCGCGTGCGGGCATGGTGTGGAGCTGGCTAAAGAGGAGGGGACACGCCGTCGGCTGGCACTGCTCGCCGTGGCCGCTCCCGGCCGGCCATGGGTGCCCGACGCGGTGATGGTGACGTAGTGGCAGTTGCGCAGGGGACGGCAGCAGGAAACAACGAAAAAGATCGCATATCTTAGGCAGACATGAACATTCCGACGCTGCCACGCCTGCCACCTGCCGCCACCACCTCGCGGCGGCTGGCCCACCTCATCGATCTCTACGAACGCAACTTCGCGCTGCTGGAACAGCTCAACCCGGAGCTGGAGCTGCCGTTCGATCACGCGGTCTCGAAGGCCGCCGGCGACCTGCCGCTGCATCTGCTGGTGGTGGAGCGTTCGCCGTATACGGTCGAGTTCCGCCTCACCTACGAGTTCCGCGCGGCCGAGGGCATTCGTCTGTCGCCGGATTTCTGGATCAAGGTCTACCGCGACGCGCGGGTAGCCGAGACGCTGCGCTACACCGGTCGCCCGCCGTGGCTGGCGCGCGAGGGCGACAAGGTTGGGGCAGATGCCTATCTGCACGACCAGTGGAGCCGTAACCTGATGCTCTCGAAATGGCTGGAGTATCTGCTGCATCACGGCCACGGCTTTGCCCATGTGGCGAGGCCGCGAGCGGCGGCAGGGAGCTCCGCCATAGCTCGGGTGTCACATTAAGTCATTGCCGTAACAGCATGAAAAACAAGGTTTAAGAGGTTTTGCACACAATTCTTGTGGATAACTTCGTTGATAAGCCGCTTGGCCCGCGCCAAAAGCCGCATGGTTGCGGCGCTTCAGGCCCGCCGACGATTTTCTGAGCAACTGAAATAGTTTCGTATAAACAAAGGCATATGCGATTGTTGCGGCATTCCTACAGAAAAATGACG
>JBKJJE010000180.1:0-4325 GCA_046598075.1 Stagnimonas sp.
GAGATCCAGTTCGTGCGGCGCCTTGCCGAAGTACAGGCGCGCTGCCGCCCCGACCCCTTGCAGGTTGCCGCCATAGGGTGCGGTGTTGAGGTAGGCCTCCAGAATCTCGCGCTTGCCGTAGCGCGCTTCGAGCCAGAGGGCGTCGCCGATCTGGCCGAGTTTGCCGCCGATGCTGCGGGTGTTGCTTTGCGCCAGCAGGCGCGCCAGCTGCATGGTGATGGTCGAGGCGCCGAGCTTAGGCCCGCCGCTGGCGGTGGTCGTCGCTGCGCGCAGCAAGGCGAGGGGATTCACCCCCGGATGCCGTTGGAAATGCTGGTCTTCGTGCAGCAGCACGGCTTCGATCAGCGAGGGTGGCAGCTCGTCGAGTGGTGTCCACAGGCGCAGCTGTGCATCGCTGGCAAGCGTGGTGCGCAGCACCGTACCGTGCCGATCAAGCACCACGGTGGAGAGCGGAATGCGCGCCCGCAGGGTCTCATGCGGCCAGACCCTGAGCAGCACCAGCACGACTGCCGGCACGGCGAGCGCGGCAGCGAGCTCAGGCCATCGACGCTGCCGCACAGACATCAACGCCGTCTCGGCCTCAAGGCTTCACCACCTCGATGCGTCCCGGCACGCTGCGCGCGAACACGCTGCGGTCGTACATCGCCTCGCCGTAAGCGGGCGGGATGGTGAAGCTGCCCGCTGCTACTGCCTTCAAGCGGTACTTGACCTCGCTGATGCGCTGGTCGAGATCGACATAGAGCACGGCGCGGTCCTCGCGATAGTCGGCATAGGTGAGCGCGCTGCCACTGATCCAGGTCACCCAGTCGCAGCCGCAGTGCGCACCGCCCTCCCCCTCGGCCTCGGTGGCGGACTCGCCGCCCTCGCCGGCTGCTTCGACCTGCTCCTGCTCAGGCACCGCCTGCTGCATCTGCTGATCCGCAACTGCCGGTGGCGGCTGCACGATCTCGAAGCCGCCGGGCAGCAGGTCCACCAGCGCCACGTCGTTGAGGTACGGCTTGCCGAGCGCGCGGAACTTCAGATGCACCTCCACCTCCTCGCCCAGCTTCACCGCTGTCACCGGCTTGCCCGTGCGGTCGGTGTACTCGCGCAGGATCTCGAAGCCGTTGGCGACGGCCTTGGCCGGCGGCCTCGCATCAAAACCGCTTTCGGTGACCAGGGCATACGCCGGCAGCTTGCCCGGATTGCCAACGCGCAACTTCGTCGCCGCCTCGCTGAACGGCACTTTCGGGAACAGGCCTTCGGGCAGCGTCAGCGGTTTTATGGCGTTGTTCTTCAGCACCTCGGCGAGCGTCAGCTTCACGGCGCTGCCTTGCGCGACATTGGCGTAGGCATCGAGGGCGAGGATGCTGGTGGCGGCAGAGAGTGAGTGGTATTCACCGGAAGTCAGCCGTTTCACCAGACTCTCGACAAACGCTGAGCCAAACGCTTGCAGGCGATCGGGAAAGTGCTTGGCCAGCACATAGAGCAGCTCGGCATCGGTCGCCATCGGGCTGTGATAACGGTCATAGCTGTGTGCGCCGCCGAGCTTCACCCTGGCGATCAGTTTTTCGGCCAGCGGCTTCTGCTGCATGCGCGAATAGGCCGCAGCCAGCCAGGCGGCGGTTGCATCCTGCTCCCATTTGCCCTTCCAGTTTTTCTCCAGCCTGCCGCGCAGCGCATCGGCCTCCGCGGCCATCACCTCGCCCTGCCGCGTCAAGAGATAAATTGCGTAGGCGGCATTGCGCTCCTGCTCGAGGTTGTCGCCATCACGCCTTGCCAGCTGCATGAGATAGCCATTGCCATTGGCGAGCATCTCGCCGCTCGACGCCTTGCCGCGCTCGGCGGCTTCGATCAGGAAATGCTGCGCATAGATCGACACGAACTCGGCACCCGCCCCGTTCGGCCACAGGCGATAGTCGCCATCGCTGCGCTGGCGGCTGGCGAGTTCGGTGAACAGCGCCTCGAAGCTGGCGTTTTTGCCCTTTTTCAGCGTACCGAACTCCGGCCGGTCGCTCAGCACCAGTGCCGGCACCGCCATGCTCACCAGCTGCTCGGTGCAGGCGTAGGGATAGCTGTCGAGATACGCGCTCAAGCCCTGCGCCAGCGACAGCGGCAGCGGCGACACCGCAGCTTCCAGCGTGCGGAAATGGGGATAGAGGCTGCGGGTCACCACCAGATCAGCCGTGGACTCGGCCTTCACGCTGGCCGCTGTGAGCTGCACGCGGTAGGGCGTTGCCGGCCGTACCGACAGCGTGGTGGTGAGCCTGGCGCTGGCACTGCCGGCCTTGGCGCTGAAGGCGAGCGAGCCGCCGCCAGGGGCGTCCCTGGCCCGCACCCGATAGCGCGCCACGCCCTCACGCTGCGGCCCGATGGCGAGCGTCTGCGCCGCAGCGCCAATGATTTCAAGATTTGCCGATGGCAGCAGCGTGATCTGCACCGGCATGTCCTTCGCACCGGTCTCGAGGTTGTTGGCCACACCCGTGCTCACCTCGAACTCGTCGCCGGGTGCGACTGCCAGCGGCGCATTCGGCAGCAGGGTGAAATCGCCGCGCACCAGCGTCTTACCGTCGCTGGTGCCGATGGCATTGGCATCGACACTCACCGCCATCAGGCGCAGCGTGCCATTGAAGCTCTCCGGCACCAGCCAGCTCAGCTCGCGCGCTTGCGGACCGACGTCGACGACGCCGCTCCACCAGGCAATTGGTGGATCGGTCTTGCGGCGGAAGGGATTCAGATGCCTTCCCAGCGTGCCATCGGCATCGCCGCCGGCGGCAAGGCCCAGACCCAGCGCCCGGAACTCCGGCAGCAGCAGATCGAGAATCTGCAAGGTATCGACATCGAGGCTGCGCTTCTGGAAGAAGAACTCCAGCGGTTTGGGCGGCGTGTAGCGGGCGACCTGCAGGATGCCCTCGTCCACCGCGTAGACGATGGCCTTGCCGGGCTGCGCGGCCGTGACTTTCATGCGCAGGGTTTCTCCCGGCTTGAGTTTGTTCTGGGCCTCCACCGTGAGCAGCGCGCGGCGCGCGTCGATGGCCACCGAGAACGGGGCGACGCCATAGCTCATGGGACTGCTGTGCACCTCCTCGCTGGCCGGGTCGCGCAGGAACACGATGTGCACATAGGCCGAGCCTTCGAGACCCTGCGGCACCCTGATCTTCTGCACGCTGGCGGTGGTGGCGGACGTGAACCACTGCCAGCTCAGCACCCGCTCGCGCTCGATGGTGATCAGGCCCGCACCGGCATAGGGCGCGACCAGGCTCAGCTCGATGTCCTCGCCCGGCGCGTAGTCTTTTTTCGACAGCGCGATTTGCAGCTCGGCGTTTTTCTCCAGGCTGCGGGTGAGGTTGGCAGCGCCCGCCACGGTATAGGGGATGCGTGCGAACACTTGGCCTGCCGCATCCGCGACCAGATAGAAGAAGCTGCCCGGAGTCGCCGCATCGAGCTTCAGGCTACCGCCTGCGGCAGCGATGGAGAGCGCGACATCGGCGAGCGGCACATCCTTCTGCCGCGATTCGTACTGATAGGTGCCGTTGTCGCGGCGCACCAGCACGCTGATGAACTTGCGCTCGAAGCGTTGCAGCTTCAGGCCGCCGACGGCGACGCGCCTGGCATCGTCACCAAGGGCGACCAGGGCGACACTGCGTTCGGCGTTGCGGCTGACGTAGCCGAGATCGCCATCGGCCTTCCAGCCGACCAGATACGGCAGGCTGCTGACCACCTGGGCGGCCTCGGCGGTGACTCCGCGACCGCCGTCCGGCTCGAAGCCCTGGGCGGTCAATGCGACGCGATAGGTCGCCTTGGCGAAACGCTGCAACCCCAGATCAAGCAGGGCTTTGCCGTCTTCGCCGGTGGTCGCGTCGCCGAGGGTCTCGGTGAAGCCGGTCTTCGCCGCCTGCGGGTCGGTGAACTGATAGTCCTCGAAGCCGGCGAAGGCTGGAAACCAGGGCGACAGCCGCATCTCGGCAGTCACCCGACGGTTCTGCGCCGGCGTGCCGAACAGGTTCTGAAGATCGACCTTTGCGTCCAGCGCATCAGGCTTCACCCAACCCTGCGCGCGTGCCTCGCTGAAGCCGAGTGCCAGCTTCAAACGATCCGGCTGGAACTCGCGCACGCTGAAATCGACACTGCCCAGCAGCAGCCGGGAGTTCTTCTGCGGCAGGTAGACGCTAAGCGTGTAGCCGCCCGTGGGCGAGGTTTCACGGCTCGAGAACTGCAGCTCGTCGAAACCGCTCGCCGGCAGCGTACGCCGGGACTGCCAGACCCGCGCGCCCTTGGGGTCGGTGATCTCGTATTCGAGCGGCGATTGAGGCAGCGGCTTGCTGAACTCGGCGGCACGGACGATG
>JBKJJE010000169.1:0-3533 GCA_046598075.1 Stagnimonas sp.
CACGCTGTATGAAAATGGCCGTCGCGAATTGCTGGCCGGCCAGCAGGCCCGCGCTGCGGTGTACCTGGTAGGCGCGCTACAACTCGGCCTCGACACGCCGGCGCTGCGCTTCATGCTGGGGCGCGCCATGCGCGAGGTGGATGCATTTCAGCAGCGCTACGTAGTGGGCGCGCCAGTCAAACAGATGCAGCTCGGCCCCAACAGCACTCACCTTGCCGTGATGGATGGTGATGGCACCGTGCATGTTATCGATGCACGCGGCAGACGCGAAATCTCTACACGTCCTGGAGGCGTTTCGATCGAGTCCGATGGGCCGTACTTCACGCAGGGTGGTAAAACCTTGGTGCTGAAGGTATTGCTGCGCGGTCGCAGTTCGGCCGAGCTGCTCATCGGGGCTAGCGAGGCGACCACTTGGCGCGAGCGCCGTCCCAGCACTGCTAAGCAAACCGAGGTGAGCTTGGGTGGCAATCGCGTCGCTCATATCGACGAGCGTGAGCAGGCACAGGTCGTGGCTGTTGATGGCAGCGGCTTTGATCAGGTTTATGGGCCGGCAACCGCTGTCGCGCTGATCGCGGAGGGGCAGCAGTTGCTGGTGGGTGAAGCAAATGGTGCTGTGCGTCTCCTGAGCTGCGAGACCGGTGCAATGCTCAGCCGCTTCGAGGGCCTGAGTGAATCGGTCAAAGTTTTGCGCGTCAGCCCTGACGGCCAGCTGCTTGCTGCAGCCGGAGTGGCTGGTGAGGTGCGGGTGTGGCAGCTGCAAGGCGGCCGACTACGGTTCACCGCTGGCCAGCCGCGCGAGGTGGACTCGATGGAGTTCAGCGCCGACTCGCAACGCTTGCTGACCTCCGGCAGAGATGGCAACGCGGTGTGGGATACCCGTCGTGGCCAACTGCTATTCGCTGATAAGTCCGCCAACTTTACTGGCAACCCGGCGGGTTTCGTAGGTAATGGCGACTGGCTGGCGCAGATCAAGGACGGCAATCTCACTTTGAAAGATGCAGTCAGCGCCCAGGAGCTGCTGAATCTCGATGGCCACAACGGGCCACCGGACAGCTTTGCGACCAGCAGTGATCCCGCCGTGCTTTACAGCGGCGGCAGTGATGGCTCGATCGTCCGCTGGCAGCTACCTACAGCCACCCTTGCAGTGTTTGATGCGCGTGGTGCAGCGAAGGGTGCTTTGGAGGGAGACCCGCAAGTACCGATCGCCTCAGCCCCAGAGGCGGGGCTGTTTGCCTTTGGCCGTGCCGATGGTGTGGTGGAGCTGCACCGTGAGGCCGATGCGAGTCTGCTGAAGATTTTGACGGGCCGACCAGAGCGAGTGACTGCCGTGGCGTTTTCGCCCGATGGTCAGGGGCTGGCAGCAGCTTATCAGCAGGGCTCTGTGGCGGTCTGGGCTGTGAGCGCTCAAGGCGTGCCACAGTGGCTACAAGGCCCGGGCGGTGCGCCTGCCTTGTTACGCTGGGCACCAGATGGCAAGCATTTGGCCGGCGCTTTTTTGGGTGCACGCACCCGAGTGTGGCGCTGGCCCGAGGCCGCTGTGGTGGCTGACTTCTCACCACGCGATGCCACCAAGGCGCTGGCATTTTCTCCTGACGGCCAGCGGCTCACCATCGGCCAGCAAGGCCACGCCAAGTTGTGGGATTTAGCTAAGCGCGAATTTGTCTGGGATCAGACCCTGCCGATAGCGGCTGATGAAGAGGCTTTCACCAATGTGTTCGATTTCAGCCCGGATGGGCGCCAGCTATTCGCCAGCCTCAAGCGCCGCAAGCTGTTCCTGCTCGATGCCGCGACCGGCCGCGTTGATGCCAGCACCATCATCGACGCCTCGGCCAATTTCAGCAGCGGTGGCTTTAGCCCGGACGGGGCCAGCATCATCATTGGCGATTACAGCAAGCAGGCCTACCGATGGACGCCGGGCGATGGTCGCGTGATGAGTCTCGAAGCCCACACCGCTACCGTGAGTGCAGCCGTGTCGAATCCAAAAGGCACACTGATCGCCACCGCCTCTGACGACGGCACGGTCAAGGTTTGGGATGCATTTACCGGCGCGCTGTTGGACACGGTCGCCCGACACCGAGGGCCGATCCGCTACGGCAATCTGCTGTTCAGCCGGGACGGCAGCAGCCTGCTCAGCGCCGGTCAGGATCAGCGAGTGGAGTTGCACGCGCTGCCTTTCGAGCAGCGCAGCACAGCAGCCCTGAAGCAGATCGTTGCCTGCAAGGCGCCATGGGCGCTGATCGGTGAATCCTTGCAGCGGCAGGCTATCAAACCAGCGAAGTGCGCGCCCTAAGATTTGCCACGCTATCCCTTGCGTCGGCTCATGCGGCCGATAACAAACGCCACTAAAACGATGGGCAATACGACCCAAGCCTCAAGGTAATAGGTTGGCTTGACCGGATCGCCGTCATTTTTTCTACCAGCGACGACCGTGCAGAGGATGCCGCCAAGATTGCAGTCCGCCATGGTTCTCTCCCTTTCGTTTAGGCGCGGTCTTAGGGTGCAGCACGTTATTGCCGCCGGATGAATATAGCCACTCTCAGGGCCGCTCACTAGCACCTTGCACCGCTCACAGCGGCGAGCGGCGGCGCGGCTCGCTACCATTCACGTCCTTTCATCAGCAGTTCTTTTGGATTTCACCCATGCGCCTGTCTCGTTTCCCCATCGCCACCACCAAAGAAACCCCTGCCGACGCGCAGGTGATCTCGCATCAGCTGATGCAGCGTGCAGGCTACATCCGCAAGCTCGGTGCCGGGCTCTATACCTGGATGCCCATCGGCAAGCGGGTGCTGGCGAAGATCGAGAACATCGTGCGCGAAGAGATGAATGCAGCGGGTGCGGTGGAGTGCTTCATGCCCTCGATCCAGCCCGCCGAACTCTGGCAGGAGTCGGGTCGCTGGGAGGCGATGGGTGACGAGATGCTGCGGCTGAAAGACCGTCACGGCGCGGAGTTCTGCTACGGGCCGACGCATGAGGAGGTGATCGTCCACACCGTGCGCCAGGACGTGCGCAGCTACAAGCAGCTGCCTTTCAACATCTACCAGATCCAGACCAAGTTCCGCGACGAGCGCCGGCCGCGCTTCGGCATCATGCGTGCGCGCGAGTTCCTGATGAAGGACGCCTACAGCTTCCACATGGATGCCGAGTCGCTGGAAGCCGAATACCAGAACATGCGCGCCGCCTATATCCGCATCTTCACCCGGCTCGGCGTCGACTTTCGCTGCGTGACGGCTGACAGCGGCAACATCGGCGGGGCTAAGAGCGAAGAATTCCACGTGCTCGCCAGCGCCGGTGAGGACCTGCTGGCGGTGGCCGAAGGCGGCAGCTACGCCGCCAACGTCGAGGCGGCCGTCACCCATGCAGTGGGTGAGCGTGCACAGCCGACGGCGGCGCTGAGCAAGATCGCCACCCCAGGCAAAAAAACCTGCGAGCAGGTCTCCAATTTCCTGAAGATCGCGCTCGATGCCAAGGTGAAGCTGCTGGTGGTCAAGGGTCGCGAGGGCGGGCTGGTTGCCATCGCGCTGCGCGGCGATCAC
>JBKJJE010000016.1:0-37828 GCA_046598075.1 Stagnimonas sp.
TTTCAGGACACCAACACCCTGCAGTACCTGTGGCTGAAAGTGCTGTGTGGCGCAGAAGGAAAAATCTTCGCGGTGGGTGACGACGACCAGTCCATCTACGGCTGGCGGGGCGCGAAGATCGAGAACCTGCACAAGCTCAGCCGTGATTTCCCGGGCACGGAGGTGGTCAAGCTGGAGCAGAACTACCGCTCCACCGGCACCATCCTGAAGGCTGCCAACGGTCTGATTTCGCAGAACACCGGCCGCCTCGGCAAGAACCTGTGGACGGATGATCGCGAGGGCGAGCCCATCGCGCTCTACGCCGCCTACAACGAATACGACGAGGCTGATTTCGTCGCCAACCGCATGAAGGAGTATCTGGATGGCCGTGGCCGTCACAGCGATCTCGCCGTGCTTTACCGCAGCAATGCCCAGAGCCGGGTGCTGGAAGAATCGCTGATCCGCGCGCGGCTGCCGTACCGCATCTACGGCGGCGTGCGCTTCTTCGAGCGGATGGAGGTGAAGGACGCGCTCGCCTGGCTGCGGGTGCTGGTCAACCGCGACGAGGATGTCAGCTTCGAGCGCGCGCTCACCACGCCGCCGCGCGGTGTGGGTGCGACCTCCATCGAACGCCTGCGGTTGTTCGCACGCGAGCATGGTCTCTCGCTCTGGAAGGCGGCGCGTCACGGCACGGCGGCACTGGGCCGCACCTCAGGCGCGCTCACTGCGTTTCTCGACAGCATCGACCTGCTCGACGCCCAGACCCGCACGCTGCCGCTGGCCGAGAAGATGGAAAAAGTCATCGTCGCCAGCGGCCTGAAAGAGCACTACCGGAAGGAGAAGGGCGAGCAGGCCGAAGCGCGGCTGGAAAACCTCGACGAGATCATCAACGCCGCCAAGTCCTTCGAGAAGCCGGAAGGCCTGGCCGAAGGCGCCGATCCGGTCACCGAATTCCTGATGCACGCCGCGCTCGAGGCCGGCGAAGGCCAGGCCACGGTCGGCGAGGACGCGGTGCAGCTGATGACCCTGCACGCGGCGAAAGGGCTGGAGTTTCCGGTGGTGTTTCTGGTCGGCCTGGAGAACGGCCTGTTCCCCAGCCTGCGTGCTGTGGAAGAGGGCAATCTCGAGGAAGAGCGCCGCCTCGCCTACGTCGGCATCACCCGCGCCCGCGAGAAGCTGTTCGTCAGCTACGCCGAGTCGCGTCGCATCCACGGCGTCGAGCAAATCTGCGCGCCTTCGCAGTTTCTGAAGGAGATCCCCAGCGACTGCACGCTGGAGCTGCGCCCGCGCGCCGGCGTGCTGCGTTCGCAGTTTGGCACCCAGTCCGGGCGTGGCGGCTACGCCAGCGGACCGGTGCGGATGGGCAGCGGTTACAGCGAGCCCAATGCCTGGCGCGAGCGCCAGCAGGAGGGCTACAACCTCGCCCGCCCCAGCGTGCCGCAGCGAATGGCCGAGACCAGCGGCACGCTGGGCTTCAGACTTGGCCAGAGCGTGCGCCATCCGAGTTTCGGCGAGGGCGTGATCTTGAGTTTCGACGGCGAAGGGGAACGCGCCCGGGTCGAGATCCGGTTCTCCAAAAGCGGCACCAAGTGGCTGATGCTGACGCTGGCCAAGCTGCAGGGCATCTGAGCTACTCTCCGGTTGCGCATGGGAGCGCATCACCGGGAGCCACACATGAACTTTTCAGAAGTGCTGACCAAGGATTTTCTCCTCAGCTACGAGGGTCGCATCAACCGCCAGCGGTTCTGGGCGTTTTTCCTCGTCTATCTGGGCATCGCCATCGCCGCCGCGATTGTCGATGGCATCGTCGGCGGCTCGTTGTTTGGAATCGTCACCACGCTGGCGCTGCTGTATCCATCGATTTGCGTGTCGATCAAGCGCTGGCACGACCGCGACAAGAGCGGCTGGTGGATCCTGATCAACCTGCTCCCCCTCATCGGCGTGATCTGGGCGCTGGTGGAGAACGGATTCCTGGCAGGCACTTCGGGCAGCAATCGTTTTGGCTCCGACCCGCTCGGCAGCAGCTCCTCCGTCGCGGCCTAGGCGTTCAGCGCCGCGACAGTTGCGGCGGCGAGCGTGTCGGCTCGCCGCCGTTTACCGGAATCGCCATGTTCACCGCCTTCATCGTCATCATCGTGCTGGCTCTCGCGGCCACCCCGATCACCTATTACCTGCGCAGCCGGCGTAACCCCAACAAGGCCCCGCCGAGCGCCAACGCCAAGACGTTCAAGGAATGGAAGGACTGATTGCAGCGGTGATCGATTTTGCCGTCGCCCTGTTGGCTGCCATCGTGGCACTGCTGCTGTGGCGGCAGCGGCGCGCACACCGTCTGATGGGCGAGGACACGCCGCCTGCAGTCATCGCGGCGCTGCCCCCCTCGCAGCTCGACTGGCTGGATGCCGCGCAGCAGGCGCGCTGGCAGCGGCAGACGCAGCGATTCCTGGCCGCGACACGGTTTGTCGGCTGCGCCGGCTTGACGGTCACCGATGCCCACCGCAGCACCATCGCCGGGCTCGCCTGCCTGTTGCGCCTGCAGGCCCACGCCGACCATGAACCGCTGTTCCCCACGGTGCGCGAGGTGCTGCTCTACCCGGATGCCTTTCTGGTGCCGCCGAGGCATGAGGCGGTTTCGGACGACGGCCTGCAACTGGTCGATGAGGGGCCCGACGAGCGCATCGGCGAACACGCTCCGGGCCAGGTGGTGCTGTCCTGGGCCGACGTGCTGGCGGCAGTCGATGACGACGCGGTCAACGTCGTGATCCACGAGTTTGCACATGCGCTGGACAGCGAAAACCCCGATACCGAGGGCGCGCCGCCGATGGCCGACTACCGGCAGTGGTCGGCCGTGATGGCGGAGGAGTTTGCGCGCCTGCAAAGGCAGCGCCGGCCACCGGTGCTCGATCCCTATGGTGCCGAGTCGCCCGCCGAGTTCTGGTGCGTGGTGGCGGAGGCCTTCTTCCAGCGCCCGCGGGCGCTGGCGCGGCATCACCCGGCGCTGTTCGCGCTGGTCTCCGGCTACTTGCAGATCATCCCGCCGCTATCTGATCCGCTTGCGGCGACGGCAGCCGCGGCGTAAAAGTTTCTGCCCCAAGGAGTTTCGCCATGCGCATCACCACTGCCCTGATCCTGAGTTTTGCGGCGCTGCCCGCAGTCGCCGGTAACATCTACAAGTGGACCGATGCGCGGGGCCAGGTGCACTACAGCCAGACGCCGCCCAGCGGTGTCGATGCCAGCCTGCAATCGCAGAGCCATGTGCTGCCGGCAGCGAACCCGCCGGTGCCACCCGCCGCCACTGCGGCGGTTCCTGCCGCGGCGGCCCCGGCGAGCGTCGCCAAGCCCGCCGCCGCGCCACCCGAAACCAGGCAGGCAAAGGCTGAACGCTGCGCGGGGGCGAGCGAGCGTCTGGCGTTTCTGGAGGAAAGCACGCCGCGCCGTCTGGTGGTTCAGCAGCCGGATGGCAGCGAGGCGAGGATGACCGAAGAGGAATTCGCCGAGCGGGTTGCCAAGGCCAAGGAAGCCGGCAAGGGCTGCTGAGCGGCCATCGCCTGCAGCGACCCTTGCGGACATGAAAAAGGCGACCCGCAGGTCGCCTTTTTCAAGGCCGCGAAAGCTTACTTCTTGGCGTCAGCCGGCTTCGCATCAGCAGGCTTGGCATCCGCCGGCTTCATCTCGCCGAGGTTGAGCAGTTCCACCTCGAACACCAGCGTCGAGTTGGGGCCGATCTTGGCACCTGCGCCACGCTCGCCATAGGCCAGCGCCGAGGGGATCACGAACTTGTATTTCGCGCCCGGCTTCATCAGCTGCAAGCCTTCGGTCCAGCCCGGGATCACGTTCTGCAGCGGGAAGCTCACCGGCTGGCCACGGTCATAGCTGCTGTCGAACGTCTCGCCGTTGATCAGCGTGCCCTTGTAGTGCACGGTGACGGTGTCGGTGGCCTTCGGGCCGGTGCCGGAGCCTTCGGTCAGCACTTCGTACTGCAGGCCGCTGGCGGTGGTCTTGACGCCGGCTTTCTTGGCGTTTTCAGCCAGGAAGGCATCGCCCTCGGCCTTGGCCTTGGTGGCGGCGGAGGTGCGCTCTTCCATCTGGCGCTTCTGCATTTTTTCGGCAACGGTGTTCTTGATCTGCTCGCGGGTGGCGTCGTCGAGCACCGGCTCGCCGCCAGCGAACACGGCATCGAGGCCGGCTTCCAGTGCCTTGATGTCGACATCGTCCTTCACCGGCTTGAGTGACTTGGCGAGATCGACGCCGATGGCGTAGCCGAACTTCTGGGCATCGGTCTTGAGGTCTTCAGCCTTCACGGCCTTGGGCTCGTCGGCTTTCTGGCAGGCGGTGACGGCAAGTGCGGTGGCAATCGCCAGCGCGAAAGCGGAACGTTTGAGAATCGAAGCGGACATGAATGAATCCTGATGGGGTGTAAAAAGGGGATTGGCGGCGCAAATTAACGTGATGCGGGCTATTTGGCTAGCCGGACAAGGTGCTGGTGGGGGATGCGCCCGCCACATGCCGGCGGGACAGCAGCTGCAAGAGGGTCTGACGGCTTTCGTCGGACAAGAGTTCCAGCGAGCGTTCGGCAATGCGCTCGATGCGGGCATCGAGGATCAGCTTGCTGTCGGCATCGACCTGCACCAGACCGACGCTGATCAGCGTGTTCAGATAGCCCTTGAACAGCGCCGGGTCGAAGAACTCCGGCGCTTCGCGGCCGGTCAGCACCGCCATCCGTTCGGCCAGCAGGCGGCAGTCCTTCTCGAACTTCACCCGGCCCAGATCGGCGTTGTTGCGGTATTCGTCGGCCAGCAGCAGGGCGGTCATGCCGTAGCGTTCCAGCGTCTCGCCGAGGATGCGGCCGAGCATGGCGAGCGTGGAGAAGGCATGCGCAGTGACATCCGGCCGCCAGAAATCGTCGCCGTCGCGCCGCAGCAGGCCGATGTTGGTCATCACCGTCAGCCAGCGGCGCACTACCGGTTCCACTTCCTCCGGCGTCCAGCGCAGGAAGTACTCGGTGCGCAGGAACGGATACAGCGCGCGGCAGCCCATGACGATGGCGTCCTCGGAGAGCTTCGCGCGGGTGCGGAACAGGTTGGCAATGAACGAGGGGATGGCGAACAGGTGCTGGATGTTGTTGCGGTTGTAGGTAAGCAGCACTGCGTCGCGGTCGGCCGCCCCCACCAGCGCGCCCCATTCGTGCGGCACCCGGACGATGCGACTGACCGGCATGGCCCACTCCAGCACCGCACGCGGGTTGGCGTCGGGGATCACCATCTGCTCGCTGTACGGCTCGCCCTTGAGCAACCAGGCCAGATGGCCGATCTGCTCGACGATCTCGTCCTCGCTGGCCGCCCCGCGCGGGCTGGCGAGCAGGGCGGTGGCAGCCAGGCTACAGGGGTTGACCACCGCCGCGGCATTGATGCGCCTGGCGTTTTCCTCGGCCAGCGTGCGCACGAACAGCGAGTAGCCACGCGGCCGGGTATCGGTGCCGGGCATAAAGGCCTCGCGCCAGCCTGGCAGCTGGGCGTCGGCATAGGGGTGCAGCAGCAGCGGTTCGCCGAAGTTCAGGTATGCCTTGCCGTGGCTCTTGCCGAGGATCTTGGCTGCTTTCAGCAGGCCCTCGACCGACTCCTTCTCCTTCTTCGCACCCTTCAGTTCCTTGAAGTAGCTGCCCACTTCCCAGACCTTGTCGTAGCCGATGTAGATCGGCACCAGCGCCACCGGGCGGCTGCGCTGACGCAGCGCGGATTCGACCACCATCGCCAGCAGGCCGGTCTTCGGCGCCAGCAGCCGGCCGGTACGCGAGCGGCCACCCTCGGGAAAGAACTCAATGGCGTAGCCGCGCGCCACCAGGGCATCGACGTAGGCGCGGAACACCGCGGTATAGAGCGCGTCGCCGGAGAACTTGCGACGCATGAAAAACGCGCCGCAGCGCCGAAGCAGGCCACCCACCACGGGCATGTTGAGATTGATGCCGGCGGCGATGTGCGGCGGCACCATGCCGTGGTGATAGAGGATGTAGCTGAGCAGTAGATAGTCGGCGTGCGAACGATGGCTCGGCAGATAGATGATTTCATGGCTCTGCCCCAGCTCGCGGATGCTGTCGAGGCCGCGCACGTCGATGCCCTTGAACACCCGTTCCCAGACGAACAGCGACAGCAGCCGCTCGACGAAATTGATCGCCGCACTGGAATAGCCGGCAGCGATCTCGTCGGCCAGCCGACGGGCACGACGGGTGGTCTGTTCGAGCGTGCGGTTCTTGGTCTTCGATTCGTTCTCGATGGCGTGCCGCACCAGCCGCGCGGCCACCACCTGCTCGATCATCAGGCGGCGTGGCGGCAATTCCGGCCCAAGCACCGCGGTGCGGGTGCGCAGAAAGTGGAAATGCACCGCGCGGATCATTTTCTTCACCGCACGATGGGGTTCGGCCTCGTGCACGATGTAGCTGCGAAAGCCGATCGGCTGGGCAAAATTGGCCAGCATGTTGCGGGCGTTGACCAGCATGATGAACAGCTTGCGCACCGCACCCGCCTGCGGGTTGTCGGCGAACACCAGCTTGAACAGGCTCTGCTCCGAGCCCGGGTCGCGACCCCAGAAAATCGACACCGGCAGGATCTGGATGTCGAACTCCGGGTCGCCTGCGGCGGTCACCAGCACCTGGGTCAGCTCGGTGTGACGCACCCGGGTTTCCAGCAACGCCGGCAGATACACGCAGCCCGCCCGCCCCAGCGACGGCAGGCTGACGCCGGTGCGCTGCGGACGCGGCAAGCCCAGCGAGCGGCAGACCTTGTCGAGCGCGAACAGGTCGATCCAGGAGCGCTGCGGCAGCACGAAGCAGATCGGCTTGTTGAGGTCGAGCTTCAGCTGCTCGTGCAGATTGCCGGGCGCCACCTTGAACTTGACCAGCGCCAGCAGGGGCCGGAACAACAGCCAGGCGAGCCAGTAGCCCAGGTGGGAGAGTGCGCGCATTGATTCCGGTTTGGTGTGTGAAACTGACGGCGAGTGTAACGAAACCGTATCTGCCGCCATGTCGCAAGCTGACTCCGCCCCGCCGCCCGATGCCCTCTACCGTGTCGAGCGCGTTGCCAGATTGCTGGATGAAGCCATCCGCATCCCGGGCACAGGCATCAGGCTGGGCCTGGACTCCCTGATCGGCCTGATCCCGGTGGTGGGCGACGCCGCTGGCCTGGCACTCGGCAGCTGGTTCATCTACGAGGCCCACCGCCTCGGCGCGCCGGCGGCGCTGAAATGGAAGATGGCGCGCAACGTCGCCATCGACGCCGCCTCCGGGCTGGTGCCGGTGCTCGGCGACATCGTCGACATCGCCTACCGCAGCAACCGCCGCAACATGGATCTGCTGCGCGGGCACTTCAGGCCACAAACGGCGCGGGCAGCAAGGCCACGGCTGGTGTTCTGGGTGCGCCTTGCAGCAGGGCTCGGAGTCGCCGCGCTGCTGTGGTGGCTTTGGCGCTGATCGGTACCTCCAGCGGCCGGGAACCTGCGCCCGGCGATTGACGCTCGCGATCTTGCGCGGCATGGTCGCAGCAGTCCCTCCAAGGAAATCCGATGCAACAAGCCCAATGGCTCGGCCACCCGCGTGGCCTGGCGACCTTGTTTTTTACCGAAATGTGGGAGCGCTTCTCCTACTACGGGATGCGCGCCATCCTGGTGCTGGCGATGGTCGCGGCGGTGGAAGGCAGCAATCCCGGACTAGGTCTGTCGCGCGAGATGGCGACGGCGGTCTATGGCATCTATACCTCGGCGGTGTATCTCGCCTCGCTGCCGGGTGGCTGGATCGCCGACCGGCTGATCGGGCAGCGCAATGCGGTGTTCTGGGGTGGGGTGATCATCGCCAGCGGGCACTTCACCATGGCGCTGGCCACCAACAACACCTTCTTCATCGGGCTGATCCTGATCGCGCTGGGTACCGGCCTGCTGAAGCCCAATGTCAGTGCGATGGTCGGCCAGCTGTATTCGGCAGACGCCGGTGCGCGCAAGGATGCGGGCTACTCGATCTTCTACATGGGCATCAACACCGGCGCCTTCATCGGCCAGCTGATCTGCGGTGCGCTCGGGGAGAAAATCGGCTGGCACTGGGGCTTCGGCGCCGCAGGGATCTTCATGACGCTGGGGCTGATCCAGTATCGCTTCTATGGAAAATATCTCGGCGAGATCGGCCTCAGGCCGGCCAGCAGCGGGGATGCTGCACGCGACACCGCTGCCCGCAGAAAAGGCTGGCTGGTGATCGCCGTGGCGCTGGCTGGTCTGGCCACCGTGGTGGCAGCGGCCCTGACCGGAGCCCTGCCCATCAACCCGGTGCGGCTCGCGCAGGGCACCGGCGTGTTCATCGTCGCGCTGGCGATTTCCTACTTCAGCTATGTGCTGATTTTCGGTGGGCTCGATGCAGATGAGAAGAAGCGGGTCGGCGTGATTGCCATCCTGTTCGTCGGTGCGGCGATGTTCTGGAGCGGCTTCGAGCAGGCAGGTTCCAGTTTCAACCTGTTCGCGCAGGACTACACCGACCGCATGGTGTTCGGGTGGGAAGTGCCGGCGTCCTGGCTGCAGGCGGTGAATCCCCTGTTCATCATCATCCTGTCGCCGTTTTTCGCCGCACTCTGGGTCAATCTGGGCAAGCGCAATCTCAACCCTTCAACCCCGCTCAAATTCGGCATCGGCCTGATCCAGATGGCGGTCGGCTTTCTGGTGCTGGCCTGGGCCTCGCTCTATGTGGCAGACGGCGAAAAAGTCGCGCCGACCTGGCTGATCCTGACGTATCTGTTCCACACCACCGGTGAGCTGTGCCTGTCGCCGGTAGGCCTGTCGGCAGTCAACAAGCTGTCGCCCCAGCGCTACCAGGGGCAGATGTTCGGCACCTGGTTCATGGCCTCGGCACTTGGGCATCTGATTGCCGGCCTGCTGGCAGGCCATCTCGCCGACGACAAAGATGTGGCGGGCATGTCCGGCCGCTTCGTCTTCGTGTTCATGACCACCGCCGGCGCGGGTGTGGTGATGCTGTTGTTGACCAGGCCCATCCGCAAGCTGATGGGCGACATCAAGTGATCCATGTTTTCATGCACGCGTCATCATCCCTTTCTGATTGAAGATTCATTGAAGGAAAATCCCATGTCCAAACGTCTTCTCATCACGGCCGCCGCCCTGTTGCTCGCCGCCTGCGGCAGCAAGGAAAAGTCAGCTGCGGAGGCGGCAACGGCAACGCCGGCCGCCTCCGGCCCGACAGCTGCCGAGGCTGATGCCTTCATCGCCAAGTACAACGCCGATTACCGCAAGCTCTACCCGGACATCGTCGCCGCGCAGTGGGTGCAGGCCAATTTCATCACCGACGACACCCAGCTGCTGTCCAGCCGCGCCAACGAGCGTTCGCTGGCCTTCAATGCCGAGGTCAGCCAGGCGGCGAAGCCGTTCTATGCCCTCAAGGACCTGCAGCCCGATACCGCACGCGGCCTCACCCTGATCCGGGTCAGCTCCGCCGCCCCCAGCGATGCCGCCGAGCGCGAGGAAGTTGCCAAGCTGGGCAGCAAGATGGAAGCCAACTACGGCACCGGCAAGTGGTGCCACAAGACCGCAAGCGGCAACGAGGAGTGCCTGACACTGCAGGACATCGAGAAGATCGTCGACAACACCGAGCTGAAAAACGCGCCAGCCCAGATCGCCGAAGCCTGGGCTGGCTGGCATGCCACCGCCAAGCCGATTCGCCAGGATTACGTGCGCTTCATCGAGCTGCAGAACCATGCCGCGGCGGCGTCCGGCTATGCCGACATGGGCGAGATGTGGCGTGCCGGCTACGACATGAGTCCCACCGAGTTCGCGGCGGAAACCGAGCGGCTCTGGGGCCAGGTGAAGCCGCTCTACGACGCCCTGCACTGCGCGGTGCGCGGCAAGCTCAACGCCAAGTACGGCGATGCGGTGGTGCCCAAGAATGGGCTGATCCCGGCGCATCTGTTGGGCAACATGTGGGCGCAGCAGTGGAGCAATCTCTATCCGCTGATGGAGCCCTACCAGGGAGTCTCCAACCTCGACGTGACTGCGGTGCTGAAAACCCACCGCGACGGCGAGCTGAAGGCGCTGACGGCCGCGTTCAAGGGCAAGCCGACCGCCAGGGAGATGGCCGAAATGGAGCGCAAGGCCGATGTCGCGGCGGGCATCAAGATGACCAAGGTGGCGGAGGAGTTCTACACCTCGCTGGGCTTTCCGAGCCTGCCGGCAAGCTTCTACGAGAAGAGCCTGCTGACCCAGCCGCGCGACCGTGACGTGGTCTGCCACGCCTCGGCCTGGGACTTGAACCTGGCTGGCGACGTGCGCATCAAGCAGTGCATCGAACCCAGCGAAGACCAGCTCACCACCATCCATCACGAGCTGGGGCACATCTATTACTACCTGATGTACAACGCCCTGCCGCCGCTGTTCCAGACTGGCGCCCACGATGGTTTCCACGAGGCCATCGGCGACACCATTACGCTGTCGCTGACGCCTACGCACCTGCAGAAGATCGGTCTGGTGAAAGACGTCAAGACCGACGAGAAATCGGTGATCAACGCGCAGATGAAACTGGCGCTGGACAAGATCACCTTCCTGCCCTGGGGCAAGCTGGTCGACCAGTGGCGCTGGAAAGTCATGAACGGCGAGATCAAGCCCGCCGACTACAACGCCGGCTGGTGGAAACTGCGCGCCGATTACCAGGGCGTGTCAGCGCCCATGGCCCGCACCGAAGAAGACTTTGACCCGGGTGCCAAGTACCACATCCCCGGCAACACGCCGTATACGCGCTACTTCCTGTCCTTCGTGTTGCAGTTCCAGTTCCAGAAGGCGCTGTGCGATGCCGCCGGCTTCAAGGGGCCGCTGCACGAGTGTGACATCTACGGCAACAAGGTGGCCGGCGAGAAGTTCATGGCGATGCTGAAACAGGGCGCCAGCAAGCCCTGGCCGGAGACGCTGGAAAAACTCACCGGAACCCGGCAGATGGATGCCTCGGCGATCATCGAGTACTTCGGCCCGCTGATGGCGTACCTGAAGACCCAGAACGAGGGCCAGAGCTGCGGCTGGCCCGCAGGCAGCTGATCGCCTGAACAGGACTGGCGCCGGTTTTGTGAACTGGTGCCGGTCCTGTGATTCCATTGGTCAGATGAACGGCCGTCTGCGGTAGCCAGGCGGCATTTTCCCGGGCAATACTGCCGAGGCCTTCGGTCGGCAAGAAGGCCTCATCTTTCCAACAGGGAGTGTTCATGCGCAGCTTCAAGCTCGCGGCGTTGCTCGCCGCCTCGGTCGTTGGTTCCACCGCTTCGGCGGCCCCGATCCCCAATCAATACATCGTCACGCTCAAGAAGCCGCTCGACGGCTCGGCGCTGGCGAGCCTGCCGGTGCTGCAGCAGGCCGGCAGCCTGCTGTCGCTGGTGGGCGGCGGGCAGATCCTCAACACCTACGAATATGCGCTGCGCGGCTTTGCCGTGCGGCTGTCGCCGTTGCAGGCAGGGCTGCTGGCCCTGAATCCTCTGGTTGCCGCGATCGAGCAGGACCAGACCATGCAGGCGGTCGCCACCCAGAGTGGTGCCACCTGGGGCCTCGACCGCATCGACCAGCGCAACCGCCCGATGGATGGCCTCTACAGCTATCCCGACAGCGCCGCGCAGGGCATCCACATCTACGTCATCGACACCGGCATCAACGCCAATCACAGCGAGTTCACCGGCCGCGTCGGCACCTCGCGCAACTTCGTCGGCACCACCAGCCTGTTCAGCACCAGCCCGCCCGACCCTGCCAACTGGGCCGACTGCAACGGCCACGGCACGCATGTCTCCGGCACTGCCGCAGGCACCAGCTATGGCGTCGCCAAGAAAGCCACCGTGCATGCAATCCGGGTGCTGGACTGCCAGGGCTCCGGCAGCAATTCCGGTGTGATCGCCGGCATCGACTGGGTGACGCAGAACGCGCAGCGTCCGGCAGTCGCCAACATGTCGCTGGGCGGCGGTGATTCCGCCACCCTCGACACTGCGGTGAAAAACTCCATCGCCTCCGGCATCGCCTATGCGGTGGCTGCCGGCAACGACAGCGCCAACGCCTGCACCGGCTCACCCAACAAGCTGCCGGAAGCGATCACCGTCGGGGCGACCGAGAACACCGACGCGATGGCGAGCTATTCCAACTTCGGCAGCTGCCTCGACATCTTCGGCCCGGGCAGCAACATCACTTCGGCCAACTACCAGAACAACACCGGCAGCTCGGTGCTCTCGGGCACTTCGATGGCCTCGCCGCACGTCGCGGGTGCGGCCGCCCTGGTGCTGGCGCGCAATACCGCCGCCACGCCGGCACAGGTGCGCGACATCCTGGTGGCGGAGGCGACCAGCGGCGTGCTCACCGGCATCAAGACCGGCTCGCCCAACAGGCTGCTGTACGTCGCCAACGCCGGCGGCACGCCTTCGGTGGACAACCCGCCGGTGGCGGCGTTTACCGTCAGCTGCAGCGATCTGGCCTGCAACTTCAACGGCAGCGGTTCCAGCGATGACAAGGGCATCGCCGCCTATGCCTGGACCTTCGGTGACGGCAGCAGCGGCAATGGTGCGACGGTGTCAAGGACCTACGCGGCTGCAGGCACCTACACGGTGACGCTGACGGTCACCGATACGGTGAGCCAGACCAATGCCAAGTCCCAGTCGGTGACGGTCACCGCCGCCACCACCGGCGGCAGCCCCTGCAGCGACTGCACCACCAAGACCGGCACCCTGGCCAGCGGGGGCACCGCCTACGATCCCTCCTCGACCGGGTTCGCCAGCAATGGCGGGGCGTTCAAGGGTTATCTGCGCGGGCCGGCGGGCACCGACTTCGACCTGTTCCTGGAGAAAAGCAGCAGCGGTCTGCTCGGCACTTCCTGGAGCATCGTCGCCCGTGGCGAGACCACCGGCAGCAGCGAAGACGTCAGCTACACCGGTACCGCCGGCAGCTACCGCTGGCGCATCAAGAGCTACTCGGGTGCAGGCAGCTATACCTTCTACGTCAAGAACCCCTGAGCGAGACAGACCAGGCCCGGTGCGCAGCTGCGCGCCGGGCTTTTTTGTGGGCCGCTGCCGTTGCCGGCCAGTGCCGATGACAAGCCGCACCCGGCGCTCCTAAACTCGCCCATGCTTCCCGCCGCCACCGAGTTCGCTGCCATCCGTGCCACGCTCGCGGAAAGCCCGCTGTTTTCGGAGCTGACCGGTTTTGCGCTGGATACCCTCGCCGCCTGCGCCGAGTGCGTGACAGTGCGTGGCGGCGAGATCCTGTTCGCGGTCGGCGATCAGCCGGAGGCGCTGTATCTGGTTGCCGCGGGGCGCCTGCACGCAGTGCTGCCGAACGGCCAGATCGCGGGCAACATCGGCCGGCTGGAGCCGATCGGCGAGATCGGGGTGCTGTCCGGCGAGCCGCGCAGCGCGACGGTGATCGCGCTGCGCGACAGCCTGCTCTACCGCTTCAGCCGCCAGAGTTTTCACGCCTATGTGCTCGATCATCCGGCCGCCTTGCTGGCGATCAGCAAGGTGCTGATCGCGCGGCTGCGCCAGAACGCCCGCGAGGCCAAGCTGCAGACGCTGCGGCAGACACGTGCCTTCGCCATCGTCGCCGGCGATGCCAGCGCCTCGACGGCAGCCCTGGCGGAGGCTCTGTGCCGCGAGTTCGCGCCGCTCGGCAAGATCGCCCGCGTCGACGCCGCCAGCGTCGATGCCGCGCTCGGCGCGGGGGCCTCCAATACCCCCTGCACCGGTGGGGCCGCGGATGCCGCGCTGCTGGAATGGCTGAGCCGGCTGGAAGCCAGCAACGACTACCTGGTGTTCGACACCGGCGGCGGCAGCGCCGCCTGGCAGCAGCGCGCCCTGCACCAGGCCGACCGGGTACTCGTGCTGGGCCGGGCGCATCTGCCACCCGATGCCGGACGCGTGGCGGCGCTGGCGGCGCAGATGCTGCGGGCGCCGGTGGACGTGGTGTTGCTGCGCACCCAGGGAGCGGAGGCCTGCGCCGCCTGGTGCAGCGCCTACCACGCGCAGGGGCACTACTTCGTGCGACCCGACCAGCACCGCGATGTCGCCAGCCTGGCCCGGCAGCTGACCGGCCACGGCCTGGGCATCGTGCTGGGCGGCGGCGGCGCGCGCGGCTTTGCCCACATCGGCCTGCTGCGCGCGCTCGACGAACTGAAGCTGCCGATCGACCTCATCGGCGGTACCAGCATGGGCGGATTCATCGCCGCGCTGCACGCCTTCGGCTACGACTGGCAGGCGGCGGCTGAAGTGCTGCGCGAGACGTTCGTGAAGCGCAACCTGCTCAGCGACTACATGTTTCCGCGGGTGGCGCTGATCGAGGGCAAGAAGCTGCGGCGCCGGCTGATCGACATCTTCGGCGCGGCGCAGGCCGAGCAGCTGGCGATGCCGTTTTTCTGCGTCACCACCAACCTCACCAAGGGCAAGGCGATGGTGCATCGCCAGGGCCCGCTGGCGGACTGGATCGCCACCACCATGTGCATTCCCGGGGTGGCACCACCGGTCGCCTATCAGGGTGACCTGCTGGCCGATGGCGCGGTGGTCAACAGCCTGCCGACCGACGTCATGCAGGCGCTGGGGCGCGGACCGATCATCGCCAGCGATGTTTCCACCGAAGGCGGCGTCGCCGCGCCCGACGTCGTCGGCGGGCCCGACTTCGAGGCGGTGTTTCGCCGCGACAAGGCCGGCAAACGGGTGAACCTGATCGACATCCTGTTCAGGGTATCCACCCTCACTTCGGAATCCGGGGTGAAGGCAAGAGCCGCGCAGGCCGATCTGTACCTGCGCATGCCGGTCGGCAGCATCCAGACATTCGAGTGGAAACTGCTCGACCAGATCGCCGACAAAGGCTATCGCTACGCGCTGGAAAAAATCACTCCCGAGCGCAGCCGCTTCGGCTAGCGCGCAGCCGCCAGTTCCAGGCCGGACTTGTAGAAGGTCTGCGCTTCCTGCGGCAGCTGGGTGAGCTCGCAGAGGCGGGCGAGTTCCAGATACGCCCCCGGCGTCGGAGCGACGGCAATCACCGCTTCGAGATAGCTCCTGGCCTTGCCCCAGAGCTTGTTCTTCAGGCACACCTGTCCGGCAGTTTCCAGCAGCGCCGGTTTCTCCCCGTGTTCCTGCAGCCAGCGTTCGAGCATGGCCAGCTGGGCGATCGGGTCTTCGGCATGCAGCGGGCCGTAGAGTCTTACCAGCGCATCATCCCAGCGTCTGGACAGCTGGCTTTCGATGAAGGCACGCGCCTCGGCATCGGCATTCAGGCGGGCGAGGCCGAGTGCGTATTCGCCAGCGACTTCGGGCACTGCACGGGTGTCGGCGGGCGTCGCATCCCAGACCGCTTTCAGTTCCGACAGCCGTGCTGCCTGGGTGGCGGCGCGCAGCAGTTCGATGGCAGCCCGCGCCGAGAGTTCGCGCCAGCGTGCATCGGTGAGCGCCTTGCGCGACGGCGGTTCGCCGAGCAGGGTGCGCAGGCCGGCCCACTCGCCGAGTTCGGCGTGGCTCTCGGCCAACAGCTCCATCGCATAGGCGTGGCTGCTGTCCTTCTGCCGCAGGCTTCTGGCGGTGTCGCGCAGCAGGGCGAACTCGCCGCGCTCGCGTTGCAGCTCGGCCTGGGTCAGCAGCAGCGCGAAATCGAGCTTCGGTGCGATCTCGCGCACGCGCTGCAGATAGGCATCGCGGCGTTCCGGGCTGCCGACCCGCTGGGCGGCGCGCGCCGCAGCGAGATAGTTGAGATGCTGGGCGTGGTGGTCGCTGGCGCGGCGCACCAGTTCCACCTCGGCACGTTTCCACTGGCCCTCGAACAGCCGCAGCAGGCCGCGCTCGAACGACAGCTGCGCGGCATCGGCCTTGCGGCGTTCGTGATGGCTCTTCCAGCGGCCGGGCAGGGTAATGCCGGTGCGGATCAGCTTGAAGCCGTAGAACACCGCCAGCACCACGAACAGCACTGCGGCGATGAAGCCGAGCAGCGAGGTTTCCAGAACCCAGCTGTTGTAGCTGATCAGCACATAGCCGGTCTCGGCACGCAGCTGGAAGGCGGCGAACACGCCGACGCCGAGCGCCAGCGCCAGCACGAAGAAAAAGCCGAGCATCAGCGGCTCACCGCGCGCAGCCGTTGCAGTGCCTGCTGCGGCAGCGGCAGCGAGGGCTTGAGATCGAGCGCGCGCAGGCGTTCGAGTTCGGCGCGGGTCGCCAGCACCCGGGCGTCGCCGGCGATGTAGTACTGGTCGAGCCAGGCCAGCGCGCCGTCGATCAGGTCGCGGTAGCTGGTCGGCTCCTGCCGCAGCAGCGCCAGTCGCGCGCCCTCAAGCTTGAGCGTCAGCAGGGTGTGGATCAGCGCCTCCTGTTCCGGCGGCAGCAGGCGATCCACCGGCCGGCTTTCGCGCTGGATGCGGAACACCGCGTGCAGCGCCGACTTGGTGCCGGCCCAGAGCCGTGCCGGCCACTCGCCGCTGGCAGCTGGCTCCGGCTCGTCGCGGTCGGCGGCGCTGACCGGATCGAAGCGGTTCGGCACCCGCGCGCGCAGCGGCAGGCTGGCGGCGCGCTCGAGCAGGCCGCCCAGCGTGAGTGCCGCGCCGGTGAGGTCGGGCTTGGTGGCGGCGAGCAGCGCCAGCCGTTCGGCGCTCAGCGCCTCGCGCACCGCCAGCAGCCGGGCATCGGAGAGCGAGGCCAGGCGGGCATCGGCGAGTTCCAGCGCGGTGATGGCGCTGGCGGCGTCTTTCCACAGTGCCACGCGGTCATGCGCCAGCAGCAGCAGCTCCTCGACGGCAGCCAGCTGGAAGCGCGCGCGGCCGCCTTGCAGGGTGGCATCGAGCACGGCGATGGATTTCAGCGCGCTGTCCTGCTGGGCCTGCAGAGTGTTGATCGCCGCGGCATTGCGCTGGACGCTGCCGTCGGCATCGTTGACCCGGCGTTCGAGCTGCAGGTTGTCGGTTTCCAGCGCGCGCAGCTGCTGGCTCAGGCGGCGGATCAGCGCGTCCTCGGCTTCCAGCGTCTCGGTGGTGGCCTCCAGCCGCTGCCAGACCCGCCAGCCGCCGAATCCGAGCGCTGCCAGCAGCACCAGCAGCAGCAGCCAGCGCCAGAGGCTGGAGCGGGCTGGGGATGAGGCGGGCATCGACAGGCTGGTGGGTTCGTCCATGCGGCAATTATGCCGTCTGCTGGCGCCAATCGATCAGCGCCTGCAAGAAGGCCTGGTCGCTGACCGTGGCGGCCAGCAGAGGACGGCTGAAACCCAGCGAGCGCGCCATTGCCTGCACCCGCCCGGAGGGCACCACCACCGGCAGCTGCAGCAGCTGCGCCTTGCGCGCCGCAGGCAGGGCCCGGTGCAGGGCCACCAGCGATTCGCCGCTGGTCAGCAGCAGCGTGGTGACGCCCTCGAGCGTGGCCTGGACGGTTTCCGGCAGATGCGGCACCACCTCGCGCCGGTAGACGGTGGCCACCTCGACGTTCGCACCGCGCGCCAGCAGCGGCTCGCGCAGGCCATCGCGGCCGCCCTCGCCGGTGACGATCAGCAGGCTCTGGCCGGCCACCGACTGCAAGGCCGGCAGGCTCAGCAGACCCTCGCTGTGAATGGCGTCCGGCGGTGGACGCAGGGCGCTGTGGCCGAGCTTCTTCAGCGCCCCTGCAGTGGCCTCGCCGACTGCGAACAGCGGCGCCTGCCAGTGCGCTGCGGGCATCAGATTCTGGGCGGCGGCGACGGCATTGGCGCTGGTGAACAGCCAGGCCGCCGCCTGCCGGTGGCTGCGCAGCAGCGCGGTGGCTGCGGCGGAATCCTGCACGGGGCGGATGGCGATCATCGGCAACAGCCGGGCTTCCGCCCCCGCCGCTTCGAGCAGCGACAGCAGCGGCCTGGCCTGCCGCAGCGGGCGGGTGACCAGCACCACCATCCCGGCGAGCGGGCGCGCGCCGGCAGCTGCCTGCGCCGCCGGGGTGCCCAGCTGCTGCAGCACGTAATCGCGCAACGCCGGCGGCAGCGCGCCGCCGAGTGCTGCAAAACGGGGCTGGATCAGCGCCAGGTCGTAGTCCTCGACGGCCGCATGCAGCGTCTCGCTGCGCGCGTAGCCGACACCGTGACGGCGGCCTTCGTCGACCAGTTCGTGGCTGAGCGCGCCGCCGTTGCGGGCGGTGATGGCATGGCCCTGGCCGCCGTCGCTCCAGCTCAGCTGGAACCCCAGCGGCGCGCCGGCGGTGTCGAGCCAGACCAGCAGATCCAGCGACTCCGAGGCGAACCATAGGCGCAGCGGCTCGCCGGGCCGTTGCACGACCTGGGTCACCTCGGCCAGCAGGCTCATCCGCCGTGGCCGGCCGCCAGCAGGATCTCCCTTGCGCCGGCAGTAAGCAGGCGCTCGGCGAGTGCGATGCCGATGGCGTCGGCGTCGCTTGCCGGGCCCCGCAGCTCGTCGCGCAACACCGTCACTCCATCGGGAGTGCCGACCAGTCCCACTAGCCGCAGCTGGCCATCGGCGGTGCGGGTGGCATGGCCGGCAATGGGCGCCTGGCAGGCGCCACCCAGACGCGCGTTGAAGGCGCGTTCGGCCGCCAGCCGGGTGCCGGAGCCGGCATCGTGCAGCGGCGCCAGCAGCGCCTGGGTGCGCCTGTCGTCGCTGCGGCATTCGATGCCGACGATGCCCTGGCCGATGGCCGGCACGAAGTTTTCCGGGTCGAGCCGTTCGCGGATGCGCGCCGCCAGCCCGAGCCGCATCAGGCCCGCACAGGCGAGCAGGATGGCGTCGTGGCGGCCCTCATCCAGCTTGCGCAGCCGGGTGCCGACGTTGCCGCGCAGCACTTCTACGAGCAAGTCGGGCCTGAGCCGCTTGGCCTGCACCTGCCGCCGCAGGCTGGCGGTGCCGAGCCGCGCACCCTGCGGCAGCGCCATCAAGCAAGCGTGGTCATTGCTGACGAAGGCGTCGCGCGGATCTTCGCCTTCGAGGTAGGCCGTCAGCATCAGGCCGGGGGGCAGCTGCGCCGGTACATCTTTCATCGAATGCACCGCAAGGTCGGCACTGCCGTCGAACAGGGCGGCTTCGAGTTCTTTCACGAACAGCCCCTTGCCGCCGGACTGCGACAGCGGCCCGGCGAGCAGCTGGTCGCCGCTGGTGGTCATCGGCACCAGCGTCACGGCGAGGCCCGCGTGGGTCTTCTCCAGCAGTGCCTTGACGTGTTCGGCCTGCCACAGGGCCAGAGGGGACTCGCGGGTGGCGATGCGCAGGGTTTGCATCGCGCCAGTGTAAGGGAGCTGAGCTGCGCCTCGGCGAGGTCGCCCGCCGCTAGTCCGGCTGGTCGCTGGTCAAAAACCGCCGAACCTCGGCGAGCCTGCGGCGCGACACCGGCAGCAGCGTGGCGGCGTGGCGCATCTTCAGCCAATGTGCGGAATCCTCGTCCAGCTCCTCGCCCTTGCGGCGCTCGAGGCTGGCGATGTACTTGGTGGCGACCAGCGCCTTGCGGTGCACCCGCAGAAACTGCCCGCCGAGATCCTCTTCCAGCGTCTTCAGCGATTCCTCGATCAGTACCTCGCCGTGCAGATGGCAGACGGTGGTGTACTTCTGGTCGGCGAGGAAGTACAGCACGTCGCTCACCGGCACCCGCACCAGACCTTCGCGGGTGGTGGCCAGGATGAACTCGCGGCTGGACTTGGCGTTGGGGTCGCGCAGCGGCGCTGCCGGTTTTTGCGCGCGGCTGAGCTTGCGCACTTTCAGCAGCGCATCGCGCAGTTTTTCCTTGCGCACCGGCTTCAGCAGGTAGGCGTCGGCCTGGGCATCGAAGGCAGACAACGCGTGCTCGGCATAGGCGGTGGTGAAGATGATGGCCGGCGGCATGTCGAGCAGTGCCAGCTGGCGCGCGACGCTGATGCCGTCGGTGCCGCCCATGCGCACATCGAGCAGCACCAGGTCGGGCTCCTCGTCCTCGATCAGATCAAGCGCGGTCTCGCCATCGCCGGCCTCGGCAATGATCTCGTAGCCCGGAAATTCGTCCATCAAACGGCGCAGACGTTCCCGGGCCAGCGGTTCGTCATCCACGATCACTACACGCATTTAGTCATCCCCTTCGTTGTCACTCGCCGCCACGCCCCTGTCTCGATCGACCGTGGTGTACGGCACCTTGATCTGCGCCCGGTACACCGGGCCGTTCTGCGTCCTTGCCGGGCCCTGGGTGAGCTCGGCAACGTCTCCGTAGATGAGCTTAAGCCGCTGCGCGATATTCTCCAATGCCACCCCGGTGGATTCCCGCCGGGGTGCATCCTCGGGCGGCACCGGGTTCTCGACGTCGATCATCAACCATTGCCGCTCGCGTCGCACGCTGACGTCGATGCCGCCGCGGCCGCGCAGGCGCGACACGCCGTGATGCACCGCGTTCTCGACCAGGGGTTGCAGGATCAGCAGGGGGATACGCGCATCGAGCGCATCGGCGGCGACATGCCAGTTGACCCACAGCTTGTCGCCTAGGCGCACCGTCTCGATGCGCATGTAGGTTTTCACGAACTCGATTTCTTCAGACACCTTCACCAGCTTGTTGCGCTTGTCGAGACTGGCGCGGAACAGCTCCGAGAGATCCAGCACCATTTCTTCCGCCTGCTCCGGCTTGGTGGCGATCAGCGCGGCGATGGAGTTGAGCGAGTTGAACAGGAAATGCGGGCGGATGCGCGCCTGCAAGGCCAGGTAGCGAGTTTCGGAATCGGCGCGCACCTGCGCCTGCAGCTGCGCGCGGCCCCAGAAATAGCGCAGCAGCAGCAGCGACAGAATGGCGCTGATCGAGACATTGCGCAGCACGAACGCCTGCTGGGTTTCGCCCACCGGCTCGCCGATCGGCAGTACCCGCGACAGCCACCAGGCGCCGTCGGCGATCAGGGTGGTGACCAGCATCAGCAGCCCCCAGCAGACGAAGAACACCACGCCGACGCTGCTCCGGGTCATCACCCGGCGCGTGGTGCACAGCACGATGGCGCTGCAGATGCCGATCCATTGCAGGTACAGCGAGAACATCAGCAGGGTGCCCATCGCCTCGGCACCGCGCACGCCTTTGAACAGCGTCAGCACCAGCGCCATCATCTGCATCACGAACACCAAGAGCCAGACCAGCTCGCCCGCGCAGAAGTTGGGGATCAGTGCCTGCGGATCCGGGGTCGGCGGTGTGGCGGTTTTGCTGTTCGGCTTCATGCGGCCATCTTTTGAACGCTCCGTTCCTATAATGCCGCGCCTTCAATCACTCTGCGTCCCATGTCCAAGCCGCCCGCCAATAAAAACCAGATGTGGAGTGGCCGCTTTTCGGAGTCCACCTCCGAACGGGTGGCGCGGTTCAGCGAGTCGGTGTCGTTCGACCAGCGGCTGTGGCGCGCCGACATCGCCGGCAGCAAGGCCCATGCGCGAATGCTCGGCAAGGTCGGTGTGCTGCGCGCGGATGATGTCGAGTCCATCGTCGGGGGGCTGGATGCGATCGCCGCCGAGATCGAAGCCGGGCGCTTTACGTGGAGTGCCGCGCTCGAAGATGTGCACATGAACATCGAGGCGGCACTTACCGCGCGTATTGGCGAGGCCGGCAAGCGGCTGCACACCGGCCGCTCGCGCAACGACCAGGTGGCCACCGACGTGCGCCTGTTCACCCGCGAGGCTCTCGACGAACTGATCGCCCTGGTTGGCCTGGTCGGCGCTGCCCTGCTGGATCTCGCCGAGCAGGAGGCCGATTCGATCCTGCCTGGCTTTACCCACATGCAGGTGGCGCAGCCGGTGACTTTCGGCCATCACCTGCTGGCCTGGCGCGAGCAGATGCTGCGCGATGGCGCTCGGCTGGCCGATGCGCGACGGCGCACCAATGTGCTGCCGCTGGGCAGTGCCGCGCTGGCAGGTACGGTGTATCCGCTGGATCGTCACTATGTCGCAGAGCAGCTGGGCTTCGAGACCATCAGCGAGAACTCGCTGGATGCGGTGAGCGATCGCGATTTCGCCATCGAGACCGTGTTCGCCTGCTCGCTGCTGATGGTGCATCTCTCGCGCTGGAGCGAGGAGCTGATCCTGTGGAGCACCCCGCTATTTGGCTTCGTGTCGCTGCCGGATCGTTTCTGCACTGGCAGCTCGATCATGCCGCAGAAGAAAAACCCCGACGTGCCGGAGCTGGTGCGCGGCAAGACCGGCCGCGTGGTGGGTGACCTCAATGCCCTGCTGATGCTGATGAAAGCGCAGCCGCTGGCCTACAACCGCGACAACCAGGAAGACAAGCAACCCCTGTTCGATGCGCTCGATACCGCGCGCGACTGCCTGGCCATCTACGCCGACATGATTCCGCACATTGTGGTGCGACGCGAGCGTTGCCGCGCCGCCGCTGCCCAGGGGTTTTCTACGGCCACTGACCTCGCCGACTATCTGGTCGGCAAAGGCCTGCCATTCCGCGACGCGCATCATGCCGTCGGCAATGCCGTGGGCCTTGCCGCCAGCAGGAACTGCGATCTCTCCGAGCTCTCGCTGGCCGAGCTGCAGAGCTTCAGCACGCTGGTCGCCGACGATGTGTTTGCCCACATCACGCTGGAAGCCAGCGTCGCCGCACGCACCACCCACGGCGGCACCGCACCGGCGCAGGTGCGCGCCGCCATTGCCCGCGCCCGCGCGGCAGCGCCTGCGCCGTGAAGCGCGCCGTCACTCTCACCGTGCTGGCCGCCGCCCTCTGGCTGGTTGGCGGTACCTGGTACTACGACTGCAAGATCAAGCGGGTGTGCGGCCCCGATGAGAGTCCGGTGCCCGCCCGCTCCAGCCCGGTCGCGCGGCTGGCCGATGCGCCGGCGGCCAGCCGCGCAGCAGCACCCGCGGCTGAAGCTGCTGCAGAGCAGCCGCCAGCGCCTGGCGCAGCGATGCCGCCGCCTGCTGGGCAGGCCGCAAGTGGCCGCCCCGAGGTGGTGCTGATGGTGTCGTTCGATGCCCGCTCCGCTGCCTTGCAGCCGCCCGCCGATGCCAGTCAACGGCTGGAGGTGCTGCGCCGCGGCGTGGCCGAGGGCAAGAAGATCCTGGTACTCGGCCACAGTGACGGCAGCGGTGCCAGGGTGCGCATCGGCGTGGTGTCGCAGCAGCGTGCCGAGGCCTTGCGCGACTGGCTGCTGGCAGAGGGCATTGACCCTGCCGCCATCGCCGCCGTCGAATCCCGCGAAGACCGCGACCCCATCGCCAGCAACACCCGTGCCGAGGGCCGCGCCAGGAATCGCCGCGCCGAAGCCCTGCTGGTTCCCTCTCCCTAGGAGTTGTCGATGTTCGAGCAAAGCCCCAGCGCCGGCCCCGGCATGAGCACGATCACCCAGCACAGTGCCGAGATCTTCCTGCTGCTGGCAGGGGCCTTTGCGCTCGGCGTATTGCTGCACTGGCTGCTGTCGCGGCCGAGCGTGCTGCGCATGCGCCAGCAGGCTATCGAGCTGCTGCGCCTGAAAGAGCGCCTGGTCGCCGCCGAGCGTCGGCCGCAGCCGACGGCGCGCCTGCGCGAATCCAACAGCACCGAGCACGAGCGCACGCTCAAGCAGCTGCGTGACAGCCGCGAGGCCGAAGCCCGCGCGCGGGAACGCCTCATCGAGACCGAAGGCCGGCTGGCGGTGCTGGAGAACGAACGCGCGTCCCGGCCTGCACCGCTGCCGTCGTTGCCGGATCCGCTCGACGCCGTGCTGCCGTTCGTGAGTCCCGCAGACCTGCCTAGGAAGAAATAGCGCCATGTCGAAGCCTGCCAGCCATCAGCCCAACATCGTCTTCATCACGGGTGCCAGTGCCGGTTTCGGCGCGGCGATGGCACGCCGTTTCGCCGCCGGTGGCAGCCGGGTGATCCTGGCGGGCCGTCGCCGCGAGCGGCTGCAGGCCCTGGCAGAGGAACTGGGCGCGGCCGCCCTGCCGCTGGTGCTGGATGTCTCCGACCGTGCCGCGGTGCAAGCGGCGGTGGCCGAGCTGCCGACCGGATTCGCCGCAGTCGATCTGCTGATCAACAACGCCGGCCTGGCGCTGGGTCTGGAGCCCGCGCAAAAGGCCAGCCTGGATGACTGGCAGCAAATGATCGACACCAATATCAAGGGGCTGGTCACCGTCACCCATGCGCTGCTGCCGGGCCTGGTGGCGCGCGGCCGCGGGCACATCATCAACCTCGGCTCGACCGCCGGCGAATGGCCTTATCCGGGCGGCAACGTGTATGGCGCGACCAAGGCTTTCGTGCACCAGTTTTCGATGAATCTGCGTGCCGATCTGCTGGGCACGCCGATTCGCGTCAGCAACATCGAGCCGGGCTTGTGCGGCGGCACGGAGTTCTCCGCGGTGCGCTTCCATGGCGATCAGGCCAAGGCCGACAAGGTCTACGAAAACACGGAGCCGCTGACCGCCTGGGACATCGCCGAAACGGTCTACTGGGTCAGCACCCAGCCGGCGCACGTCAACATCAACAACCTGCAAATGATGCCGGTGTGCCAGGCCAATGGGCCGCTCGCCGTGCATCGGGGCTGATGCCATGAATGCCCGCACCCAAAGCTTGCTGCTGGTGATGCTGCTCAGCTTCCTGGGCTATCTGCTGCTCAATCCACCGTTCAGTCCGGTTGCAGCGGCCAACGCCGCCAGCCCGCGTAACACGCCGGGCCTGTCGCGGCAGTTCGATTCTGCGAGCGGCACCATCACGGTCAAGGTAATCGCCAGCGGACTTGAGAATCCATGGTCACTGGCGTTTCTGCCGGATGGCCGGATGCTGGTCAGCGAGCGCCCAG
Organism: Stagnimonas sp.; assembly: GCA_046598075.1. Classification (GTDB taxonomy): domain Bacteria; phylum Pseudomonadota; class Gammaproteobacteria; order Nevskiales; family Nevskiaceae; genus Stagnimonas. The sequence goes on from JBKJJE010000016.1 coordinate 24,679, forward strand.
GGCGACTGCGCATCGTCAATGCGGTCGGTACGGTGGGTGCGCCGATCGGCGGCGTGCCAACAGTGCATCACCAGGGCCAGGGCGGCCTGCTGGATGTGGTGCTGGCCCCCGATTTTGCGCAGAGCCGCGAGATTTTTTTCAGCTACGCCGAGCCGCGTGGCAGTCGCAATGGCACCGCCGTCGCCAAGGCCCGGCTGCTGCTCAAGGGCGACAGCGGCATGCTGGAATCAGTGAAGGTGATCTTTCAGCAACAGCCCGGCATCGACAGCAACCACCACTTTGGTTCGCGTCTGGTGTTTGCACCCGATGGCAACTTGTTTGTCACGCTCGGGGATCGCGGCAGCCAGCGCCAGCAGGCCCCGCAGCTCGACAGCCACCTGGGCAAGGTGGTGCGCATCACCCGTGACGGCGGTGTGCCTGCCGACAACCCCTATCTCAAGACCGCCAACGCACGGCCGGAAATCTGGAGCATCGGCCATCGCAACCTGCAAGGTGCGGCGCTGCACCCCACGACCCGCCAGCTGTGGACCACCGAGCATGGACCCCAGGGCGGTGACGAGCTCAATACGCCGCAAGCGGGCCGAAACTACGGGTGGCCAGAGATCTGCCATTGCGTGAACTACGACGGCAGTCCGGTTGGCAGTGGCAAGAGTGAAGCACCGGGGTTGACCGCCTCGCAATGGCACTGGACACCCTCCATCGCACCCAGCGGGCTGTCCTTCTACACGGCAGATCGCTTTGCCGCCTGGCGCGGCAAGCTGTTTGCCGGCTCGCTCAAGTTCGGCACGCTCTCGATGCTGACCCTCGACGGCGACCAGGTGGTGGCCGAGGAGCGCCTGCTGCAGGGCCTCAACCAGCGCATCCGCGATGTGCGGCAGGGGCCTGATGGCGCGCTCTACCTGCTCACCGACGAGAGCGATGGCGCGATCCTGCAGGTGACGCTTGCGCCCAGCAACTAGCGCGCTGATCGGTCGACGGTTTCAAAAATCCGCATTGTCGCTAGCGTAAGGGCCTATGGCCAAGATCACGCTGCGCGACGGCGCGAAGCTGAATGTCCACATGCTCGGTCGCGGGCCTACCGTGGTGCTGCTGCACGGCTTTGCGATGCCCGCGTTCCTGTGGTTGCCCTTCATCGCCCCGCTGGCACACAAATACCGCTTCGTGTTGCCGGATCTGCGCGGCTTTGGCGGCTCGCATCGGCTCTCGCTGACCAAGCCCTGCCTGCTCGACCAGCATGCGAGTGACCTGTCCGACGTGCTTGGCTATCTCGGCGAATCTGAGGTTCTGCTCGGCGGCCTTTCGATGGGGGCCTGCACCGCCCTGCAGTACCAGCGCCACCACGGCTTCGGCGCAGTGCGTGCCTATCTGCACATGGATCAGGCCGTGTGTGTGCGCAACGGGCCGGACTGGGAGGATGGCCTGCTGGGGCCGCTGCAAGCCACGCGCCTGGGCAACTGGGCGGCGCTGATGGCCGATATGGAGCCGTATCGCGGCCAGGCCTTCAACAAGATTCCGTCGGCGCTGCGCAGCAGACTATGGGCCACGCTGGGCGATTTCTTCGGCCACGCCTTTGCACTGCGGCACTGGCAGGCGTTCACCAGCCTCGCGCGACAGGAGCTGCTGATCCGCCGCGTCGCACCGGTCGCCAACTGGCCGATCTACATGGACACGCTGAAGAGCTATCTGCACGACGACTACGACTGGCGGCCCAGCCTGGCGAACATCCAGATCCCGATGACGGCGATGGTCGGCATGCAGTCCACCATGTATCCGGCCAGGGGCCAGCTGCGCCTCAGGGAATGGGTGCCGCACTGCGAACTGGTGCGCTTCCACGGCTGCGGCCATGCGGTGCCGTTCGAGTCGCCACGGCAGTTCATCTCGGAGCTGTCGGGCTGGCTGGGTGCGCACCGGCCGCCACAGCGCAGCGTCGGATTCAGCAGTCTTCGAGTTGCCTGAAAAGGCGCAAGCAACCACAGATAGCGCGTCGCTCCGGTCCCGGTCATCTGCGAAATCTGCGGTTGATTCGGCTGTGCGGTTTTATCTTTCGTCTGGTGGCAGCTTGAAGACCGGCAAGCGCAGGTTCCAGGCGATGGCCGCCACCCGCAGCGCGAAAATCGCGAACATCCCCAGGCCTGCGGCGAGATCGGGTGCCAGCCCGAGGACGGTGAGGCCGATGTAGAGCGAGCAGCCGAGGATGATGGCGGTGGCGTAGAACTGCCCCTGCCGGAAGATCATCGGAATGTCGTTGCACAGCACATCGCGCAGCAGGCCGCCGAAAGCGCCGGTGATGACGCCCATCACCACCGCAATCAGGCCATCGTGGCCGAGACTCTGGGCGATGCGCGCGCCGGCAATGCCGAACAGCGCCAGGCCCAGGGCATCGGTGGCCTCCAGCACCCGCTCCGGTATCAGCCGTCGGCGCGCATACAGCAGCGTGAACACCGTCGCCGCCAGCGCGGCCTGCAGATAGGCAGGGTTGACGATCCAGAACACCGGCCGGTCGAGCAGCAGATCGCGCACGGTGCCGCCACCGATGGCGGTGACCCCGGCGATGACCACTACCCCCAGCCAGTCGAACTGGCGCCGGCCTGCCACCAGCGCGCCGGCGACGGCGCTGGCGGCGACACCGGCAAAGTCCAGCCATTGGGGCAGCGAGTTCATGGGCAGCATTGTCTCATTCCGCCGTCTCGCTACAGCCAGCCGGCGGCGATGCTTTTGAGCACCGCATGGGTACGGTCGCGGGCGTCGAGCTTGGCGAGGATGTCGGTGAGATGATTCTTCACGGTGCCGTCGGAAATGTTCAGGGCCCGGCCGATCTCCTTGTTGGAGTAGCCGCCCGCGACCAGCCTCAATATCGACTGCTCGCGCTCGGTCAGTTGCGCGGCGCGCGCGGGTTCCTGGCTGCCTGCGCGTGCGGCGTGCAGGCTGATCGGCGCGAGCCGCGTCTGGCCTGCTGCGAGGGCGTCGATGGCGGCGCGGAGCTCTTCAGGAGCCGCATCTTTCAGCAGATAGCCCTGCGCGCCGGCGGCGCGTGCGGCTTGCAGCAGGCCAGCGTCGTCGAAGGTGGTCAGCAGCAGCACCGGTGTGGCGTCGCCACGCGCGCGCAGTGCACGCACCAGTTCGAGGCCGGACAGGCGCGGCATGCGGATATCGCTGACGATCACGTCCACCGGCGCTGCCAGGACCGCTTCCAGCAGGGCTGCGCCATCGGCGGCCTGCACGCAGAGCTCCAGCCCCGCTTGCGCACCCAGCAACGCGGCAAGGCCGCTGCGGACCAGGGCCTGATCGTCGGCCAGCGCGATGCGGATGTTCACGCCGGCACCGTTGCGGTGAGGCGGCTGCCGCCCTGCGCCGCGGCGCCGAGATGCAACGTGCCGCCTACCGCTGCCAGGCGCTCCTGCAAACCGGTGAGACCATTGCCTGCGGTGCTGCGGCCGTGGCCACGTCCGTTATCGATGACGCTGAGTCGCAGCACGCCGTTATCGCGGGCGAGCTCGATGTGCAGCGTATTGGCAGCCGCGTGGCGCAGGGCATTGGTCACGCCCTCCTGAGCCGCGCGCAGTAGCGCCTGTGCGCGCGCGAAGTCGGCGGGGCGGGCATCGTCCGCCAGTGCGAGGCTGATGCGGGGGCTGGGGATGCTCGCCGCCAGAGTCGTGAGCGCGGCGTGCAGGTCGACGCCATCATGCGCGCGCAGCGCACCCACCACGGCGCGTACATCGCTCAGCAACTCATCGGCGAGCTGGCGGCTGGCGTCGAGTGCGGCGCCAGCGTCGCCACTGCCAGCGACACACAGGCCCAGTTGCAGCTTGAGCGCGGTGAGCTTGTGACCGGCGACATCGTGCAGCTCGCGGGAGAGATGCAGACGCTCTTCCGCACGCGCCCCTTCGGCGAGCAGTACCCGGGTGGCGAGCAGTTCGGCATTGATGCGCTGGGCCTCGTCGCGCGCCTGCTGCGCATCGGCCATCGCCCGCACTGCGATGGCGGCAAAGCATTGAAAACCGAGGTAGGACAAGCCGCCCACGAGGGCCGTAGTCGGCGGGTATCTCAGCAGCATCTGCGCCATCAATACGGCGTTGGCCGCGGTCATCAGCAACACCAGTCCGCGGGTGTCGAATAGTGCTGCTGCCTGTGCCGCAATCAGGATCAGCAGCACCGGTTGCAGGCCGTCGCCGAAGACGCTGAAGGACAGCAGCGCGGCGGGAATCTGCGCCAGCGTCAAGTGCTGACGAGCGCGCAGGCTGTGGCTGGCTTCGCGCGACAGCAGCAACAGAAGCACCGCGCACAGTGCGGTGAAGCCCGCCAGCATCCCCGCCGAGGGCGGCCAGCCAGCACGCCAGAGCTTGAGCAGCGGCTCGATGGCAATGGCAAGCCAGGTCAGGTAGGCCGCGATGCTGAGCGGCGCGAAGTGATTGGGTTGGTGCGGCATGGATCGCAGTGTAGGCAGACCAACAGCTCGGCGGCAGGTGAGTTTTGTCACCTCCGCGAGGTGCGTTTCGTCACCTGTGCGGAATAGCCCTCCGTCGCGATGCTGCGGGTTCACTCCGGCGCGAGGATTACCGCCATGTATGCACTTGTTCTCATTGCCCATGCCGCCGTCGGTGTGGTGGCGCTCGCAGCCTACTGGACGGCGGGCCTGGCCAGCAAAGGCAGGCCGCTGCATCGCGCGGCAGGCAAGCTGTTCATGGCGACGATGCTGTTCATCCTCGCCACCTCGCTGGTGTTCGTGGCGCGCATGGTGAGCAAGGATGCGCTCGCCAATGCCGCCTTCTTTGCCTATCTCATCGTCATCTCAGGCAGCGCGCTGGCCTGCGGCTGGTTTTCGCTGCGGCTCAAGCGCGAGCACGCCCGCTACTTTGGCCGCTGGTATCGCGCGCTGGCCGTGTTCAACATCGCCTGCGGCGCGGCCGTGCTGGCGCTCGGCATCGATGGTGGCAATCCGATCCTCATGGGATTTTCGACCGTCGGACTGCTGCGCGGCGGCGGCATGCTGTGGCTGTCAAAGCAGCCCGAATTGCCGCGCTGGTGGCTGCGCGAGCATCTGGGCTCGATGATCGGCAACGGCGTGGCGGTGCATGTGGCGTTTCTGCTGGTGGGCCTGAACCGGGTGCTGCCCGCCAGCTGGCTGGGCAACCTGCAGCTGATCGGCTGGCTGTTGCCGCTCGCCATTTCGGCAGTGGCGCTGGGAGTATTCGGGCGACGCTACCGCGCGGTGCCCGCAGGCAAGTCCGCTAGCGCGAACGCGGCCTGAGCCAGTCCGCCGTCATCCGCCAGGTGGTGGCCGGCGCCTTGCTGCCGGCAAACACGCCGGCGTGACCGCCGGGCGCCAGCTTGAACTGCTTGTCGCTGCTGCTGACGATGTCCATCACCTTGCGGGCGGCTTCGACGGTGACGATCTTGTCGCCGCTGCCGGCAATGGCGAGCAGCGAGGCGTCGATGCGGTCCAGCAGCGCCTCCTGGCCGCGGCCCAGCGGCACGCGGCCCTTGCTGAGCGCGTTGTCGAGGCCGACGCGCACCACGAAGTCCTGGACGATGCCGCCCGGATAGGCGTGCATGTCGTTGAACCAGGTCGCCATGGTGTCGTGCTGCACCACGTAGTCGCGGTCCCAGAGATTCATCAGCAGATCGAGATAGTTGGTCAGCGTGCCCATCGGATTGGTGAGCTTGAAGGCGAGCGACGACACCCAGCCCGGCACGTTGAGGCGGGCGGGGTCGAGCTGGTGGATGCGAAAGCCGGTGAAGCGGCGTAGCAGCCGGATCGGGGTGCGCATCGCACTCAGCAGCTGCCCAGCGACGCCGATCTGGTGCATGTCGATGGGGCTGGCGATGGTGACGATGTTGCGGATGTGGGCGTCATGCGCCCAGCCGGCATGGACCAGCGCGAACAGCCCGCCCATGCAGTAGCCGACCAGCGACAGATCCTTCACCCGCGCGTCGGCGCGCACCCTGGCAATCGCCTCCGGCAGCATGCGGGTGGTGTAGTCGGCCAGGCCCAGGTGCGAGTGGTTGGCTTCGGGGCTGCCGAAGTCCACCAGGTAGACCTTGAAACCCTCCGCCAGCAGGAACCGCACCAGGCTGCGCTGCGGCAGCAGGTCGAAGTTGAGGGGGTCGGCGGCCAGCGGCGGCACCAGCAGCACCGGCACCCGGTGCCGTTTGAGGCGCACCGGCGCCACACCATCGCTGATTCCGGTTTCCGTTAGCGGCCGATAGCGGCGCACCGACAGCAGGCCGTTGCGGTGGATCAGATCGTACGGGGTGAGATCGGCCACCACGAAGTTGGCGGCGTGGGTCTGTCGCTCGACGGCATGGCTGACCCAGGCCAGCGCCCGCTCTGCGGTCAGCTCGGCCGCTTCCAGACGGCGCAGCGCGGCATCCGGAAGTCGCGATTTGAACTGGCTGTATGGCGAGGGTGGACTACTCATCCGGCCAGTGTAGCGGCGCCCACCCGGCGCAAATTACAGGCGCTTCGCAGAGGGCTTTTCAGCCACCACCGATTCGTGGATGTAGAGCGGGTAGCGGCTGTCGCTGTCGGTCAGCTCGAACCAGCCGGCGATGCCGGGTACCTTGCGGGCGAGGCGTTCGACGCCCACCGCGAGGCTCGCCACCTTCTTGCCGGCGAAGGAGGGGGCGTTACGCAGCACGGCGCGTTCCATCACTTTCAGCCGCAGGCGGCTGGTGTCGCCGCGTGCTGGTGCCGAGGCGGTGGCGGCATCGGTGACGTCCACCACCGCGGCGCTGATGAAGCGCAGGCCGCCGTCGAGTCCGAACCAGTCAGGATTGCCGGGAATGCGCTGGCCCTTGAGCCGGGTGCCCGCATCGGCGCGGGAAAGTTTTTCGCCCATGCGGCTGGGGGCATCGCGAATGATGGCTTTCTCGAGAACCGTCAGCGTCACGATGCCGGCGCCGCCGCTGGCCGCCGGCGGCCGCGCGGGCTTGCGGGTATCGCGTTGCGCGACCAGTACCCGCTGGCCGGGAATGCTGTCGCTGCCGGCGGTGGCGATGCCGATCTGTTCGGCGATGTTGCGGGCACTGGCGTCGGCCTGCACCACCATGGCATCGGCGATGTCGTGGCAGGGACCGTCCTGCACCGAGCGACGGCTGAGGTTGGTGATGCGCAGGCCGCGGCGCTCGAAAGGCTGGTCATGCACCAGCTCCAGCGTACGGCGGCAGCGGTTTGCGCTCAGCGGTTCCAGCGTGGCCTCGCCGATCAGCACCACCGAGGTGCCGGCCAGCGGCAGCCGGAACGCCTGGGTGGCAGTGGTCACCTTTCCCGCGTCAAGCTGGCGTTCCAGGCCCACCGCGGCTTCCCGCACGCCGACAGCTGCGCTGACCACGGAGGAACCCAGTAGCAGTGCCGCAACCGCGATTGCGTGCGTAAGTTGGTGCATCTGCGCTCCCCGTTCCACCGTAAAGTGGATGAACATGACCTTTTGACAGACCCGATCATGCCGTTAATCGGCGTGAGTTGCGACCGCAAGCGGCGGTCTAGCCGTGCGAAACTCGCCCCCCGTCTGTTTTTACTATTGCGCAATGACCTCTGCCCGCCGTGCCCAACCGCAGCTCATGGAGTCGGTAGAGGCTGCCGTCGATGCGCTGGTCGCGCGGCTGGGCAAGGACATCCGCATCGGTCTGCCGCTGGGCCTGGGCAAGCCGACGCAGTTCGTCAACGCCCTGTATGCCCGCGCCCGCAGCGATGCCTCGCTGCAGCTGACCATCCTCACCGCGCTGTCGCTGGAGAAGCCGGTGCCTGCCTCGGCGCTGGAGGCGCGCTTCCTGCAGCCCTTCATCGACCGCGTGTTCGGCGACTGCCCCGACCTCGACTACATGCTCGACCTGCGCGCCGACCGGCTGCCGCCGAATGTGCAAATAAAGGAGTTCTTCTTCAAGCCCGGCAGCAACCTGAGCTGCGCCCATGCGCAGCGCAATTACATCTCCAGCAATTACACCTTCGCCGCCCGCGACGTGTTCAACCAGGGCTGCAATGTCGCTGCGCAACTGATCTGCCGGCGCGAGACGACCGATGGCCTGCGCTATTCGCTGAGCTGCAATCCCGATACCGGGCCTGAGCTGATCGAGCTGCTGCGCGCCAGCGGCCGGCCTCATGCGGTGATTGGACTGGTCAACCAGAACCTGCCGTACATGGCCAACGATGCTGAAGTGGAGCCTGCGCTGTTCGATCTGGTGATCGACGCGCCGCGCTACACCACCACGCTGTTCTCGACGCCCAAGCTGGCGGTCGCCACGCCCGACTACGTGATCGGTCTCTACGCCTCTGCGCTGATCCGGGACGGCGGCACCCTGCAGGTGGGCATCGGCGGCATGGGCGACGCCATCGTCCATGCCGCACAGGCGCGGCACACCCAGCCTGCGGTCTACCAGGCCGCGCTCAAGGCCATTGGCGCGCTCGACCACCACGGCGCGCTGATTGCCGCCCTGGGCGGCACCGCGCCGTTCGAGCAGGGACTGTATGGCGCGACCGAAATGTTCGTCGACGGCTTCATGCATCTCTACCAGGCCGGCATCCTCAAGCGCGCGGTCTACGACTTTTGGGCGCTGCAACAGCTGATCAACGACGGCCGCTGCAATCCCGATGCGCTCGGCGCCGATGTGATCGAGGCACTCGAGGCGCTCGGCGTGCGGGTCATCCGCACCCAGGATTTCGAGCGGCTGCAGCACCATGGTTTTTTCAGCGAAGGCTGCCGCTACGACGCCGGGTACCTGATCGCTCCCGACGGAGAGCGGGTGGTCGCCAACCTCGCCGATCCACAGGCAAGGGCGGTGATGGCGCGCTGCCTGGGCGCTAGGCTCAGGAACGGCATCGTCCTGCACGGCGGCTTCTTTCTTGGCCCCCGCGATTTCTACGCCGCACTGCGGGCGATGCCGGAAGACGAGCGCGCCAGGATCTGCATGACCGGTGTCTACAAGGTCAACCAGCTCGACCACAACCCGCGGCTCTACAAGGCGCAGCGCCAGCACGCGCGCTTCATCAACACCGGCATCATGGTCACGCTCAGCGGTGCGGTTATGAGCGATGGGCTGGAGGACGGCCGCGTGGTCAGCGGCGTTGGCGGGCAGTACAACTTCGTGGCAATGGCGCACCAGCTGCCGACCGGCCGCAGCATCCTGATGATCCGGGCGGTGCGCGACAAGGAGGGCAAGACCGCCGCAGCGTCGTCGAATGTGGTGTTCAACTACGGCCAGATCACCATCCCGCGCCATCTGCGCGACCTGGTCATCACCGAGTACGGCATCGCCGATCTGCGCAGCAAGTCGGACAGTGAAGTGGCCAAGGCGCTGCTCAACATCGCCGACTCGCGCTTTCAGCCGGCTTTGCTCGCCGAGGCCAAGCGCAGCGGCAAGATCGAGCCGGAGCACGAGATTCCTGACACTTTTCGTCACAACACGCCACACCGTCTGGAGGCGCAACTTGCACCGTTCCGCCAGCAGGGGCTGTTTCCCGCATTCCCGTTCGGAACCGATCTGAGCGCCGACGAGATCAGGCTTGGCAAGGCCCTCAAGGCCGTGAAAGCCAAGGCTGCCAGCGGCAACCGGCTGAGGCTGGCTGTGGCGGCCTGGCGCTTCAACAACATCCCCGACAGCGCCAAACCCTATCTGCAGAGAATGGGCCTGACAGCGCCGCAAACGCTGAAGGACAAGGTGGTTCGGATGTTGCTTGTTCAGGCCCTGTCAGCGGCGGAATAACGCAATTGCGCTGGCGGTTTGCGGGATGTCGAGCCGTGATCTGACCACGGGAGTCATCCGGCAAGGAGGCTGGATGAAGACCATCATCGTCATCGGGGCGGGGTTCTGCGGTACAGCGGTTGCCGTGCAGCTGCTGCACCGCGCCGGAAGCGAGCCGACACGGCTGCTGCTGCTCAATCGTTCGGGCCTGATGGCGCGCGGCGTCGCCTACGGCACCCGCACCGAAAGCCATCTGCTCAACGTGCCGGCCGGGCGCATGAGCGCGCTGCCTGAAGACTCCGGCAGTTTCCTGCGCTATGCCCAGGGCCGCGATGCGCGGGTGACCGGCGCCTGCTTCGTGCCGCGCCGCTGGTTCGGCGATTATCTGGAGGCCCTGCTGGCCAGGGCGGCACAGGCGGCGGCGGCCAATGTCCGCTTCCGGGCGATGGTCGGTGACGTCATCGGAATCAGCATCGTCGACGGTCAGGGGCAGGTGGAACTGGCGAGTGGCGAATGCCTGGTGGCCGACCGGGTGGTGCTCGCCCTCGGCAATTTCGCCCCGGCTGATCCGCCGCTCGCCGATGCCGGCTTTTTCACCAGCCCGCGCTATGTGCGCGACCCCTGGCGGCCCGACGCCCTCTGGGGCGTCTCCACCGAGCAGCCGGTGCTGCTGGTCGGTACCGGCCTGACCATGCTCGACGTGCTGATCGACCTGCGCAGCCGCGGCCACCACGCACCGATCTATGCGATGTCCCGGCGCGGCCTGCTGCCACAGGCACATCGCGCGCTGGAGCAGCCACCGCAATATCGCGGCAATCTCGCCGAGCGGCTGGCGGCGCAACCCAGGGTGCGGGCCGCACTCGCCCTGCTGCGCCAGGAGTTGCGCGACGCGGCCGCGCAGGGCATCGACTGGCGCGACGTGATCGGCGGCCTGCGCAAGGCCACTCCGGCGATCTGGGCCAGCTGGCCCGAGGCTGAGCGGCGGCGGTTCCTGCGGCACGCACGGCCGCTCTGGGAAATCCATCGCCACCGCTGTGCGCCGCAGCAGAACACTGCGCTCTGCGAGGAGCTGGCGACCGGCCGCCTGCGGGTGCTGGCCGGGCGCCTGCTCGCCTGCGACGACGATTTCGATGGCGTCAGCCTGCACTGGCAGGCGCGCGGCAGCCAGCAGCGCCGGGCACTGCGCGTCGGCAGCGTGATCAACTGCACCGGCCCGGCCAGCGACACCCGCCAGCTGCGCGAGCCGCTGCTGCTGTCGCTCGCGGCCAGCGGCCTGCTGCGCCGCGACGCGCTGGGCCTGGGCCTCGACGCCGACGACCGTTATGCCCTACTGGATCGGCATGGCAAGCCCTCGCCGGTGCTCCACTACGTCGGCCCCTTTCTCAAGGCGCGCTGGTGGGAGGCGACCGCGGTACCCGAACTGAGCGAGCACACCGCAAGGCTGGCCGCGGGCCTGATGCAGGGGCTGGCCGAAACCGCTACGCCGGTCGGCATCCAGCAGGTCTAGGACGGGTCGCCAGCCGGTCTTGGCCTGCCGAAACCGGCAGGCGCACAATGGCGGCATCCGGGCGCGCTGCGTCCACACCTCTTGTGTTGCACCATGAGCAAACTCAGCAAATACGTCTCGCCGCTGCCGGACGCCAGCGGCGTGGTGCGCTACAGCGACGATGAAAACGCCATCTGGGCCGAGCTGTATGCGCGGCAGGAACGAGCCGTGCAGGGCAAATGCTGCGATGAGTTTCTGCAGGGGCTAGACCTCATCAACATGCCGAAAGATCGGGTGCCGCAGCTGCCCGAGATCAGCAAGGTCTTGAAGCGTGAAACCGGCTGGGAAGTGGCCTATGTGCCGGCGCTCATCCCCTTCAGCGAGTTCTTCAAGCTACTCGCCAACAAGCAGTTCCCCGCCGCCACTTTCGTGCGCACCCGCGAAGAGCTGGACTACCTGCAGGAGCCGGACGTCTTTCACGAGCTGTTCGGCCACACGCCGCTGCTCACTAACCCGCACTTCGCAGAGTTCACGCACCTCTACGGCAAGCTGGGCCTCGCCGCGAGCAAGGAAGACCGTGTGTTCCTGGCACGGCTCTACTGGTTCACGGTGGAGTTTGGATTAGTGCAGAAGCCGGGCGAGGCCATGCGCATCTATGGCGGTGGCATCCTGAGTTCGATTGGCGAAACCGATTACGCCTACTCGTCCAACGTCGCGCTGCGCAAACGCTTCGATCTGCTCGACGTGCTCCGCACGCCCTACCGCATCGACATCATGCAGCCGCTGTATTACGTGCTGGAAGATTTCGCTCAGCTCACCGAAATCACCAAGCGTGACCTGATGGCGGATGTGGCCGAGGCCCGTAAGTTGGGGCTGCATGCGCCGTTGTATCCGCCGAAGAGTCAGGCAGCTGAGACGGCGAAGCTCGCTGCCTAATGCGTGACCACTAGATCGCTTACATGTCGCCTTTCACGCCTGATTGCCGCTCTGGGTGCGGTTGTCATTCTCGGATGCTCGCTAGAGCGGCCTGAAGTCTTTTACAAAACACTCTCCGACGCGAAGGAACAGGGCGCTATCGAACGTGGGTGGATTCCTAGTTGGATTCCCGCTTCTGCGGGCAATATCAGAGAGCTCCACGATCTCGACACCAACGAGAGCATGCTGGCATTTGAACTGCCCCCGAACGCTTCATGGTCGCTGCCGGCAAGCTGTCATCCAATTTCCTACGACGATACCCAGCCCCCGAGGTTTTCTCGCTCTTGGTGGCCTGCTGCTGACGAACAACGGGATAGCTACAGCTTCCATCGCTGCCAAGGAGATGTCTCCCCGGCGCTCACATATCAATGGGTGGCGCGATCACATTCAGGTGCCAGGGGTTTGCACTGGCGTGCATACGCCCGTTGACAAATGACCTCGTGACGTAGGGTGGGCAAACATCTTCTTGTTTGCCCACCCGCACCGAGCGCAAACCCCGCGTGGGCACGCTTCGCTTTGCCCACCCTACGGTGTGGTCATGGCTTCGCTGGCAAAGCCTGTATCGGCATCGCCGCAAACAAGCGCCGCGCTTCGGCATACGAAATCTTGCTGGTCGCACCCAGCTTGTGGTCGGCCCACCAGCGCCTGACCGTCGCGCTCTTCACCACCCAGTAAGGCACGGCCGGAAACTGTTCGATATCACTCACCAGATAGCCGTCGATGCCGTCGAGCTTGGCCATGAAGCCGCGCTCGTTGAAGCGGCGGCTGGAGCCAACCATGTAGCTGGGGCAGAAGTAGATGCCGCGGTCGGTGAGCGAGCGCACCTCCCACTTGCCGCCGTGGGCGTCGATCACGTCGTAGGGGTCGCCCTCACTGGGGGCTAGGCGGCCTTGTAGCACCTCGCGCGCCAGACGGCGTTCGAGCAGAAAGGAGATGCGGCGGCCGTCGGTGAAGTATTCGCGCACTTCAGGTGCACTCACACCCAGTGTTTTCTGTAGCGCGCTGACATCC